>JBDTOJ010000124.1:0-26217 GCA_039933295.1 Chloroflexota bacterium
TCTCGATGCTCGATGTCTCGATCCGGACCGAGCTCCTCCGGCTGATGCTCGACCTCCGGAAGGAGCGCGGCCTGACCTATCTGTTCATCACCCATGATCTGTCGCTTGCCTGGGTCATTGCCGATCGCATCGCGGTCATGTACCTCGGCAAGATCATGGAGATCGGCCCGGCGGACCAGGTCATCCGGCAGTCCCGGCACCCATATACGGCCGCGCTCGTGTCGGTGGCTCCGACGCCGGATCCACCGTCCGACGACGCTCCCGCGAGGACGATCCTCGTCGGCGAAACGCCGGACGCGTCGCGGATCCCAAGCGGCTGTCGATTCCATCCACGCTGCCCACTGGCCTTCGATCGCTGCAAGGTCGAGGAGCCGCCGCTGTTCGATGTTGGTGCGGGCCACGAGGCTGCGTGCTGGCTGGCCGAAGGCGGGCGTGAGCTCCCGGTTCTGCCGACGAGCCCGGCCGAGGTCGCCGCTTCTTCCTGAAACTACCGCCTCGCGCTCTGCGGCGAACTGGTCCAAACGCGATCCTGCCCATGACCGAGCCGGACAATGGACGGCGTCAATGACAAGGAGTTGACCGGCGTGACGGGCCAGCCCGCGAGCCCCAAGTGCCCGGAACGAGGGCCCCGTCGAAGGTACGGTCTACCATATGAGCATACGACACCGTGATCCCGACCATGATCGGAAGGAACCCATGAACCGCACTGCTATCAGGTCAAACCGGGACTGGTGGCCCACTCAGCTCAACCTCGCGAAGCTCCACCACGACTCCCCCCTCTCCGATCCCATGGGCGGCGAGTTCAATTACGCGGACGAATTCGGGAAGATCGACCTCGAGGCACTCAAGCAGGACATTCTCAAGGTCATGACCACCTCGCAGAACTGGTGGCCGGCCGACTTCGGCCATTACGGTCCGCTCTTCATCCGGATGGCCTGGCACAGCGCCGGCACCTACCGGATCAGCGACGGCCGTGGCGGCGGCGGGCGCGGCCTGCAGCGGTTTGCGCCCCTCAACAGCTGGCCGGACAACGCCAACCTGGACAAGGCGCGCCGGCTGCTCTGGCCGGTCAAGCAGAAGTACGGTCGGACGATCTCGTGGGCTGACCTCATGGTCTTCGCCGGCAACTGTGCGCTCGAGTCGATGGGGTTCAAGACGTTCGGATTCGGCGGTGGCCGCGAGGACGTATGGGAACCCGACGACACCGACTGGGGCCCCGAGGAAGCGTGGCTTGCGGACAAGCGCTACAGCGGAGACAGGGAGCTGTCCAATCCTCTTGCGGCCGTCCAGATGGGCCTCATCTACGTCAACCCGGAGGGCCCCAACGGCAACCCGGATCCTGTGGCTGCGGCGCGCGACATCCGTGAGACGTTCGCGCGCATGGCGATGAACGACGAGGAGACCGTGGCGCTGATCGCCGGTGGGCATTCGTTCGGCAAGACCCATGGCGCGGGTCCAGCCACCCACGTCGGCCCCGAACCTGAAGCGGCCGCCCTCGAAGCCCAGGGCCTCGGCTGGGCGAGCAGCTACGGCAGCGGCAAGGACGGCGACGCGATCACCAGCGGTCTCGAGGTCACCTGGACCACGACGCCGACGAAGTGGAGCAACAACTTCTTCGAGAACCTGTTTGGCTACGAGTGGGAGCTGACCAAGAGCCCCGCCGGTGCGCACCAGTGGATCCCGAAGGGCGGGGCCGGCGCCGACACGGTTCCGGACGCTCACGACCCCGCCAAGCGCCAGGCGCCGACGATGCTGACGACCGACCTCTCGCTCCGGTTCGACCCGGCCTACGAGAAGATCTCCCGACGCTTCTTCGAGCACCCCGACGAATTTGCCGACGCCTTCGCCCGGGCATGGTTCAAGTTGACGCATCGCGACATGGGACCGATCTCAAGGTACCTCGGGCCGCTCGTACCGGCCGAGCCATTGATCTGGCAGGATCCTGTTCCGGCCGTCGACCATGAGCTGATCGGCGACCAAGACATCGCCGCCCTGAAGGCCGTGATCCTGGCGTCCGGGTTGTCCGTCTCCCAGCTGGTCTCGACCGCCTGGGCCTCGGCTGCCTTATTCCGTGGCACCGACCGGCGCGGCGGGGCCAACGGGGCTCGCATCCGTCTCGCTCCCCAGAAGGACTGGGCGGTCAACGATCCGTCCGAGCTGGCAAAGGTCCTGAAGGCGATGGAGCAGATCCAATCGGACTTCAATCGTGGGCAGACTGGTGGTGTGCGGGTCTCCCTGGCCGACCTGATCGTGCTTGGCGGCTGCGTCGCGGTCGAGGAGGCGGCCAAGAGTGCCGGTCACGAGGTGAAGGTTGCCTTCGTACCCGGCCGTACGGACGCGGCACAGGAGCAAACCGACGCGGAGTCGTTCGCGGTGCTCGAACCACGGGCCGACGGGTTCCGGAACTACGTGGGGGCCGGCCAGACCGCGGCGGCCGAGGCGCTGCTCGTCGATCGAGCGCAGCTGCTGACCCTGACAGCACCCGAGATGACCGTCCTCGTCGGCGGTATGCGGGTGCTTGGCGCCAATTGCGGCGGGTCGCCGCATGGCGTGTTCACCGATCGTCCCGGGACGCTCACCAATGACTTCTACGTGAACCTCCTCGACATGGCAATGGAGTGGAAGGAGAGCGCGGATACCGAAACCCTGTACGAGGGTCGGGATCGAGCGACGGGCGAGGTGCGCTGGACCGCCACGCGTGCTGACCTGGTCTTCGGATCCAATTCCGTGCTACGGGCGTATTCCGAGGTCTATGGCAGCAGCGATGCCGGCGAACAGTTCGTCCGTGACTTCGCGGCGGCATGGACCAAGGTCATGAACCTCGATCGTTTCGATCTGGCCTGAGGGCGGATGGAGACCGCCCGCCCCGCTGGCGCCGGGCAGGCACGCGAGCCGTGCTCGCCTGAGATCGACCGCCTATCAGGCTCCGGCGGGTCCTGCGGGTCCCGGCGACCTGGCGCGTCCAATGGCAGCGCCGAGCAGTACGGCGTCTCGCCATGTTCGGCACAGGACGTCCACCAGTTCCAGGCGGTCCACGGCCTCGATCATGGCGGCGATGGCCACGGCTGCGGCAGTCCCATCACGCGAACTCCCGACCGCGATCGCACCGTGCCGTTCGAGGAGGACGGCGACTGGAACAGGCCCTTCAGCCGGCCCGAACGCCGCTGCCACGCGCCGGGCAAGTTCGTCGCTGCCCATGGCCCCGTAGGGCACAACCGGCAGGACCGGGAGGTGATGCGCGGTCTCAGGGAGGGCGAGCGGGTCTGGCGCTACTCCCACGAGGGTGAGGGCCATTGATGCCGACAGGTGAGCATGGGCAATCGCCAGCACGTCGGGTCGTGCCGTGTAGATCGCTCGATGGATCGCGATGTCCGAGCTCGGAGGGGAACCGGTGGGTGTGGGCCCGGTCACCGGGTTGAGCGGGACGGTCGCGAGATCGTCTGCCACGAGCTCATCCTTCCGCCGGCCGGTCGGCGTCGTCAGCAAGGTTGACCCCGACAGGCGAATCGAGAGGTTCCCTTCGCCTGCGCTGATGAGCCCGCGTGACCCGAGCCGTCGTCCGGCCGCGATGATCGCGGCGCGAAGATTGGCCTCGTCCGTCGGTGGTCGAGCTGAGGTGTCCACTGGCCGATGGTAGCGCCGCCACGGCGCGGCCGATGTCCAGTCAGGCTGCGAGCAGCGCCTCCTCGGCGAGGGCGTCGACCACGTCCCATGTCGTGGCGCAGTCATCGCACCGGAGCACGTCCGGCATCGGCAGGTCGATGGCCATTGGCGTATCGCAGCAGGGGCGTTCGATGAGGATCATGGGCCCAGCCTCCGCCTACGTTGTGACAGCTTGCGTGTCACGATGGATCCGACCCGCCAAGATCGCAAGGAATCTTCGCTGCAATGAACATCGAGCCCGCCCTCGTCATCGATGTCGCGGACCTCCGCAAGCGCTACGGCCGCGTCCAGGCGCTGGCCGGCCTGAGCCTGACGGTCCGACCCGGCGAGATCTTCGGTTTTCTCGGCCCGAACGGGGCCGGCAAGACGACCGCCGTCAAGCTGCTCCTCGGTCTTGCCCGGCCGACGGCCGGGCGCGGGACGGTCCTCGGGCAGCCGCTCGGGGACCGCGAGGCCCGGCGTCGGATCGGCTATCTCCCCGAATTGTTCCGGTTCCAGCCGTGGCTCCGGGCGCGGGAGGTCCTGAACCTGCATGCCGACCTCATCGGGATGCCGCAGAACGGGCGTGGCCGAGCCTTCGATGCGGTTCTCGAGCTGGTCGGCCTGTCCGAGCGCGGCAATACCTCGGTCAGCGGGTTCTCGAAGGGCATGCAGCAGCGCCTCGGCATCGGCGTCGCCCTCGTCGGTGATCCCGCGTTGGTGATCCTCGATGAGCCGACCTCCGCGCTCGACCCGATCGGTCGGATGGATGTCCGCGGGATCCTTCGAACCGCGCGTGATCGGGGAGCGGCCGTCCTCCTGAATTCGCACCTCCTGACGGAGGTCGAGCAGGTCTGCGATCGGCTTGCGATCGTCGACCGCGGCGCGGTGATTGCCGAGGGATCGCTCGCCGAGGTCCTCGGCGCCCATGAGACGCGCATCCGGGTCGAGGGGCTGGAACCTGCAGGGATCGCGAGCCTCGACCATTTCGGCCCGACGAGGTTCGATGGCCGTGACCTGTTCATCAAGGACCTGTCCGCCGACCAGGTACCGAACGTCGTCGCAGGCCTCGTGGCGATGGGCGTGCGCGTCCACGAGGTGGCATCGGGCCGGGAGTCACTCGAGGCGCGATTCCTTGCGCTCGTGCGTGGGAATCGGCCGGAGTCGGTCGCGTGATCGCCATCGCGCGCCTGACGATCGGCGAAGCGGCGCGCCGCCGGATCCTTTGGGTGCTGGTTCTTTTGGCGGTCCTGGCCGTCGCCCTCACCGGTTGGGGAATCGATCGCCTCGTCTCGATCGCCCGTGCTTCCGAGACGTCCGAACTGACGATCCAGCTGGGTGTCTCCCAGATCCTGATCTTCATCGCGTTTCAGTTCAGTTTCGTCCTCGCGATGACCGCGGCCTTTCTGGGCGCCCCGGCGGTCGCCAACGACATCGAATCGGGGATTGCTCTGGCCCTCCTCGCGCGTCCGATCCGGCGTTCGTCGTACCTCCTCGGGCGATGGCTCGGCCTCGCGGTCGTGCTCGTGGCGTATGGCGCGGGATCCGCCCTGATGGCGATCCTCGTCGTGAGCCGCGTCTCCGGGTACACGCCGCCGTCGATCATCGGACCGTTGGTCTACCTCGCGACCGAAGGCCTGGTGGTCCTGTCCCTCAGCCTGCTCCTGTCGACGCGCCTCCCGCCCATCGGTGCAGGAGCCATCTCCGTGGTCGTGTTTGGCCTTTCCTGGGCCTCCGGCGCGATCGAGCGGGTGGGGATCGCGATCACGGCCAACAACCCGGGCGTGAACCTCGAGATCGTCGGCCAGGTTGGCCGGGCGATCCTGCCGACCGACGGTCTGTGGCGCGGCGTGATCTTCGGCCTTGAGCCGGGGATCGTGGTCGCGGCGGCCGCGGGGAACCCGCTTGCCGAGGCGAACCCGTTCTTCGCCACGACCCCACCGACGCTCGGGTTCCTCATCTGGACCGTCGTCTGGATGATCCTCGTGATGTCCCTCGCCGCGTACTCGCTCCAGCGCCGCGAGCTCTGACGAGGCGAACGTCAAGCGGACGCGGGGCCGCGGGGCGCAGTGAGCCGGCCCTGGCCCGGGTCAGCCGGGATCGCCCCGGTAGCGGAAGCAGCGCGCCAGATGATCGTCGACCAGGCCGACGCTCTGCATGAAGGCATAGACGATGGTTGATCCGACGAAGCGGAAGCCGCGGCGTCGAAGGTCGGTCGACAGCGCATCCGAAATGGGGGTCGTTGCCGGGATGTCGCCCATCGAGGCCGCTCGCTCGAGCCTCGTCGGCGGAGTCGGCACCATCGATTTCAGGTATGCATCGAATGAACCGAACTCGGCCGCGGCAGCGAGGAATGCGGTCGCGTTGCCGATCGACGCATCGATCTTGGACCGATTGCGGACGATCCCGACATCGGCCATGAGCCTGCCCCGATCCACGTCGTCGAACGCCGCGACCGTAACCGGGTCAAAGCCTCGATACGCGGCACGAAATGCCTCGCGCTTGTTGAGGATGGTCCGCCACGACAGGCCGGCCTGAAAGCACTCGAGGATGAGGCGCTCAAAGAGTTCGCGGTCGTCGGTGACAGGAACGCCCCACTCGTCGTCGTGGTAGGCCTGCATGCGTGGCTCCCCCGCGTCGTCACCCCAGGGGCATCGTCCGATGTCGCTCACCGACACGAGGATACGGCCCGGGACAGTACCCTGAACCCATGCCGATCCGACTGCACCTTGGCCATGGGGCAAGCGGCAATGCCGCGTCGATGGAACCGTTCGTGCGAGGCCTCGAGGCACGCGGGATTGCCGCCTCGGCCGTCGATCTCCCAAAACGTCGCGCCGAGGACGTCGTTCCGATCTGGCGAGCAACCGTCCCGGATGGGCCGGCATCCGATGTCGGCGCGGGAGGGCACTCCTACGGTGGCCGCGTGGCCAGTCTTGCGGCAGCGGAACCCGGAACCGACTACGGCGCGCTCGTCCTGTTCTCGTATCCGCTCCACCCGCCGGGATCGCCGGAGCGAACCGAGGCGCGGATCGCGCACTGGCCAAGGATCACCTGCCCGGTCCTCCTGCTCTCCGGTGAATCAGATCCCTTCGCGAAGATCGAGCTCCTGCGGGCCGCCGTTGCGCTGCTCCCGCGGGCCGAACTGGTGACCTATCCGCGCCTTGGGCATGGGCTCAAGCCCGTGCTCGATGACGTCCTGGATCGGGTCGCCGCCTTCCTGGCCTCGATCGAAGGCTGACGCCCAGCCGCATGCCCACCGAGGGCCGGGAGGTTGTCGTTTGCTTCGGCCGACCGCGACGGCTATTCTCCGGGTTCGCAACGCCTCTTGGAGGAGGACTTATTGCCCGACGTGTCCGGCCGCCTTCGAGCGGTCGCCGCAGCCTCGCTCAGTGCCCTCATGCTCGTCGTCCTGGTCGTTCCGGGACCCACGCAGGCTGCTGATCCGCCCAGGATCACCCGGTTCATGGCCGCCCTCGGGGCAATCGAATCAAATGGGCGCTACGACGCCATCAACACGACCTCCGGCGCCATCGGCAAGTATCAGATCATGCCTGCCAACTGGGCCTCATGGTCCCTTCGCTACCTCGGCAACGCGGCAGCGGCCCCGACGCCTCGCAATCAGGATTACGTCGCGCGCCACAAGTTGACGGCGCTCTACAACTGGCTCGGCAACTGGCCGTCGGTTGCCCACTGGTGGCTGACCGGGGATGGGGAGCGGAACCCCGCGCAGTGGTCGACCTTCTCGCGGAGCTACGTCGACAAGGTCATCGGGCTCATGAACTCGACCTGGGTCCCGTCGAAGACGGCCAAGGTTGCCCCGGTGGCCAAGGTGGCCAAACCGGCGGCGGTCCCGATTCAGATCTTCGACGAGGCGAGCCGTTACGTCCACTTCTCGGGTGGCTGGGGACAGGCGGTCTTCGCCCGTTACAACGGCGGCATGGTCCGCTACGCGATCGACAAGGGCACCACGGCCTGGTTCACGTTCCACGGGACGTCGATCACCTGGATCGGGCCGGTGGGGCCGACGCGCGGCAAGGCCAATGTCTACCTGGACGATGTCCTGGTGGCCACGGTCGATGTCTATGCGCGCCACTTCAACTCGAAGGCGTCGATCTTCAGCCACACCTTCAACCGACTGGGGACCCATACGATCGCCATCGAGACGGTCGGCACGCCCGGTCGGCAGACGATCGCCCTGGACGAGTTCCGCGTCGGGGGAACGCCGCTCGGCGAGTAGCGGCGGAGCTCAGCTTCGGCGAGCCGCGACGCACACGATCTCGACCCGGAAGTCAGCCGCGAGGCCAGTGACGCCAACGGTCGCGCGCGTCGGCGGATCCACCGGAAAACACTCGCGGTAGACCGTATTCATGTCCGCGAAGTCCGCGAAGTCCCTCAGGTAGACGGTGGACTGGACGACGTCGCTGTAGTCCAGGTTCGCGGCACGGAGCAGCCGCCCGACGTTGTCGAGCATCTGACGCGTCTCGGCCTTGATTCCACCTGGAACGGCACCTGCGCTGCCCGGTACGTCCCCGCACTGGCCGGCCAGGAACACGAATCCGTTCGCCTCCACGATCTGGCTGAACGGCATGGCCGACGGCACGACGTCGGGCGCGGTGATGATGCGTCTGGTCATTGGGATGCTCCTCAGGGTGGTTCGGGGGCCCACCATCGTAGCCCGTGCTCGGCTCGGTGCTCATTGGGGCCGCCTAGAGTCTTCGGGCTGCAGCCTCGATCGCGGCAGCGCTCCACCAGGCGAGGTCGTCCCGGGCGGGTACACCTGTTGGGAGGGTGAGGCCGCCTTCGGCATCGAGGCCCTTGCGCCAGCCGCGGAGCAACAGGCCGACGATCAGGGCGAGATCGCGCTGGGCCTCCCAGTCGCCGATCACCTCGTCGCCACCTGCGGTCCCCAATGCCGTTCGATACCGGTCCAGCACCCGATCCGGTCCGTCCCGAAGGTCCGCGACATTGGCCGCGAGGAACCAGCCGAGCTCCAGCGCGATCGGCCCGACACCCGTCATCTGCCAGTCGATGAACGACGCCTCGCCCGTTGGGTGGAGCGCGACATTGGCCAGCTTGAGGTCCCCATGGAGTCCTGTCCGCGGAAGGCCAGTGAGGGCGTCGAGCAGTGGCTGCACGTCCCTGGACAGGTCCGCCACGAGGTCACGGGCCGCCGGCGGTGCCGCGCGCGCGAAGGCGTCCCAACCCTCGAGGAACCTACCGCCGACCCAGACCCCCTCGGCTGCGTAGCGCTCCGCCGACGGGCGTGTCAGCAACGTGACCCGTTCGAGGTCCGGGCACCACGGCCAGTCCGTCGGGAGGCGCTGGCTCCATGGCTGGGCATGGAGCTCGGCGATGGCCGCCAGCACCCGATCGAGCGTTTCGTCGTTGATCGCCGCACCACTGCCGTCGCCGGCTCCCTGGTTCCAGTGGAGCAGCGCCCCGGAGAGGTCGGGCATGAGGATCACGGCGACGGGACCGGCTACCGCGGCCGGGTCGTCGCTCGCATCGATTTTGTCTGAAGCGGCGCCGAGGTGGGCCGTTCGCAGTGGCGCTCGGAACGGATCCGGTCCCGCGGCCAGCACCGCCTCCCGGATCAATGAATCCCGGGTCGATCGAACGATCCAGTCCCGGGCAGCCGACGTTCGCTTCAGCACGTATCGTCGGCCCCGATCCTCCAGCACGGTGAGCACCGAGCCGGACCAGCCGTCGTTCGGGAATGGCCGCTCCTCGACGCCGATCAGGTCCTGTTCGGCCAGCAGATCGGGCAGCGATCGACGCGCCCACAGCACGTCCACGGGGCTCGCTTCGGCGTCTTCCGGTTGGAGGCTGGCCACGGACGTCGTCAGTGCGGCGGTGGAGGCGTGCCGCCGTCCCCGCCGCCATCGAGGTACACGACGTGTGACTGCGGGCAGTTCCGGGTAAGGACAACGACGAGTTGGTCGACCGACGAAGCGTTCTCCTCGACGTGGATCTCTTCGGCTGGGATGTACACGAAATCGCCGGCCGCGGCGTCGAATGTGTCCTCGACGCCGGTCGGTCCGAAGGTGAACCGGGCCGTGCCCGAGACGATGTAGATCGAGGTCTCGCACGGACCGTGGTGATGGATCCGCGTGCGCGCTCCCGGTTCGGTCGTGACCATCGAGGAGTACAGGTTCACGGACCCGATGTGTCCAATCGAGACGGCAATGGATCGCTCCATGTCGGCGTGCTGACCGACCGATGTCTGTCGCTGCTCGGGGGTGATGCGGATGGCCATCGGCCGATGATAGCGACGTGGCACCGGCTACCATCGATCGATGCACCCCGTGATCGCCGCGCTGCCGCGGCACCGCCTGTTCGCGGAGCCCAGCCCGTTCCACCGTCTCGAACGCTTCGAGGGGGCGCTCGGCGGCCGCGCGGAGCTGTGGATCAAGCGCGAGGACCTCCTGCCTCTCGCCTTCGGCGGAAACAAGCTCCGCAACCTCGAGTTCCTCGTTGGAGCGGCACTGGCGGATGGTGCCGATACCCTGATCACGGCCGGCCGCCGGTGGTCCAACCACTGTCGCCTGACCGCGGCGGCGGGCGCACACGCGGGCCTTGCCGTGCATCTCGTACTGTCGGGCCCACCGGCCGATGCCGTCGACCCGGGCCGGCGCAGTCCGGCGGCCGCGCTCGAGACGATGCTCGGCGCCCACGTCACGCAACTCCCGACGGCGGACCGCGCAGCTCGGGAATCGGCGGTGCTCGCGGCTGCCGATGCGGTCCGTGGTTTCGGGGGACGGCCCTATGTCATCGCCGTCGGCGGCACGGGACTGCCCGGGGCCTGGGGCCAGGTGCTCGCTGCGCAGGAATTGCTGGCCCAGGCGGCTGTGGCGCAGGCCAAGCCCGATGTCGTCGTCCTGCCCTCGGCCACGGGCGGCACCCAGGCGGGCCTCCTCGCCGGGATCCGATCGGAAGGCAACGCGGCGACCGTCCACGGCGTCCTCGTGGCGCGACCGGACGAGGATTTGCGCCCGGCGATTGCCGCCACGCTCGCCGACCTCGGGCGGGGACTCGGCCGGGCTGTGGCGGAGGACGAGATCCTGCTCGATCCGGGTCAGCTCGGTGCCGGCTATGGGGTCCCGACGGCCGCCGCGGACGAGGCCGCAGCGCTTCTTGCCCGTTCCGAGGGGATCCTCGTCGACCCGATCTACACCGCGAAGGCGCTCGCCGGCCTCGTCGAAGGGGTCAGGTCAGGACGCTGGGATGGCCGGCGCGTCGTCTTCTGGCACGCGGGCGGGACGCCGGGTCTGTTCGAGCCACTCGACGGCCCACACCCTCAGTAGACGAAGACCGTTCCCGCCATGGCCGGATGAACGTCACACACGAAGAAGTAGCTGCCCTTGGGTAGCTTCCCGACGTGTGGCACGACGGTCGTCGCAGCGGCCGGATCGATCCGGAACAGGACCTCGCCATCGAACCCGGATCTTGTCCGGATGGCGAATGTCGTGAGGATCTGCATCCTCGTTCACTAGGACGAACGCGGTCAGTGTCTCCCGTGATCGGCCAATCGGGCGCAGGTTACCGAACCTCGACAACTCGGTACGTCGCCGCCCCACGCGGGGTTCGAACTTCCACCTCGGCCCCGGCGACGGCGCCGACGAGCGCAGCCCCAACCGGCGATGAGGTACTGATCCGGCCAGCCGACGGATCTGCGTCCGTGGTTCCGACGATGGAGTAAGTGAACGTTTCCCCGTCGCTCTCGACGACCACCACGGACCCGAGCGCAACACGACCGGTCACGACGTCCTCGACGATGACCGCGTGCCGTTTACGTTCCTCGAGCAGGCGGACCCGGCCTTCCATGAACGATTGCTCCTCCCGCGCCGCCTGGTACTCCGCGTTCTCCTTGAGATCGCCGTGCTCACGGGCCGCCTTGATCCGGGCTACGACGCCCGGACGGCGGATCTGGGTGAGTTCGTGGAGTTCCGTCTCCAACCGAACCATCGCCTCGGCGGTCATGGGAACGGCCTCGATCCGGGCGGCACGGGCAGCCGCGTCACGTCGCGCCGGCGTCGATGGCGTGGTCGGGGTGGCTCGCCGGGCAGCCGAGGGCCGCTCACGAACCGGTTTGGCAGCGGTCGGCGGGGGCAGGCCTCCCGCCCGCAACCCGCGTCGAGCAGTCCCGGTTCCCCGTGCCTCGATCTGGGCTCCGTCGGCGTCGCCCGCCGGCACCTCGACGACGTGGGTCGGAACGACCGGCTCGCGGTCATCGGGAACGTAGGCGCCCGTGATCCCGTGCACCTGGCGCTCGCCGGTCTGTCGGCGGGTGTTCGCCCAGGGCATCAGGGTCGCGCCCTCAGGCCGGCCCTCGATGAGGCCGCCGGGCAGCCCCGCTCGTTCCGCGGCGCCCTCTGCGAACTTCTCGAAGATGGCATCGAGGTATTCCTCGGTCGCATCGGTCTCGGCCCACCAGACCCGGGTCCGTTCAATGCCGACCAGCGTGTGGAGCCACTGGCCATCGGGATGGGGCCGGCGGTCGCCAAGGACGTGGTGGGCCATTGCCAGGACGCGGCCCCCGACGCTCCCGGTGGTGGCACCGACGTACAGGATTGTTTCCGAGGGCAGCCAGAGCGATGACAGCCTCGCGAGGAGCATCCGACCGGTCGGTCGTACTGCGTCGACTTTGAGGTCCGGGAGTCGCTCGATCCAGCGACCGATCCGGTCCATCTCGATCGGGGCCCGGGTGACTGGTTCGGCGAGTTCCACGATGTAGACGCCCGTAGCGCGGCTGGTGAGCGGGCGCCCCCACAGGACAGGCCCATCGGGAAGCAAGCCGACCGATCTGAGTAGTGGACCCGCGCCGCGTTCTGGTGCCAATCAGACCTCCGCCATCATGCGTTTCCGGTCACACGCCGGGCCGGGGTATCGTCGCACCGTTACCGTCACGCCGCCGGGGAGGCCAGGGACATCGCCGTTCGTCGTCGTTTCGTGCTCGGGCTGCTCCTTCTCGCCGTCGTCGCCACCGGCGGTGCGCTGGTCGGCGTTCCGGAGCTGCGCGATGCCGTCGGCCTCGGCCCATCGTCGACGCCGGCCGCAACGGGGACCGGCGCCGGGTCGTCGATCGCGCCGTCTGCAGTACCGACGGACGCGCAAGGTCCATCCCTCCGCCCGAACAGCCCCTACATCCCGGCCGCCATCGATCGAACCGGTGTCCGCGATCGCCTCCAGGTGGTGCTGGACCAGGGCCGCGCCAGCCTCGCGGCGCCGGCCCTCTCGGCGAGCATCCTGTTTCCCGACGGGCGAATGTGGACCGGAGTGTCCGGCGTCGCCGATCTTGCGACCAACCGTCCGCTGACGCCCCAGACGCCATTTCCACTCGCATCGGTCAGCAAGACATTTCTCGCGGCCGAGATCCTGGCGCTGGTTGGTGAAGGTCGCCTGCGACTCGATGCGCCAGCGTCCCCACTCCTGCCGGGGGTCATCGTCGGCGCGAAGCCGATCGATCCCCGGATCACGATCCGCCAGCTGCTCGACCATACGAGCGGGCTCGGTGACTTCCTCGTGGACAAGAAGCTCGATGTCGCGGTCCTGGCGGAACCGACCGCCGTCTGGACACCCGAACGGGCACTCGCCTATGCGGGCCGATCCGTAGGCCTTCCCGGTGCCGGTTACCACTACTCCAACACCAACTACGTCCTGCTCGGACTCATTGCCGAGCGACTCACGGGTCGAACCCTGGCCCAGGAATATCGAACCCGATTCCTTGAACCACTCGGGTTGCGGACCATCACCTATCAGGGGGTTGAGCCGCCGACCGCTGAGATGCCGACCGCCTATCGCTACAGCTCCGTGGCGCTGGCGGCCAGGCCCATCGATATTACCGACGGCACTGATGTCCGACCGTTCACGGCGATCACCACGGCAGCCGGCGCGGCCGGTTCGGTGGCTGCCAGTTCGGGCGACCTCGCCCTGTGGGCGCGTGCGCTGTACAGCGGCGACGTCATTCCCGAGGACCTGGTTGGCGCAATGGTCGCGGACGCGGCGGCGACGGCGAAGCTTCGGCCAGGCTACCCCTATGGTCTCGGGGTCCAGGTGCTCCAGATCAATGGACGCACGGCAATCGGGCACTCGGGTCGGCTCGTCGGCGCTCGCAGTGCCATGCGCTGGTTCCCCGATCTGGGAATTGCCATCACCGTCCTGACAAATGAGAGTCGCTTCGATCCGACCCCCGTGCTTGAGGCCCTGCTTGCCGTGGTGGCTCCACAATCGTTCCATCCGCGCCCCCGACTCGATTGACGCGGGCGTCAACGGGCCGCAGGACGGTGCCTGCGGGCACCGCAATCGGGGCGAAATCGGTACGACTTGCGACCAGTCTGGTACTCCCGCCTCTTCCGCTCCCACCGGGCAGCGCCCAGGATCAGGGCTCAGTCGGGAGAATGCGCTCATGCATCAGGTCGAAGCCTTCACAGCTGATGGCGTGGTTCGCGGGTCCATGAACAGCCTGCCGGAATTCGCTGCGATGACCGGAGCCACAACAGGCGTCGACGTCGATCGCTCGACATGGCACCCCCTTGCCGGCGGTCCGGTCGAGCGCCGCGGGCAGGTGCGACTGCCGACGGACGACGTCCTCGTCCTCTGGGCCGACGGTCATGACCTGCCGATTCACGCGACCTGGCATGACGTCGAACTCGCCCTTGGTCCGTACACCGTCACCGGCGCGCTGCCGACGATGCCGGGGTTCGATCCCGGCCGAGCGCTCGCCCGGCCCGGTGGCGCGTTCATCCTCATCCGGGACGTCCGATTGTCCCTGATTGCGAACGCGGATGGGGGCCAGGTGGAACGCAGTCACGCGTTCGTCAATCGTTACGCGGTCGAGCGGGTGCTGGCATCGATTGACCTGGGCTATTACTTCCCGGGCGCCGTATTCGTCCAGCCGGTGGGCGCCGGCTGAAGCTGGTCGCCGGCTGACGCTGGTCGCCGGCGACGGCCGCGCGATCAATCACCGGCGCGGAGCAGGCCTCGAGTTCGGCCGTGTATCGCTTCGATGGGCGTAGTGGTGACCGCGAGCTGGCCGACTTTCCGATGTACCCCCACGGAGCGGCTGCGGCTCCGCGTTGCGATCCGGCACGAACCCTTCCTCGACGGTCCACGGGATCGCCATCTTCAGGAGCCGCTGGACACCACGCAGGAGATCGGTCTCATCGATCGACACGAGGCTGACGGCATCACCGGTCGCGCCGGCCCGGCCGGTCCGCCCGATCCGATGAATGTAGTCCTGCGCCTGCCACGGAAGCTCGAAGTTGACGACATGGGGCAGGTCTTCGATGTCAAGGCCACGTGCGGCGACATCGGTCGCGACGAGGACGCGAATCGCCCCGGTCTTGAATGATTCGAGCGCCCGGGTACGTTCCGGTTGGGATCGATCCGAGTGGATCGCCACCGCCTCGAGTCCGCGCCGGTCCAGGTAGGTCGCCAGGCGCGTTGCGCCGATCTTGGTTCGGGTGAAGACCAGCACCTGGCGCCAGTCCTCCTTGGCGATCAGGTGGGCCAGTAGGGCTTCCTTCCGGTCCCGATCGACTGGATAGACGAGCTGGCGAACGGATTCGGCGGCCGTGTTCCGTGCCGCTACCTCGACCACCTCGGGGTGGTTGAGGATCGAACCGGACAGGCGCCGAATGTCATCGGAGAACGTGGCCGAGAACATCAGGTTCTGGCGCTGGGGCGGGAGCAGCTCGATGATCCGGCGGATATCGGGCAGGAAGCCCATGTCCAGCATCCGGTCGGCCTCATCGAGGACGAGGATCTCGACCTGGCCCAGGTTCACCGTCTTCTGTCCAACGTGATCGAGCAGTCGGCCCGGCGTGGCCACGAGGATCTCGATCCCCCCGCGCAGCTCCTTGATCTGGGGCTCGATCGGGATGCCGCCGTAGACGACGGCCGGCCGGAGCGGAACGGTCCGGCCGTAGGTGTTGACGCTTTCGTCGACCTGCATCGCGAGCTCGCGAGTCGGGACGAGGATCAGGACCCGAACGGGATGCCGCGCCGGCGAGAAGCTGGTGTTGGCGTGCTTGCGCAGGCGGTCGAGGATCGGCAGCACGAAGGCGGCGGTCTTGCCAGTGCCGGTCTGAGCCGCGGCCAGGACATCGCGTCCGGCCAGTACGTGGGGGATCGCGGCCGCCTGTACAGGCGTGGGCTCCGTGTAGCCCTCTTCAGCCACGATCTGGACGAGATCGGCCGACAGGCCGAGCGTATCGAAGGTCAAAGGTTCTCCAGATCTTCCCGCCTTCTTCGTCCGCGCCTCAAGCGCCGGGACGTGAACCGGGCGGCGCGAGGATACCGGATAGCAGGCCTGCCCGTGCGAATTTGGTCCGCTAGCATGCCCCGGTGAGCGCAACCGGGACCCGAGCCGTCGCCGCCCTACGCAAGGCAGGCATCCCACACGAGCTCCATGCGTACGCCGCCACGGAGCGCCACGGAGCGGCGCGGAACGATCGACCGAACTATGGACTCGAAGCCGCCGACGCTCTGGCGTCGACCCGTCCTGGGTCTGCAAGACGGTGGTCGTTGCCGCTGACGGGGCCCTGACGCTTGCGATCGTGCCGACGAGCCGATCGCTCGACCTGAAGCGGCTCGCCGCTGCGGTCGGTGCCCGTCGGGCCGTCATGGCCGAGCCGGCCGATGCGGAGCGGGCGACCGGCTACCTCGTTGGCGGCATCAGCCCGATTGCCACGACCCGGCGGATGCGCGTGGTCCTCGACGTGCCTGCGGCGAGTCTCGAGCGCGTGTTCGTATCGGCCGGTCGACGCGGGCTTCAGGTCTCCCTCCGACCCGAGGACCTGGTGGCGACCGTCGGTGCTACGGTGGCGTTGATCAGCGCAGCTCGAGCTGATACGCAGTGTCGACTTCGAAAAGTGAAATTGAATATTGACAAAGTGAAAGCGCTTGTGCGATAACCTCGTCAACAACCGCACGAGGTCGCACCGCACATGCCGCACGATGTCATCTCCACCTGCCCCGTCTGCTCCGGTGAACTGGCCGTCACGCGCCTGCACTGCCGGAGTTGCGGTACGACCCTCGAGGGGGATTTCAGCGTCGGCCGCTTCGGTCGCCTGAGCCGCGAGCAGCTGGCCCTGCTCGAGAGCTTCCTCCGGTCCCGCGGGAACCTCCGCGACATGGAGCGCGAGCTCGGTCTGTCCTATCCGACGGTCCGGTCCCGCGTCGAGGCCCTGGTTCGATCGCTGGGCTTCGGCCCCCGGGGCGACGCCGACGATGTCACCGACTCGACCGACGCAGCGGATGCCGCAGCCGATGCCGGTGCGATCCTCGCCGGTCGCCAGGACATTCTCGAGCGCCTCGCGCGCCATGAGATCAGTGCCGAGGACGCCGCCACGGCCATCCGCAGCCTGGGA
This sequence comes from Chloroflexota bacterium, assembly GCA_039933295.1. Taxonomy (GTDB): domain Bacteria; phylum Chloroflexota; class Limnocylindria; order Limnocylindrales; family CSP1-4; genus UBA5189. Next base: position 17,013 of record JBDTOJ010000124.1, read on the forward strand.
AGGAAAGCCCGATGACCACGACGACCGACGCATCCACGCTTGAGCACCGAATCGGCCCGGCCGGCCGCCTGCAGGTCCGGATGATGTCCGGCTCGATCGCCATCCGCGCCGTGGAAGGAGAAACGGTCCGGGTCCGCGAGCGAAACGGCCGATCCCTTGCAGAGGCGTTCCGGATCGAGACCGGCGCCGACAATCTGTCCCTGACCTCGAACGAGAAGTTCGGTGGCGTCGACTTCATCGTCTTCTCCATCGGCCGGCGCTCCGGGCTCGCCCTCGAGATTGATGTCCCTCGCGGGACGAGTGTTGGCGTTGATTCGGCGAGCGCCGAGATTTCGCTGTCCGGCCTTGTCGGGGCGATGAAGATCCGGACGGCTTCCGGCGACATCAGACTCGAGGATGTCCGCGGGTCGCTCGAACTCGACGCGGTGTCGGGCGACACGCACATCACGGCAAATGGACCCCTGGATCTCCGCGCCCGGAGTATCTCCGGCGACGTCACGCTGCTAGGCCCGCGCCTCGGCCGCGCCACGCTCGAGACGACGTCGGGCGACGTCCGGATGGACGCGCTGCTCCAGGGCCCTGGACCGTTCGAGATCCAGACGGTCAGTGGCGACGCGACGATCGTCGGGCGCTCCGGACTCAGCGTTGAGGCTCGAACCGTGACCGGTGATCTCCGCAGCGAACTGCCGAATCGGCGCGACTCCGGCCGAGGTCGGAAGGTGCTGATCGTCGGGGATGGCGCAACGCCGCTCGCGTTCCGCTCTGTCAGCGGCGATCTCCGGGTAACAGCGCCGCGGGATGCGGCGACTCCAGCGGCGGCTGATGCGAGCACCGACGCGCCATTGGCCCCCGCACCGCCGAGTGCGCCCCAGGCGCCGACGGTGCCGGTCCCGGCAGTCCCGGCAGTCCCGCCGCTCCGGAGAGCCGCCGAAACGGCCGACGTCGCCCGCGAAGCCGGTCACGAGGTTGCCCGCCTCGACGTGCTGCGTGCACTCGAGCGCGGCGAAATGAGCGTCGAGGCCGCCATGGCGCGGATCGCCGACATCGAGGAGGCCTGACATGGACGACGCCGTCCAGCGGGTGCTGCGCCTCGTGTCGGAGGGACGCCTCACGGCCGACGAGGCTGGACCGATCCTCGACGCCCTCGCGGCGCCTCGGCGCGACAGGCCGGCCGACCCCGGCGGTATCGGGGCGGGCTTCGGTGCTGGGTTCGGTGCAGGGTTCGGAGAAGGGTTTGCGGACGGATTCAGGGACTCGCCCGGATCTGCGTCCGCGGCCGCGACGGGGTCCGCCTTTCGTGCGGGCTCAACTGAAGGCGCCCCGCGCTTTGCCCGGATCGAAGTCAGGGACGGCGGCAAGCGCGTCGTCGACCTGCGGATCCCGATCTCCCTTGGACGCTTCGCGCTCGGACGCGTCCCGGGCCTGTCCGCACAGCACATCGCCGATGTCGAAGACGCCGTGGCGAGCGGGGATCGCGGTCCGATCCTCGACGTCGACGATGGCGACGGCAGCGGCGTCCGAATCGTTCTCGAATGACACCCATAGCCCAGGAAGGGATGAATTGACGATGTTCCACATGACCGCATTGACTGATGAGCGGATCCGTGAACTCCAGACAACGGCCGCCGACCTGCGATCGGCGCGCAGCCAGCGCCACGCGAACTCTGGCCGCCTGGCCATTCGGATGTGGGCGGGCACGACCCTGATGGCCGTGGGCGAGGCGCTGGTAGGCGGCGTCCAACCCGGCACGGCCGGTCGTGCCGTTCGCTGAGATGCGCCCCGCCGGCGGTGGCTCCTCCCCGGCCGGCGGGGTACCATCCGGCGCATGACGACCGCAGACCGCCTTCACCTGACCGGCAACGAGGCCGCTGATCGACTCCTCGCCACGGACCCGTTGGCGCTGCTGATCGGGTTCGCCCTTGACCAGCAGGTCACCGTCCAGAAGGCGTTCTCCGGGCCACTTGACCTGCGCGAGCGACTCGGGCACCTCGACGCGGCGCGAATCGCCGCAATCGAGCCCGCCGAACTCGATGCGATCTTCCGCACGCGACCGGCCCTGCACCGATTTCCGGGATCCATGGCGACCAAGGTCGGCCAGCTGTGCAAGGCGATTGCCGATGACTACAACAACGATGCGGCGCGTATCTGGAGCGAGGCCACTGATGGCGCGGATCTCGTCAGCCGGATCATGGCCCTCCCGGGATTCGGGGAGATGAAGACGCGCGGCGTCATCGCGGTCCTGCATCATCGACTGGGCGTGACGCTCCCGGGCATCGACGATGTCCTGCCGACCTACCCGACCCTCGGCGACGTGGATTCGGACGAGGCGCTGGCGGAGTACCAGGCCGGCAAGCGGGCGCACAAGGCCGAGCTCCGCGCCGCCGGAAAGCCCTCCACGCCGTAGTTCGCGCCCGTTGACGGGACGCGCCGGTGGTGGCATGATAGTTGCATCAGCAACAACTACCTTCGCCGCATTGTCGACCTCGACGCTCGGCGCACCTCTCGAGGAATCCATGGACCCCGCCATTGCGCAGGCACTGACCCGCGGTCAGATCATCGACATCACCACGACCGGCCGGACGTCCGGTGAACCGCGTCGCGTTGAGATCGTTTATCACGTGTTCGACGGCCGCATCTACATCAGCGGCATGCCGAGCCCCGAGCCACGGGCCTGGCTGCGCAACCTGGAGGCGGATCCGCGGTTGACGTTCCATCTCAAGAAGGGCCCGAATGCCGACCTCGCCGCGACGGCCCGCGTGATCATCGATGCCAAAGAGCGCCACGAGGTCCTGGCCAAGGTCGCCGCCGCATGGAGGCGTGACGCCGCCGAGATGGAGGCGCAGAGCCCGCTCATCGAGGTGAAGATCGACGGGTACGAGGGCCACCGCGCGGCCTGACCCCGGTCGGATCAGCCCGGGCGGTCGTCCCGGACCACAAGTCCGCCCTTGATCACGACCGCCGGATCGGCGAGATGCTGGATGTCCGCTGTGGGATCGCCCACGACGCCGATGAGGTCGGCGTATCCGCCCACCCCGAGGGTCCCGACGGACCCTGACCAACCCATCATCTCGGCCGCATCGATCGTTGCCGCCCGGATCACGTCCAACGGGGACATGCCGAGACGAACCATGATCGGGAACTGGCGGGCGACGAACGCATGGGGATAGACGCCGCTGTCGGTTCCGAACGCCATCCGCACGCCCGCTGCCAGCGCGCGGCTGAAGCCCCGGCGCTGCGCCTCAGTCGTCGCCGTGTTCTTCGCGAGCGTCTCGGCCGGCCATCCATCGCGAAGGCCAACTTCGGCGATCCAGTCGCCGTCGTAGACATCGGCCACCATCCAGGTCCCGTGAGCGACCATCGCCGTGATCCCGGCATCGTCGATCAGCGACGCATGCTCGATGGATCGAACTCCGCTCTCGGCGGCAATGCGGATTCCGCGCGACCCATGGGCATGCGCGGCCACGAAGACGCCGAGGTCCGTGGCGCTTGCGACCGCGGCCTCGATCATCGGAACGTCCAGCTCGACATCGTCCACCTTCGTGCCACGGGTCAGCACGGCCCCGGTCACGATCAGCTTGATCACATCGGCACCGCCGGCGACGAGCCGCCCAATGGTCGCGCGCATCTCGTCCGGCGTGCTGGCGACGCCGACTCGGAACTCCGGCAGGATGTCGACGTCGGGATCACCGGTGACCTCGCCACCGCCCCGCGGCTTCGTGATCATGGCGCCGGCGCACTGCATGCGCGGTCCCAGGGCCCGACCTTCGGAGATCCGGCGGCGCAGTTCGACGTCGAGGAACCCGCGATACGAACCCACGTCGCGCACGCTCGTGACGCCGGCGTGCAGCGTCGCGCGCGCATTCGCCTCTCCGGCGGTCAGCTCCGCGGCAGCCGTCACGTTGATCGCCGGGATGCCCGCGAATTCCAGCTCGCCGACGAGATGGGCATGGGTATCAATGAGCCCAGGGAGCACGGTCAGGCCGCTGAGATCGATCCGGCGAATCGATGTCGGATCCGGCCGTGGCGCGTCCGGTGCAAGCACGGCCTCAATCCGTCCATCGCGGACGACCAGAGATCGCCCCGCCGCCAGGGAGCCGGTCCTCGGGTCGAGGAGCGCGCCGACGTCAATCAGGGTCAGGTCCGTGGTCATGGGCGGAGCGTACAGGTCCGGCGATTGACAGCGCTTGCCGTCCGCGCGACGATGGATAACTGATGGCACGAATGCATGGCACATATGTGCCAATGGACCGATCTGGCCCCCGCCGGACGTGCTCGTGACGCGCGCCGTCGACCTCGCCACGCTGGTCAGCGTTGGTCGGATGTACTACGAGCTGGGCGAGACGCAAGCTTCGATCGCAGCGTCGCTCGGCGTGACCCGGCCGCAGGTCTCGAAGCTCCTCAAGCAGGCACGTGCCCAAGGGATCGTCGAGATCCGGATCGTCGATCGGGCCGAGCCACCGGATGCGGTCGCCCGGGATCTCGAGCGACGTTTCGCCCTGCGCGCCGTCCACCTGGCGCCGACGCTGGCCGGCAAGGACGAGCGAACGCGTCGGCGCGTCGGGCGTCTTGCGGCCCAGGTGCTGGCGGCGGCCGTGCGCGCCGGGATGGTCGTGGGCATCGGCGACGGTTCGTCCGTCGCGGCGCTGGCCGATGAACTTGATCCGATGTCGACGCCGATCGATGCGACCGTCGTTCCGCTGTGCGGCGGTTTCTGGGGGACCTCGGGCGGCCGCGAACCGTATCGTCGGATTGCCGACGCGATGGGGGCGACGGCCCACGGGCTCCTGGCGCCTGGCCTCCTCGATGACGCGGCGACCCGCGCGGCGCTCGGTGCGCATGCGGGCATCCGGGAGGTCACCGACTTCTGGGAGCGGCTCGACGTGGCCGTCTTCGGGATCGGCGGGCCGGCCTGGAGCGAGGCCCTGGTCGGCGCCGCGGCGTGGCGCGAGATCGAGGCTGCCTACGCGGTCGGCGAGATCCTGATCGCGCCGTTCGATATCGACGGGGGGTTCGTTGCCAGCTCGCTCCGTGAGCGGACGATCGCCTGCGACGCGCGACACCTCCACCGCGTTCCGACCTCGATCGGGACGGCGAGCGGCCCCGGCAAGGTCCTGCCCTTGCTCGGCGCCCTCCGGTCCGGTGCCTTGAACGTGCTGGTCACCGACATCGAAACCGCCCAACGCGTTCTCGAGGCAGCCGGCCCGCCAGGCCAAGGACGCGGCGCATGACTTCCCGACCTGTCGCCTTTCTCGGCATCGATATCGGTTCGTCGGAGCTCCGCGCCGGCCTGGTAACCGCGGATGGGCTACTCCTCGGCCTGGAGCGGGCGACCCACGAGATGACAGTTGACCGGACGCGCGGCTGGGCTGAACAGGACCCGGACGCGTGGTGGACCGGTCTCGTGAAGGTCATCGCGGCGCTCCGCGCACGCGATGACATCGAGATCGCCGGGATCGCTGTGGACGGCCACGGGCCAACGATGGTCGCGGTCGATGCGCTGGGACGGCCGAACCGTCCCGCGATCACGTGGCTGGATCAGCGGGCCGGAGCGGAGCAGGCGGAACTCGCGGCCGGCACGGGCATTCAGGGATGGTCACTCGGAGTCCTGCCCGCGGCGCTGTGGCTGGAACGTAACGAGCCCGAATCCGCCGCACGAACCGCGTGGTACCTCAATACCTGGGAGGCGATGACGCTGCGCCTGACCGGGGTTGCCAGGACGAGCCTCGTCGGGGACCAGGCCTGGCCGTCGCGAGCCGCCATCGAGTCGCTGGGCATTCCCGGGTCACGAATCGCCGAGGCGGTGCCGGCCGGATCAGTCGCTGGGCCCTTGTCTGAAGATGCCGGGCGCGCGCTCGGGCTCCGTGCCGGCATCCCGGTCATTGCTGGGGTCGTCGACGCGTTTGCGAGCTTCCACGGGGGACGGATGCTCGCCCCGGGCGATGCCATCGATGTCGGCGGATCGGCCGGCGGTTTTGGTGTGTACTGGGATCGGCCCGTAGCTGCCGCCGGCTCGTTTTCGACCGCCGCGCCGCTCGAGGGTCTGTACAGCGTCGGGGGTGCGATGGCCGCCACCGGCAAGGCCCTCGACTGGCTACGGACGGCAGTCCTCGATGGCGATCTCGGGGTGGACCACCTCATCCGGGAGGCGGCGAGTGTTCCGGCCGGTGCTGATGGTCTGATCTTCCTGCCGTACCTCGCTGGGGAGCGATCGCCGATCTGGGACCCTGAGGCGCGTGGGGCGTTTGTTGGCCTGACGCTCCAGCATGGCCGCGCGCACCTCGTCCGTGCCGTCCTTGAGGCGTCGGCACTCGCGATCCGACACGTCGCGGCGCCGATTCTGGCTGCAGGCGTGCACGTCAACGCCATGCGCGTCGCTGGCGGTCCGGCCCGAAGCCCGGCCTGGAACCAGATCAAGGCCGATGTCACGGGCTTTCCGGTGGAAGTGCCGCGCATTGTCGAGACGGCGGTCACCGGCTCCGCGATCCTCGCCGCGGTCGGGGTCGGCGCCCATCCGGATCTTCGAGCGGGAATCCGGGCCATGACGACCATCGCGACGCGCCTTGAGCCGGATCCGGAGCGGGCCGCCATCTACGACCGGGCCTATGCCGCGTACACCTCGATCCACCCGGTGCTGTCGCCCATCCTGGAGGCCTATCGGTCTCGAGATGTCCGGACGGTGGCATGACCACAGAATCGCGCGGCCGGATCGAGCTGCGGGACCTGTCGCTGTCCTTCCCGCGCCGTGGCGCGGATCGGCTCCAGGTGCTGGATGGCGTTGACCTGAGCATCGCCAGCGGCGAGATCGTGACCCTCATCGGGCCCAATGGATGCGGCAAGAGTTCGCTGCTCCGGGTGATCGCCGGGTTACTGCCCGCCGATGCGGGCACGGCTTCGCTTGGCGACGAGATCATCACCGGCCCGGATCCCCGGGTCGGACTCGTCTTCCAGGAGCCTCGATTGCTGCCCTGGCGAACGGTTGCAGCGAACGTCGGCTATCCGCTCGAGCTCGCGGGCATGGCCGGCCCGGAGCGGAAGGAACGCGTCGCCGAGGCGCTCCATCGGGTCGGTCTCATCGGCGCTGAGAGCCAACTCCCGGGCCAGCTCTCGGGTGGGATGCGCCAGCGCGCAGCGCTCGCCCGCGCCCTGGTCCTGGAGCCGGACGTGCTCTTGCTCGACGAGCCGTTCAGCGCCCTCGATTCGATCACTCGTGATCGGTTCAACGTCGAGCTGCTGAAGCTCTGGGGTCGGCTCCGAACGACGATCGTCGTGGTCACCCACAGTATCCCCGAGGCGATCTTCCTCGGCGATCGCGTCGTCGTCTTGTCGAGCCGGCCGGGCCGCGTCGTCGCCGACATTCCGGTGCCCCTGGTGAGCCCTCGAACGCTCGAGGATCTTGACGCGGCCGTGGTCACCTCGGCGGCGCGCCAGATCCGCGCTCACCTGGACCCGGAGGTCGAGCCGGCATGAGGTCCACGACGCTCCTCACGCTGGCCGGCGGCGTCGGATTCCTCGCGCTCTGGAAGCTCATCGTGGTCATCGGCGGGTATCCGACGTTCATCCTGCCGCCGCCCGAGCTCGTTGCCTCGCGACTCGTGACCGGCTGGGCCAGCGGCCAGATCGGGCCGCACGCCGCCGCAACGCTGGTCGAGGTCCTCCTCGGGTTCGGTGTCGGGGCCGCTCTCGGGTTGGTCGCCGGCTATGGCCTCGGCCGTTCGTCGATCGTGGCTCGGGTCGTGTCCCCGTACCTTGTGGCGGCGCAGGCCACGCCGATCCTGGCCCTCGCGCCGGTGCTAGCCCTGTGGTTCGGTCCGGGGCTCCTCGGCAAGGTCGTGATCGCCGCGCTGATCGTGTTCTTCCCGGTCGCGGTGTCGGCGATGGTCGGCATTCGATCCGTCGACACCGGCCTGCTCGAACTCGGGCGCAGCCTCCGAGCGACGCGCCGCCAGGTCCTGCTGACCCTCGAGATCCCCGCCGCGCTTCCATCGATCTTCGGCGGCCTCCGGATCGGCATCACGCTCGCGGTCGTCGGTGCGATCGTGGGCGAATGGGCCGGCGCTGAGCGGGGATTGGGCGTCCTCGTCAATATCGCCCGCGGAAGCCTGTTCGACATCCCGCTGATGTTTGCAACCCTCGTCACCATCGCCGGTCTCGGCGTGGCCCTCTATCTCGTCGTCGTTCTCTTCGAACGTCGCCTGGTGCGCGTCCGATGACCAGTCCAGCCCCGAAGGAGTTCCCGTGAATCGTCGCGTTCCCCTCGCTCTCAGCCTCGTCGTCGCCGTGGTGGTCGGCGCGTGCGCGGCCAGTACGTCGAGCCCCACGCCGTCCGCGGGCGCTCGACAGGCCCTGACGGTCGGCCTCGGCTACATCCCGAGTGTCCAGTTCGCTCCGTTCTATCTGGCGGATCAGGCGGGCTATTACCGCGATGCCGGCCTCGATGTCACATTCCAGAACAAGATCGATCCGGATCTCGTGACCCTCGTTGGCCAGGGCTCAATCGACGTCGGCCTCGCCGATGGCACGAGCCTCATCCCCGCAGTCAGCCAGGGAATCCCGGTTCGCTACGTCGCCACGATCTACCGCGACTTCCCGTCGATCGTCTTCGCGAAGACGTCCTCCGGTATCGCGACCGCGGCGGATCTCAAGGGCAAGAAGATCGGGATCCCGGGCCGTTACGGCTCGTCCTGGATCATGCTTCAGGCGCTCCTCGGCTCGGCGAACCTGACTCCCGACGACGTCCAGATCATCGAGTATCCGGACTACGGGCAGGGCGCCGCGGTGCAGCAGGGCGTTGTAGATGCGGCGACGGGGTTCGCGAACAACGAACCGGTCCAGCTCGAGCTCGCCGGACTCCCGACGACGGTGCTCCACGTCGATGCGATTGTTCCGCTACCGGGCCCGGGCCTCATCAGTGGCACCGCGACGATTGGCTCGAAGCAGGCCGCGATCAGCGCCTTCGTTGCGGCCACGCTGAAGGCGATGGGCGAGATTGCGGCCGACCCGAACAAGGGCCTGGATGCCGCGATCGCAGCCGTGCCCGACCTGGCCTCGGATCGCGCGACGCAGCAGGCCATCCTCGAGGCGACGGTCGCCGCATGGAAGGGCTCGGGCTCAGGTGCTCCGGGACTCGGCACCATCGATACCGCCGGCTGGGCCGCCTCGCTCGACTACATGACCACGCTCGGTCTCGTCCCGAACCCGATCAAGG
>JBDTOJ010000125.1:0-18132 GCA_039933295.1 Chloroflexota bacterium
CTCGGCCGCGAGCGGCGAGGGAGCGCCGGAGCTCCAGGTTGGTGATCAATGAGCGGAGCCGATCCACGACCGTGTCGGGATCCAGGTTGTAGACCGGGGCATCGGGAAACGCCCGGGCGCTCGCGGCCTGGATGTTGGCCACCGCGACGCGGCTGGAAGCCATCGTCTCGATCGAGACGAGCTCGTAGTCGCCGGTGATGAGGTTGTCGACCACGACATCCGCGGCCTGGATCGCGGCCCGGGCCTCCGCGTGCGGGACGCCCTCGAGGAGCTGGAACTCGAACGCGAGTCCTTCGCGCTTGAGCCGCTCTATGGCCGGCAGCAGCAACTCCGTGCCCTTGGTCCCGCGCCGGCTGGGCGCGTGCAGAATGCGCGGGACCGCTCGCTGTTCCGGCGCTTGCTCGGGCCACTCGGTGAGGTCGATGAGGCGGCCAAGGACCTCCGCGTCGGGCACGTAGTCGAGATAGTCGGGGGCCGTGACGAACTGACGGTCGGCGTAGGTCCGGAAGACCTCGACGACCTTGGCGGTGCGATCGTCGTCCGGACGGATGTCCGAGTACTTGAAGTAGCTCCACGGGTTCCGCTCGAGGTGGATCCGCATCTGGCGGCAGTCGGAGCCATGCCAGGTGGCGAACACCTTCTTGCCGAGGATCCGGTAGATCGGGAGATCCCACAGTGGCGGCACGCCACCCCAGTCATCGGGGAAGAGCGACCGCCCGAAGTGGAAATGGATGATGTCGAACCGCTCGATGGCCTCCTGGAACGTGCGCCAGAAGACCTCCGGATTGCCCGATTTGATATCGATCTCGCGATCGACGGCGTACCGGAACGGGTTCTCGTCGTACACCCAGACCTCGGCCTCGTGGCCGAGCCGGCGCAGGGCCCGGACGACCACGCCCGCCTGGTCGGCCGGGTTGCGGGCGGCGTGGAGGATGCGCAGCGGCTGGCTCATGGCATGCTTCCGGCGCCGGCCCGGACGGCGGCAGGGAGTTCGGCGGCGCTGGTCACGACGATCGCTCCCGAAGCACGCGCCAGGTCGAGGGCGCGCACGACGTCCGGGTCAGGCGCGAGCGAGTGGTCCCCAGCGCCGGCGCCCGCGTCGTCAATGCCGTGCGCGGGCGCGAGCACAATCCCGAGCGTCCGCCACCAGTTCCACGGATCCACGACCGTTCGCAGGCCGATGAAGGGCGCGAGATCCTCCGGGAGCGCGGCACGGAGAGCGGCAGCCGGATCTCGACCCGGCTCCGGGTCCCGGGCGCCGGGGGCGGGCAGGACTCCTACGACCAGGAAGGCCACATCGCTGACCGCCCGTGCCTCGCGAAAGGCTTCAAGGGCCACGGTCGGCACGCGCACAGCACCCGGCGCGAGCACAAGCCCGATCCGACCCGCGGAGCCGGCGAGCTTTGGCCGCTCAGCGAGATGCGTCGCGGCGTCCGGCCGTTCCTCGAGATATGGCGCCAGGCCCGCGTAGGCACGTGGATACGTGAACGCCTCCGCGGCCACGCGACAGCGCTCGGCGGCGGCTCGATAGAGCGTGGGATCGTCGAGCAGCCGCCGAATCAGCGGCAGCGCCTCGTCCGGTGAGCTGACGAACAGTGGATAGTCGGCTCCCAGGATGGTGGCCTGTGCGGCAGTCCGGTTGAGGATCACGGGCACTCCAGCGAGGCAATAGTCCAGGAGCTTGGTGGAGACGACGAGGTCGTTCATCGTCGATCCGTGCCCATAGTCCCACAGGCTGAGCGCGATCCCGCCGCTTGAGAGCAGCCGGATAACCTCGTCGCGCGGCACTGCGCCATGCCAGACCACGCCGGGCGTCGTCCTCAGGCGCTGCTCGAGGTCGTCGCCCCACGTTTCGGCACCGGCTGGTCGAAAGATCTCGTCGCCGATCGCGTGGAATTCGAGGTCGGGATGGTCGGGCCGGAGCGCCTCGAGGAAGTCGATCATCCGCGGAACCGGATAGAACGGGTGGAACTTGCCGGCGTAGAACAGCCGCTTGGCGGGCGGAGGCAGCGCGGTTGGCATGCCGCCACTCCCGACCGGGGGGATCGCCGGGGGAAGGATGATCGTCCTGCCCCGGCCGGCAGGAACCGCGGCCTCGAACAGGGCTCGCATCTCCTCTGACTGGACGACGACGTAGCGACTGGCCAAGGCGATTGCGGTCAGCTCGGCGACGTGCGCGGGATCCGTGATATCCCGCTCGGGCTCCAGAATGTACGTGCTCCAGAGACGATCACGAATCGCCGGGCGAGCGATCGCGGCCAGGCAGAGCGCGAAGGTCCGCAGGACGATCGCATCGAACGGCTGCTCGCGGTGGAGGGTCTCGATGAGGTCGAGGGCTTCGGCGGCATACAGCCCCGTGGCCGGCACGAACCGGCGCTGCCGTCGCGGATCGACCAGGGTCACGCGTGGCAGGCTCCGGATCTTGTCCGTGATCAGCCGGTTCCGCTCAGGCGCGCGAAGCGGGAGGACGACCTCGATGTCGGCGCCGGCGTGGAACGTCTCGGCGACCGACTGGACCCAGATCGACGACCCGATGACACGATTAAGATCCGCCGGGGAATAGAGGCAGACGCGTCGTCCGGTCATGTCAGTGCCTCGACCGCGGCCCGAATATCGGCAAATCCAGTGGGCAGCTTGGCCACGCGTGCCTCGATCCCCTGCCGATCCGGACGTGCCGAGAATCTCGCTGCCGCGTCCTCGTTCGGAGCGAGGATCAGGTCGAACAGCCGCGCAACTCCGCTCCACTCGGCCACGGCGTCGGCGCCATCGTCGGTGACCAGGAAGATGGACGGCAGGGCCCGGCCCGCGAACCAGGCGACGAGCGCGGCCACGTCGCGCTGAAGGAACGCGTCCGGGTGCGCGAACGGGCCGAGGCGGAACGCCCACGCTCCGTGATTCCCGGCGATCGTCGAGGTGACCAGCAGCGCTGCCGGAAGGGCTCCCGTGCCCTCAGCATGCTCGAGCACGACGGCCCAGTCCTCGGGACGCAGTTCGACTACAGAGCCCGACCGAACCCAAGCCGAGACGTCGTCATCGGCAATCACCGCGAGTGACAAGGGTGCCGGTCGTTCGTCGGCCTGTGACGCCGCGGCCTGGCGCTGCGAGGCCCAGAGCTCCGCGGCCCGACGAAGTCGCGCCGCGGCTGCAGCTCGTTCGGCTGACCAGTCGCGGGCCGCGATCGCGGGAGCGGGCGGTCCCGGGATGCGGATCGGTGCGAACAGGGCCGTCGCGAGGTCGTACGGCAAGGCCCGCCAGGGGCCACGCGCCTTGACGGTCGAGAGGAGGACGCCGGCGGCGAGTCTGATCCGGGGGATCAGGCCGGTCTGGCGATTCAGCAGCCAGCGCCAGCCGTGGCTCACAACACGCGACCGAGGGGTGTCCGCGCCGTAGGGAGCCGGGGGCATTCGGGAGACCGCACGACCCGAGCGCAACGCACCCGCCGCGGGCTCCATCGACGCCCAGAAATCGGGTCGGTCCAGGGAACGGTCATCGGCCGGAGTGTAGCGGGAGGGCATGCTACCGTACGCCCCGCATGACAACGACCCTTGAGACGCCCGTCGCCTCCTATGGCGGCGGCCGGCCGAATGCCCTTCGCCTCATCGTCTCGGGGCTCACCGACATCTGGTCCCGCCGGCGTCTGACGCGCTACCTCGTGCAGGCGGATCTGAGCAAGCACGGCGCGGACACGATCCTCGGCAACATCTGGTGGATCCTCGATCCGCTCCTCCAGATGGGGGTCTACGTCGTCTTCGTGACGCTGCTCGTCGGCGGACGAGGCGGCATCGAGGACTACCCCCTCTTCGTGTTCGCCGCGATCCTGCCCTGGAAGTGGTTTTCGTCCGCGATCAACGACTCGATCCTGTCCGTGGTCGCGCGAGAGCGCATCATCAAGCAGGTCCACTTCCCGAAGATCGTCCTTCCGGTCGCGGCGTCTGTGTCCGGGATCGTGAACTTCGCGTTCGGTCTGATCCCGCTGGTCGCGATGATCCTGCTGTTCTACCGGGACCGGCTGGCCTGGACGCTGATCCTGATTCCGCTCGTGGCGGTCGTCCAGTTCGCCTTCACCCTGGGTCTCGCGGTCCTGGCCTCGGCGATCAACGTCTTCTTCCGCGATGTCGGCAACGTCGCCCGGCACGTGCTCCGGCTGTGGTTCTACCTGTCGCCGGCCCTGTACTCCGCCGAGCAGGTCAGCAAGGTTTCGGCCAACCATCCCGAGGTCGCCGTGGTCTTCGGTCTCAACCCGTTCAGCGTGCTGTTCGGGGCGTACCGGGCGGTGATCTACGAAGGCCGGCCGCCCTCGTGGACGGGACTGCTCGTCCTGCTCGTCCTGTCGCTCTTCGTGCTGGCCCTGTGCACCTACGTGTTCAAACGCCTGGAACCCGCATTCGCGAAGGTCCTGTGAGGGTGCTCGCATGACCGTTCGTGCCGCCGCCGACGCCGCGCTCCCCGCCATCGAGGCGCGGAACCTCGGCGTTCGCTACAACCTCCGCCTGACCCGCAAGACCACGGTCCGGCAGACGTTCTCGCAGGCTCTTCGGCCGCGCGAGGGTCCAACCCATTTCTGGGCCCTTCATGACGTCGATTTCCAGGTGGACCACGGGGAATCGCTCGCCGTCATCGGCCCGAACGGCGCCGGCAAGAGCACGCTCCTCCAGGTGCTCGCGGGGATCATCGAACCGTCCGAGGGCCGGGTGACGATGCGGGGCAACGTGTCCAGCCTGCTGACCCTGGGCGCGGGCTTCGATCCCGACCTGACCGGCATCGACAATATCCTCCTGGCCGGTGCGTTCATGGGCATCGAAGATCGGGAAATGCGGCGACGGCTGCCCGAGATCGTCGAGTTCGCCGACATTGGACCGTTCATCGATGCGGCCCTCAAGACTTACTCATCGGGCATGCGCGCCCGCCTCGGCTTCTCGATCGCGACCGCGGTCGACCCGGATGTTCTGCTCGTGGACGAGGTCCTGGCGACAGGCGACCAGTCGTTCCGGGAGAAGAGCCGGCAACGAATCGAGGAGCTCATCGCCGCGGCCAAGGGCATCGTCCTGGTCACTCACGACATGCACTGGGTGACGATCTTCTGCAACCGGGCGATGCTCCTGGAGCAAGGTCGCGTGGTTGCCGATGGTGATCCGGCCGAGGTGGTGGCGCTGCACCAGGACCACATGGAGGCTTCGCGGCTGGCCAAGGAAGAGGTAGCCGCCAAGCATCGCCTCACGGGCGTCCTGTAGGGCGACCTTATGTGCTGCGGGGCGGCACTCAGGCGCGGCGCGCCCGGGGTCCGCGGTCTACCAGGGCTGCCCGGTGACACGCGCGTAGGTCCCCAGGAGCTGCCCGAACTGCGTGTCCCAGTCGTAACGCGCCGCCGTCGCATGCCGGCAGCGCGCTCGCAGGTCCGCAGCAGCTATCGGATCCAGGTCCAAGATCGAGCGGATGGCCTGGCCGATGGAGGCGGGATCGGTCGGATCGCACAGGGCTCCGAGCGGGCCGTCGGGGTCCTCGATGATGATCCGACGCCGCTCCGGGAAGTCCGATGACACCACGGGCGTTCCCGCGGCGAGGCACTCGAACAGCTTGTTCGGGGTCGACAGACGCTCGTTGACGGTTCGCGGCTGGTTGGCCATGACCCCGACGTCGGCCGACGCAACCCAGTCCAGCAACTTCGACGGCGGCACCGGCGGAATGACATGGACCCGCCCGCCGAGGTCCTGCCGCTCGATGAGGGCGCTGAGTTCCGCCTCCTGTGGGCCTGAACCCATCAGGACGAGGTGCGTCGATCCGAGGCCCGGTTCCCTGATCGCGGCGATGACCTCGGGCAGGCCCCGGTCCCGCATGAAGCCACCGTGATAGAGGACGATCGGCGTCCCGGGTGGCAGCCCGAGCATCGGGCGGAGCAGATCCGGTCTCGGTTCCGGCAACTCATACGGGGCCTGCACGTTCAGGACGACTGTGGGGCGCGCGACGCCGAGGCGACGCTCGATCTCGTCGGCCAGGGATTCGTTCACGGTGAGGACGGCGGCCGCGCGACGCGCCCAGGACCGCTCCTGTCGGACGAAGAGCGCCCGCAGCGGACGCGGCAACCGCGCGATGTTGTTGCCCTCCGCGTAGAGGTCGCGCGCGTCGTACACAAACGGGGCACCTGCCCGGTCGGCGAGATCGACGGCCACCGGCAGGGCCAGGAACCCCATCGCGTGATACATGGCTGCCGGGCGATCGACGAGCCGGGCTGACATCGTCTGCGTCCGGCTCCGCGCCGCCGTTCGGGCCATCCTCCCGAGCGTTGCAAGGAGGCGACCGGGTCCTCGGCTGCGGCCGCGCGACCCACCCGGTGCCATGGGAGGCGCTGCGCCCGCGTCGACCCGGCGCAGCGAGACACCGGGCCCGAGCTCCTCGCGGTCCGGCAACCCAGCCTCGGCCCGGGCGATCACGAGGACATCGTGGCCACGCTCGCCGAGTCCCAGCGCCATCCGACGCGTGCGGGTGTCGAATGCGCCGCTCGATGGCAGGACGAAGGTCACCCGTTGGGGCTGCGGCCGGGTTTCGTCGCGAGTGCCGGAGCCCTGACCGTGGACCTGTGCCCCGGCGGGCATGAGATCGACATACAGCGCGACCAGGCCGGCGGACTGGGCCTCCCAGTTCCAGCGCTCCCTCGCGGCGGTCAGGCAACGTGCGCGGAGGGTGGCTGTCGCTGTCGCGTCGAGATCCAGGATGGACCGCAGGGCGGCCCCGATCGACGCCGGATCGGACGGGTCGCACAGGGCACCGAGCGGTCCAGCGGGGTCATCCGCGACAATCCGCCTCCGCTCCGGGAAGTCGGATGAAACGATCGGGATCCCGGCCGCCAGGCACTCGAACAGCTTGTTGGGCGTGGAAATCCGCTCGTTGGCAGTTCGGGGCTGGTTTGGCATGGCCCCGACATCGGCCGAGGCGACCCACGCCCCGAGGTCGGCCGGAGGGACGGGCGGAAGCCGGTGAACGCGTGCGCTCAGGTCGGGGCTCGCTGCGATGTGCCGGTCCAGCTCGGGGCCCATCGGACCCGAGCCCATGAGCACGAGATGCACCTGTTCGAGGCCGGGAGACGCCATTGCGCGGATCAGTTCGGGCAGGCCGCGATCGCGGAGCAGGCCGCCGTGGTACAGCACGATCCTGGCGTCGGGCGGGAGGTCGAGCGCCGTCCTCAGCCGATCTGGGCGGGCAGGAGCCGTCGGATCGGCAGCCGTGGAATCGGCAGGATCCGTAACCGCGGACAGGCTGCGGGCTGGCATGGGCGGGGTGTTGAAGACCACGAGCACCCGCCTCGGGGCGGCGATTGCCTCGAGCTCTTCGGCGAGCCCGTGGTTGACGGTGATCACCGCGTCTGCCAGGCGGATCGCGCGCGCCTCGTAGCGTCGCAGCACCGCCCGTGCCCAGGCCGGGCGCGAGGCCGTGTCACCGGCTTCCGTGAACAGCTCGTGCGAGTCGTACACGAGACGACCACCTCGGCGACGTTGCGCTGCGATCGCCGCCGGGAGACCGGTCAGATCGTGGGCGTGCCAGACGTCCGCCGCGGGTGCGGCTGCTGCGGCCGCCCGACCCCAGGACCCCGTTCCGAACCGCCAGCGCACCAGCAGGTCCAGCCCGTTCACGAGTCCGCCGATGACGGGGAAACGCGCGGCCGCCCGGATCACTCGGACGAGCAGGCGACTCATAGACGACGTTCGCCGGTTCGAACCGGTCGCCCCCGCCGGTGCCGTGCTACCCCGACCCCCGCCGGCTCCCAGCATTCGTCGGCGGAACCGGCCCGGAACCGGGACCCGGATGATGTCGACCCCGTTCCAGCGCTCGCGCTCGGGGACGGTCGCCATCGGGTCGGTGGGTCGGCCGATGATCGTGACCTCGTAACCGGTCTCGGCCAGGGTCGTGGCCTCGCGTTGAACCCGCACATCCCACCGGACGTCGTTCAGCACGAACATGACGACGCGCCCCATCGCCTGATCCGGGATCGCGCTCAGGGGTGCGCACCAGATGGGACGCCGTCCGACGCGACGCTGCCCAACGGTGCGCCACTCAAAGCCGCGACGATCGCGTCGGCTGCGCCGGCCGGACGCAGGTCGAGCGAGGCTGCACGATCGGCAGCCTGCGCCGGTGCGTCGTCGATCGGCGTCAGGCGCTCCAGCTCGGATCGCGCACGAGCCGCATTAAGACCCAACACCACCATCCGACCCTCGGATCCGGCGACCGCCTCGTTCCATTCCGTGGTCTCGCGGAGCACCAGACAGGGAACCCCGAGCCAGGCTGACTCCCGCTGGACTCCGCCGGAATCGGTGAGGACCGCGGCCGCATGAAGCTGCAGCGCGAGCGATGTCCGGTACCCCTGGGGCTCCACGATCCGGACGTTCGGCCCGCAGCTGATCCCTGCCTGATCCATCGCCGCTCGCGTCCCCGGGTGCAGGGCGAGGATCACCGGTCGATCCGGCGTGGCGGCATCGGCGAGGATGCCGGCCCACGTGGCCATCGCTGCCGGCGCGCGATTCTCCTGGCGATGGACGGTCGCGAAGAGATAGCGCCCAGCGCTGAGCGGCACGCCCAGACGAGCCGCGATCGGATCGAGCGTGGCGGGATCACGGACCTCGTTCCCAATACGCGCGGCGAGATCCTGCATCAGGTCCCCGACCATGACGACACCATCAACCACGCCCTCGGCCCTGAGGTTTGCCACGGCCGTGGGGGTCGGGGCGAACGACCACGTGGCGAGGTGGTCGGCGACGACCCGGTTGAGTTCCTCCGGCATGCGCCGATCGAAGCTTCGCAGTCCCGCCTCGACATGCGCCACCGGAATGCCGAGCTTCGCCGCGCTGAGTGCCCCGGCCAGCGTCGAGTTCGTGTCGCCGTACACGAGGATCGCGTCCGGGCGGGCCTCCAGAAGAATCGGCTCGAGACGCAGAAGCATGGTCGCGGTCTGCTCGGCGTGGGTTCCCCCGCCGGCCCCCAGACTGAAGTCGGGACGGGCTAGATCGAGTTCTGCGAAGAACGAACCGGCCATCGACTCGTCCCAGTGCTGGCCGGTATCGATGAAGAGCTCGTCGTGCTGGGCGCGCAGAGCGGACTGGAGCGCCGCCGCCTTGATCAGCTGCGGTCGCGTTCCGACGATGCTGGCGATCTTCACCCGGACAGGGTAGCCCGGCGGGCCCGGCAGGTGCGGACCTGCACCAGGCTCAGGTTCGCGGTCCGTGCTGCGCCGACCTCAGGTCCGCGGCCCTGTGCCGATCCCTCGATACACCACGCCCGGCGGGAGGGCCAGCGCCGACAGGCTGTTGCGCCCATCGACAAGGACGCTGAGCCGCGGGAACCACGATGAATCTAGCTCGCGCCACCGCGCGTCGGCGGTCTGCGTCACGATCGCCTGGGCATCGGACCGTGAACCCCAGGCATACGGCTCGGCGCCGCGGGCTCGGATCTCTTCGTCGGTCAGGAGCGGATCGTGGGCGGAGACGCGCGAACCCGCCGCTATGAGGGCATCGATGAGCGGCAGCGCCCGCGAGTAGGCGAGCTCGTGCACGCCCTCTCGATACGTCAGGCCGAGAACGAGCACGGACGCATCCTCGAGCCGGCCGACTCGTGCCCGGATCTCATCGAGCGCGATCCTGATCTGGCCATCGTTGACCTCGCGCGATCGGGCGACGATCGACAGCTCGGGCGCTCGTGACAGGAGGAAGTGCGGGTAGACCGGAATGCAGTGCCCGCCCACCCCCAGTCCGGGCTGGTGGATGTGGCTGTACGGCTGGCTGTTGGCCGCGCCGATCACCTCGCGAATGTCCACGCCCACCCGATCCGCGTAGGCGGCGAATTCGTTGGCAAGCGCGATGTTGACGTCTCGATAGGTGGTATCGGCCAGTTTCGAGAACTCGGCGGCCTCGGCCGAGGACATCGCCACGATCTCGGCATCGAGGACGGCGTCGTAGAACGTGGCCGCCCGCTCCGTCGAGCGTGGACCGAGACCCCCGACGAGCTTTGGATACGTCGCGAGGTTGCGGAGTGCGGCGCCCGAATAGAGGCGCTCGGGCGAGAACGCAACCAGGAAGTCCTCCCCGGCCCGGAGCCCCGTCACCGCCTCGAGCTGGGGAGCGAACCGTGTGCGCGTGTCGCCGACCGGCAGAGTCGTCTCGAAGATCACGAGGCTGCCGGGGTGGACGCCCGGAGCGATCGCCGCCACCGCGGCATCCATGTACCCGTAGTCCGGCTGGTGGTCCGCATCTAGCATGACCGGCACGATCAGGACGACGACATCGGCTGCGGCCGCGGCAGCAGCGCCGTTGAGCGTGGCATGCAGGCGACCCGCGGTGTGGGCGTCGGCGACCAGTTCGGCGACACCCGGCTCATCCCCGATGTGCGATTGACCGGCATTGATCGCATCGACGACCTCCTGTTGGACATCGACCGCGATGACATCCCAGCCATGGCCGGCGAACTGGGCGGCGAGCGGCAGGCCCATCTTCCCGGCCCCGACGACCGCCACGGTGCCGGCGGTCCCTGGCTTCCCCGCCCACGGCCGGGCGAGCACCGGCGGCAATGTATGTCCGCAGGCGTTGGCCGGCAGCACGATCGAGCCGCCAAGCAGGCTGCTCCCGGCGCTCGGGCGGGAGACGATACTCATGTGGTGCGGTCCCTTTTCAAGGCTCGGTCCGGTCGATGAATGCCGGGTCGAGGCGATTCTGAGGATACGCGGAGCGCCTCCGACCGACCACCGATCACGGCGCGGCGCACGCGGAGCGCCCGCTCGATCATGGCGCGTTGCGTACGGAGGACCAGCGCGATCAAGGCGCGTTGCCGGCCGCGGACCCGGCAGCCCCGGTGGTTGGCGCGTCCATCGAACTGGAGCCGCCTTCCCGGCTGAGAACCGCATCGGCGATCCGGTCGCCGACGATCCGCCAATCGAAGTGCTCCTCGGCCGCCTGCCGCGCCTGTTGCCCGAGGAGGCGGCAGCGATCCGGGTCCCGAATGAGGCCGACGATCGCCTCGGCCAGGTCCTCCGGTCGATCGCCTTTGCTGACGACGCCAACGTCGTGAGCCCGAACGATGGCCGCCGTCTCAGTCCGTGGGGTCACGAGGAGCGGCCGGCCCGCGGCGAGCGAGTCGAACAGCTTGACCGGCAGGGCGACATCCATGTACTCGTTCGGTGGATGCGGGATGCACAGGATCGACGCCTTAGCCAGGGCTTCGCCGAGCTGCCCGTGCGGCGCATCCCCGATGTGCACCCACGGCCGGTCGTGATGTTCCGCGACGAGGCCATCGAGGTATCGGGCGCTGTCGTCGCCGGTGGCGACGAGCCACATCCAGAGCTCAACCTCGGGAACCTCGGCGCGGGCGGCCGCCACCGCGTCCACGAGGGTCTCGATGCCGCGCCCGGGGGCCGCCCCGGAGACCAACCCGACCACTGGACCGGACGGCCACGGGCCGACCTTGATGCGTTCAACGTCCGTCCCGTTCCCGCCGACGATGACCCGGTCCGGATCGAGGTTTGCGAGTTCCGCGAACGACCGCGTGGGCACGACCTGCCAGCGGAACGCCGCGACGTTGCGGCGCTGGCGTGCCGCGACTTCCGCGAGCCACGCGGGATCCCGATTCACGCCCAGGGCGTGCGACTGGGCGACCGGGTCGTCATACACGGCGACAACCGCCGGATCGGTGACGGCGATGGCGGCGTCGAGCAGGCGATCGCGTAGCTTCTCCGAGGCGGCGAACAGCGGTCGCGGGCGCGGACCGGGAAGGAACCGCAGGAGCGGCCCGGGCACGAATCCGAACCGGTCACCGAACGCGGCGCGGCGAATCAGGTTCGGATACCAGCCCGATTCGATGACCCGGGCATCAGTTCGCTCGGCGAGGCGGCTGAAGATCTGGCGCCGCCGAAGCTCGCCGCCCCAGCGCTGGTTACGTCCCTCCCGGATCACGATCCAGCCGGGCTCAGTGACGTTTTGCGTGCTCATCGACCCCGAGCGTCCGGTCAGGAAACGGACGGGGCGGCGATCGGGGATCACCGGCGACAGAGCGCTCGGCTCACGCGGAGATGAACCGTGCAGCCAGCCCATCGAGGCCGACGACCTCTCGACCAGCCGCGGAATCAAGCAGGGCATTCGCAATTCCGACAGCCCACAGGCCGTCCTCGGCGTCCACTTCGGGTCGACCACCCTCGCGGACCACGCGCAGGAACGCGTCGTGCTCGAGCGCCAGCGGTTCGCCGGTCGGCACGGGCAACTCCACGACGTCGCCGCTGAAGGTCGGTGCGTAGCCGCCGATCAGGCGGGGGTTCGTGAGGTCCGTGGCCCGCGTGAACGTCAAGCGTTGGGTCAGGTAATCCAGCTCGAACATGCCCTCCGCACCGATCACGGTGAGCTGGCGCCGCTTGTCAGGGGTCAGCCAATCGACGTCGAGTTGGGCAACGACGCCCGATGGGAAGTGAAGCAGGCCGAACAGGAGATCCTCGTGATCGGCGTGGATCCGCTGGGCCGTCTCGGCGTGGACACGGATCGGGCGCTCGCCCGCGATCCACGAGCAGATGTCGACGTCGTGGGTGGCCAGGTCGATCGTCACGCCAACGTCGCGGATGCGCGCCGGAAATGGACCCGCGCGCCGCGAGGTGATGGCATAGACCGTCGACAGCCAGCCTTCGCCGATCAGACGGCCCAGCTCACGCACCGCGGGGTTGAAGCGCTCGACATGCCCTACCTGAACCGGGACACCGGTCGCTCTCGACGCGGCCACGATCTGGAGCGCTTCGTCAACCGTTGGTGCGAGCGGCTTCTCGACGAGCACCGCGATCCCGCGCTGAATCGCGGCCAGCGCCAGAGGCAGGTGCACGGTCGTCGGGGCGGCGATGACGACCGCGTCCAGCTCGGCCTCGCTGATCATCGCCAGCGGCTCGGCGAATCCCGCCGCGCCGGTCTGCGCAACGGCCGATTCGAGTGCGTCGGTGAACGTGTCAGCAACGGCGGCGAGCCGCGCACCCGCGCGCGAGGCGATCACGCGGAGATGGTTCCGGCCCATCGAACCTAGGCCGACGAGACCGACACGCACCTCGCGATCCCCGGTCGGGTGCCAAAACGCCGTCATGCCGAGGCGCCCACCCCGGCACGATCGAGCACGGCTCGACGAACGACCTCGATCACGGTCGTCCGATCCTCGACGGTCATGCCCGGGTACATCGGCAGCGCGATCGTGTGCTCGGCCGCGCCATCGGTCACTGGCAGCTCGGTGTGCAGGCCGCGCTCCTGGATGTACGCCTGGCGATGGACCGGGATCGGGTAGTAGATGTCCGCGCCGACGCCACCGGCGCGGATCAACTCGATGATCGCGTCCCGCTCCGGCCCGACGTTGATGGTGTACTGGTGGTAGACGTGCATCCGTCCGTCGGGCACGGCCGGGGTCCGGACGGGAAGATCGGCGAATCCCTCGTCGTACGCGGCGGCGATGGCCTGGCGCCGCGCGGTGTTACGGTCGAGTTTCGCGAGCTGGACGAGCCCGATGGCTGCGTTCAAGTCCGTCATCCGATAGTTGTAGCCGAGCATCTCGAACTGGTAGCGCGTGCGCATGCCTTGATTGCGATACAGGCGCAAGCGATCAGCCAGGCCATCGTCGTTTGTCGTGATGAACCCGCCTTCGGCCGTAGTCATGTTCTTGGTCGCGTAGAGGCTGAAGGCCCCGTGCCCGAAGCTCCCGGCCTTCCGGCCGCGGAACGTGGCTCCATGGGCCTGACAGGCGTCCTCGACAACCGCCAGTCCGTGGCGATCGGCGATGGCCATGATCATATCCATGTCGGCGACAAGGCCGAAGAGGTGGACCGGCACGATCGCTCGCGTGCGCGGGGTGATCGCAGCCTCGATGAGTTTGGCGTTGATGAGATAGGTGTCCGGCTCGATGTCGACGAAGACGGGCACCGCACCGGTCGACAGGATGGCATTGGCCGTCGCGGCGAAGGTATGGGAGACCGTGATGACCTCGTCGCCGGCCACGATCCCCAGCTGATCGAAGATCGCCATGAGCCCGAGTGTTCCGTTCGCGACGGCAATCGTGTGCTTGACGCCGCAGTAGGCGGACCACGCGGCCTCGAGTTCCTTGACCCGCGGGCCCTGGGCGATGATCCCGGACCGGATGACGTCGGCGACGGCGTCGATTTCCTCCTGGCCGAGGTCTGGGCGGGCGATCGGGATCATGCGGGCTGTCCTTCTTTGGGCCGAGCGGTCTCGACGATGGCTTCTGCGTCCGGAACGTAGGTTCGGCCGCACGATGGGCAATGGAGCTCCGGGCGGGATGCGTACTGGGGGCGCTTGGCGGCGGCATCGGCGCCTTCGGCATCCTGGAGTCGGGCGCCGCACGCGCAGACCCAGCCGATGCGGCGGGCAGGACTGCCCACCACGAGCGCATGGGCCGGCACGTCCCGCGTCACGATCGCACCAGCACCAACCGTGGCGAAGGTGCCGACTTCGGTCCCGGCGACGACGACCGCGCCCGCTCCGATTGATGAGCCGTGGCGGAGTCGGATCGGGCTGACCTCCCAATCGCCGGCGCGGGCGAGATCGCCGGTCGGGGTGATCGCCCGGGGGTACCGATCGTTGGTGAGAATGGCACCCGGACCGATGAACACGCCGTCCTCGACGGTCACGCCGTGATAGACGAGGGCGCCGTTCTGGATCTTGACCTTATCGCCGATCTCGACGCCTTCGTCGATGAAGACATCCCGGCCGATGACGCAGTCCGCGCCGATACGCGCGCCGGTCCGAATCTGGGCGCGATGCCACACGCTGGTGCTCGCCCCGACGGCCACGTCGGCCTCGAGGTCGGCGCTTGGGTGCACTCGCGCGGTCGGGTCAATCAACTTGTCTCGCCAAGCTCCAGCTGCGGTCCTGAAGCCGCACGCTCGGGCGGCGCGACATCGTGTCCCGGTGCGGCATCAGTGCCGTATGCGGGCCTCCGAGTATACCCGAGGCCACCGTCAGCTCCCCTTGCGGCCACGTCCGAGGAGGCCGGCGAGGAGGCCGAACGCCGCCCCGAATGCGAGCGCCCCGCGCCAGTCGAGGAGCACCTTTACCTCGCCCGTCACGCGCTGCGCGAGGAGGAAGATGACCGCGCTCGGCCGATGGATCGCGACGTCCTGGGCGATCAACGTCCGCACCAGCGACTGCTCGACCCGCGCATGGCGGGCAATGATCGTCCCGGCAGCTCCCTGCGAGACACTGATCTCGCCACCGAGGGCTGCGCCGAGGGCACCCATCTCGACCGAGACACGATCGGCCCGTGCTGCCCCTACGGCACCCTGGGTCACGGCCACGTCCGTCGCGTCGATGCGCCCGATGGCGCCCTGATGCACCTCCACGGCATCGGCCTGGATCCAGGCACCATCTTCATCGATTCCCGGCGGAACCATGTCCGGCACGGCCACGAGGGCCGCGGGTGGAGCCTTCGACTTCGGGGCGGAACGCGGCTTCGGGGCAGATCGCTCGACCGGCAGTCGCTCGGGCGCTGACGTCCTGGTCGCTCGCGATGGCCGCGCGGGCTTGGGTGTGCTCACCACGTCCCCTGATACTGCCTTCGCCGGACTGACACGGGCGCGGGGCTTCCTGGTGGTGGGCTGCGCGTCCTCTGAATCGGCTGGGGTCATCACGAAACCTCGTTATCTGGTCGGGATCGGTATGCCGCGCTATTCTGCGCCCGGCGCGGCCGACGAGCCGCCGAGCGAGGTACGGGTGAAGATTCCGCAGTTCAGGACGGACGCCGGGAGCGTGAATCTGGCGGTCCTCGGCGTCGGCGCGGTTGCGGCCCTGGTGATTGGAATCGGCGGCGGGTCGATCCTCGCGTCCCTCAAGGGTGGCGTCGCGACGGCGTCGCCAGCGAGCCCGGGCGCCACGGACGTCGCCGTCCTTCCGAGCGGTACGCCCACATCGGCACCGACCCCGACCCCGAGGCCCTCGCCCACGCCCGAGCCGACGCCCGTGCTCGTTCCGGCTCCGTTGACCGGGCTCATGGTGACCGAAGCGGCGGCGCTCCAGCGGCCGATCGCGATCATGATCGACGACCAGAAGGACGCTCGCCCACAGTCCGGGTTCAATGCTGCGGCCCAGGTCTGGCAGGCCCCGGCCGAGGGCGGCATCCCCCGCTACATGATGATCTTTCAGGACACACTGCCGGCAAGCGTCGGGCCGATCCGCAGCTCCCGGCAGTACTTCATCGAGTGGGCAGCCGAGTGGCATGCGATGTACGCACACGTCGGCGGCTCGCCCCAGGCGCTCGCCACCCTCCGAGCCAATGGGCATGGTCAATGGGTCTACAACGCGGACGGGCTTCGGTTCGATGGCTCGCTGATGTGGCGCGTCAAGTTCCGGTCTTCTCCGCACAACGTCTATACGGACGCGCCGAACCTGCTGAAGATGGCGGCGGCCGTCGGCGTCAAGAACACTCCCCAGTCAGCCGCCTGGCTATTCGGACGGGCGCTGGACCCCGAGGCCCGCCCGGTCGGTACGTCGATCGTTATCAAATACCCGTACGAGACGATCACCTACCGATACGACGCGGTGACCAATCGCTACCGCCGATTCATCGACAAGTCGAAGACGCAGCAGATCGACAATGCCGACCAGCAGCCGGTCGCGCCGGTCAATGTCGTGATCCTGCGCATGCGATTCGGGGCGCTCAATGACGGCCATCCGAACAAGCATCGGCTGGAGGCGGGCGATGTCGGGAAGGGCGAGGCGATCATCTCGACGAGTGGACGCGTAATCCACGGGACGTGGAAGAAGGCGTCGCCAACAGCGCCGACGCTCCTGTTCGGGCCGGACGGCCACCCGGTGACGCTGGCGGCTGGCCAGACCTTCGTCCAGGTCATCGCCCTGTCCTACGAATACAAGGTTGTCCAGGGCGTGGTCCCGAAGACGGGGATCCACATCAACTGAGGCCTCGCTGGCTACGCCGGCTTGGTGCCCTCGGATCGACGGAACCGACCCACGATCTCCTCGGCCCGGAGACGCACGACGATCACGAGCGCCTCGACGATGATCCGTCGTGACATCTTCGACTGTCCGGCGCGGCGATCCTGGAAGGTGATCGGTGTCTCGACGACACGCGCGCCGGCTCGCGATGCACGATGGGTCATCTCGATCTGGAAGACGTACCCGCCGGCGTGGATACCGTCGAGCGGCAGAGCCCCGAGCGTCGTGGCGCGCCAGGCCTTGAAGCCACCCGTCAGGTCGTTCGGCCGCAGGCCGAGCACGATGCGCGCGAACAGGCTCCCGCCACGCGAGATCAGACGGCGGCTGAGCCCCCAGTCGAGGACCTTCCCGCCGGCGGTATAGCGACTGCCGATCACCAGATCCGCCCGGTTCTCCTCAATCGGGGCGATGAGGGACGGCAGCGACGCCGGATCGTGGGACCAGTCCGCGTCCATCTGGACGATGACGCGCGCTCCGTCGTCGAGGGCGACGCGGAAACCGTCGAGATATGCGCGGCCAAGGCCCTGCTTGCCGGGTCGGTGGCGAACCTTGACCCGCGGGTCGTCCTTGGCGAGGGCGTCGGCCATATCGCCGGTGCCATCTGGGGAGTTGTCGTCGACGACCAGCAGGGTGGCGCCCGGCAGGCTGGCCAGGATTGCGGCGGCGATTCCCGGCAGGTTCTCGGACTCCTGGTAGGTCGGCAGGATGACCCAGGTCCCAGCGCCTAGAAGGGCGTCGTGATGGGCTTCCTGAACGTCCCCCGGCATTGTCATCGGCGAGAGTCTATCTGGTGCGCTTGGCACGTGTTGTCCATCCCTTTCTCTGTGGTCTCGGGGCTCATTGTGCTTCGATGCTTCCGGACGAATCGCGTCGTTCATAGGGCCGTCATCCCGTCGATCGCCACCTGGACGGCAGGGCTGACGGCGCCCGTGCCGCCGAGGATGACGATCCGGGCCGGGTGGAGGCGGGCCAGCTCGGTCGCCACGACCGCGGGGATCGAGGTGGGCGTCACGAGGAGGACCGGGCCGGCCTGCATGCCGGCAGCGGGTGCACCGGCGAGGGCATCGGCAAAGCCGGTACCCGAGGCGAGGTACACGACCGACACGCCGGGGCTGTACGTTGCCGCGCTCACGGCGACGGCGGTGGCATAGCGGTCGGCGCCACCGAGCCGGGTGAC
>JBDTOJ010000126.1:0-20299 GCA_039933295.1 Chloroflexota bacterium
CGAACGGTCGCCCGAACTCGTTGCGCTGCTTCCAGTCGATCAGGCCGTAGCCGTCATCTCGCCAGACCACGACGACGATGTTGGTCCCGATCCGCTTGGCGGTCTCGAGTTCCTGCGAATTCATGAGGAACCCTCCATCCCCGCACAGGGCAATGACCTTGCGGTCGGGATGGACGAGTTTCGCGGCAATCGCGCCCGGGACGGAGATACCCATTGCGGCAAATCCATTCGAGATGATCACGGTGTTCGGCTCGTACGCCTGGTAGAGCCTGGACACCCAGACCTTGTGCGCCCCCACGTCGCTGACCACGATGTCATTGGGTCCCATGGCGCGTCGCATCTCGTGAATGGCCCGCTGGGGCTTGATCGGGAAACCCTGGTCCGACTCGCAGGCGACCAGATCGGCGAGCAACGCCGTCCGCAGGTCCGTGTTGGCCACGATCTCCTTCGACGCGTGACGTTCGCTTGCGCTTCGGCCACCGACGCCACGCGGAAGTACCGATGCGAGCAGTCGCTCGAGTGTCAGGTCGATGGCACCAACGAGCTCCACGGTCGGGCGGTAGGCGGTGTCGATTTCGGCCGGCTGCGTGTCGATGTGAATGATCCGCTTCGCCCCAGCCGGGTTCCAGTGCGCCGGTCCGTACTCGACGAGGTCATAACCGATGCAGATCACCAGGTCGGCCCGGTCGAACCCGGCGAGGACGTGGTCTCGCGCCTGGAGTCCAACGGCCATCAACGACAGGTGGGATCGGTCGTCGATGGCGCCCTTGCCCATGAACGTCGCTGCAACAGGGACATGCAGGCCCTTGGCGAGCGCTCGCAGTGCCTCTGAGCCGTGCTGACGCAGGACACCGTTGCCGGCGAGGATGATCGGTCGACTGGATCCGGCGATGAGGGTCGCGGCGTGCTCGATCGCACCATCCGTCGGCTCCGGAAAGTAGATCCGTCCCGGCGGGATCGGTTGTGTCCCACTGCCAGATTCCGGCTCCATCGCGGCGAGGTTCTCGGGCAGCTCGATGTGGGTCGGACCTGGCTTCTCGAGCGTCGCGACGCGAAACGCCTTCCGGACGATCTCCGGGATCGCGTCCACGCGCTCCACGCGCGTGTTCCACTTGGTCACCGGCCGGAACATTCGGACGATGTCGATGACCTGATGGGCCTCCTTGTGGAGCTTGTCGGAGCTGGCCTGTCCCGTGATCGCGACCATCGGCGCCCGATCGAGGAAGGCATCCGCGATCCCCGTTAGGAGGTTCGTCGCGCCGGGCCCCAGCGTGGCCATGGCAACGCTCGCCTTGCCGGTCAATCGCCCGTAGACGTCCGCCATGAAGGCCGCGCCCTGCTCGTGGCGGGTCGTGATGTGGCGGATCTTGTCGGTCCCCGCGAGCGCGTCGAGGATGTCCATCGTCTCCTCGCCCGGGACGGAAAAGACGTACTCACAGCCCTCTGCCTCAAGGCACTCGACGAGGAGGTGGGCGGCAGTCCGGGACGGCTTGTCATGCATCGGCAAAGTGTAGTCGCCGTGGCCTGCAGCCCTGCGCCGAGACACCGGCGAAGGTGCCCGGGTGGTGCGCGCACGCCACGGGTCGGAAGTTTCAGCCGTTTCGGGACGACCTCGCTATCGAGGTTCGGGGGCCCTCGCCGTACGGTGGTCGAGGACCCAGGCACCGGTCTTCCGGTACCGCTCACGTCGGCGTGACATCGTCCGCCGCCCTTTCCCCCGGGTCCTTGCCCCTGAGGTTGACGAATTGCGATACAAGGCCACGCCGCCCCCGCAGCGCTTCTCAGATCGGCCCCTCGCCCGTGCGAACGCCGCCCGCTCCGGATCGATGTCCCCCAAGTATGTGATCGGCATGACCGCAGCGGTCCTCGTGTCGCTCGTCCTGTTCACGACCGTGCCCGTTGCTGCGACTGGTGCCCAGATCGCGGTCAGCCCGAGCTGGACGCTCCAGGGCAACGATGTCGTCGTGACGGGCAGCGGCTTCTCGCCGAGTCAATCGGGTCAGCTTGCGCTCGATGGCTCGACAGCGGGACTTCCCCGATTCAAGGCGACCCGCCAGGGTGGGTTCACCGCGCGCTTCACCGTGCCCACTGCTGCGGCATTCGGGTGGCACACCGTCCAGGCACGCGTGGACACCAAGAACCGCGCCCTGCGAACGAGCGCCGTCGCGCAGGCGCAGTTCCTGATCGGTTTCGATCCAGCCACGGCAACGCCGCCCGGAACGCCGGGGGCGTCGCCGACCTGGTTCCCGACGTCATCGCCGAGCCCATCGAAGGCTCCGACCGGCACCTCCCTGTCGTTCCCGATTCGGGCCGCCTTCTACTACCCGTGGTTCGGCGAGGCCTGGAATCAGCAGGGCTACAACCCGTTCAGCTGGTATACGCCGTCCCTTGGGTATTACGGGACGACCGCAGTCGCCGCCCAGCAGGTCGCCTCGATGCAGGGGGCCGGGCTCCAGGCCGGCATCGCCAGCTGGTGGGGCCAAGGCAGCACCACGGACAGCCGGATCCCAACGTTGCTGTCGGTCGCGGGCTCGTTCCGCTGGACGCTGTACTACGAGCAGGAGGGTTCGTCCGACCCATCGATCGCGCAGATCAACTCGGACCTCACCTATATCGCCGCTCACTACGCCTCGAACCCCGCGTACCTGCGGGTCGGCGGCAAGCCCGTGATCTTCGTGTATGGCGATGGCGCGGACGGATGTGGAATGGCCGACCGCTGGAAGGCCGCGAACACCGCCGGTTTCTATGTCGTCCTCAAGGTGTTCCCGGGCTACAAGCTGTGCGCAAACCAGCCCGAGTCGTGGCATCAGTACGCCCCAGCGGTTGCCGCCGACCATCAGGCCGGCTACAGCTACTCGATCAGCCCCGGTTTCTGGAAGCGCTCCGAGTCGAGCGCGCGGCTGGTTCGCGACGCCGCTCGATGGTCGAGCAACGTCGCGGCCATGAAGGCCTCGGGCGAGCCGTGGCAGCTGATCACGACGTTCAATGAATGGGGCGAAGGCACCGGCGTCGAGAACACGACGCAATTCGGATCGACCTATCTCAACACGCTGGCCGGCTCGAGTGCCTCGGCGCCTCCGCCCTCCACCTTGCCGCCAACGGCACCGCCGCCGGTGCCATCGCTCGCACCGACGCCCAGCCCGCCACTCGCGCCGACGCCGGGCCCAACGGTCGCGCCGACACCAGGACCGACGGTCGCGCCGACACCAGGACCGACGGTCGCGCCGAAGCCGACGCCTGGCCCACCGGTCGCGCAAGCCGCCATCAAGCATGTCGTGGTTGTCTGGCTGGAGAACCACGAGGCCAGCTCGATCACCTCGAGTTCCATGCCCTACCTCGACGGCCTGTCGAACACTTACGGGCGCGCGACCCAGTTCACGGCCGTCTCCCATCCGTCCCTGCCCAACTACCTCGCCTTCTGGTCAGGCTCCACGCAGGGAGTGACCGACGACGGCACCTACAACCTGTCGGGCGCCTCGATCAGCAGCCAGCTCTCCGCCGCAGGCGTGTCATGGCGCTCCTACCAGCAGAACTATCCGACGACTGGCTGCTTCACCGGCTCCTCGAAGACCGGCGGCATCGACGGTCCGGGCGTCGCGGGTACGTACGTTCGCAAGCACAACCCGGCCATGAGCTTCACTTCGGTGTCGGGCAACGCCACGGAGTGCGCGAAGATCCAACCGCTGGCGGCCTTCGATCCGTCCGTGGGCTTCTCGTTCGTTTCACCCAATCTCTGCAACGACGCCCACGACTGTTCCCTCGGGACAGCCGACGCGTTCCTGGCCGGTTTCCTGCCGCAGGTCTTCAACTCGCCGTACTGGTCGAGCACGCTGCTCGTGGTGTCGTCCGATGAGGGCACGACGAGCACTGGAGGCGGCGGTCGCGTGTTCACGATCGTCGCTCGCGCCGGCCTGTCCGGCTATACGAGCTCGGTTGCCTACAACCACTACTCGCTCCTCCGCACGGTGGAGGACACCTTCGGGGTTGGCTGCCTTGGAGCGGCCTGCTCATCCACTCCGATGAGTGCGTTCCTGCCGTGACCTGGTCGGACCCTCGAGTGACGACGGGCACACGACCAGAGCTTCGGGTCGGCGCTCCGATTACTTCGAGTCGGCGCTCCAAATAGCTGAGGGCTGAACGCCCCGCGAACCACGAACCGGCAGCATGGCGGCCTGTAACCGACAGTCGGCGAGCGGCTGCCGGACTCCCGGCCCCAGCCACACGGGCGGCGGCACCGATCTCCGGTCCGCCGTCCGCATCTGAGCGCCGCCAACCGACGCGAGCCGGTCCCATTTTGCGCACGGTCCGGCGGCCTGATCGCGGGCCCGCCGCCTGCGTTGAGCGCCCGTTCTGGACTTCCCAAACCTCCCTGGAAGCGCAATGCGGCCCTCCATGCGATCATTGGGCGGCTCCGTGGTGCCCCCGTGCAACACCTGATGGTCCCAGGGCTGTACCAGTACATGTGCCTCTGGTACCTTCGGGGTCGTCTTCATCAACAGCCGGTTTTTTATGAGTCACCGGCGGCTCAACAATCCGGATCCAATGTCGACCTGACCGTCGCGTACGAGTTCGTCGTGCCTGACGGACGAAAGGGTCATGTACAGGTTCGGGCGGGGGGAGGTTGTTTCGTGGCGCGTCAAATGTCGGGTCCGTCGCCTAGTGTTCCACTTCGGGCACTTCGTTTCGGCGTGGTCGGGCTCACGGGGATCGGCGTCAATCAGGCGTTGTTCGTCCTGCTGTCCGAAGTCCTGGGCCTCAATTACCTTCTCGCGGCCGTTTTCGCGACTGAGGGGTCCACCACCTGGAACTTCTTCCTTCTTGATCGATGGGCCATGGTCGGCCGACTGCGCGGAACCGGGCTCCGCCGGTTCGTGTCGTACGCCCTGGTCAACAACGCGACCCTGGTCCTCCGATTGCCCGCGCTTTGGCTCCTGACAGGTGTCCTCCAGATCGACGGCCAGATTTCCAACCTCCTGACGCTTGCCCTTCTCTTCGTCGTTCGTTTCACGGTGGCGGATCGTCTCGTCTGGGGCTCAGCCACAGGCGTCGAATCTGCCGAGTTCGCCGCGGAGTCCTCGCCGTTTGGTGGTGAGCCTTCAGCACATGGCCGGGCAGGTGTCCCCGTCATGGTCGCCTCGGCGCCCGCGCCGCGGTTCCGCTACAACATCGGCGGCATCATCCAGGTCCATTCTGCGGTCCAGCTCCCCGAACTCGCCTACTTCCGCACGGAAGAGGTCAGTGACCCGGACCTGATCATCTCGATTGGTTCGGTCGGAGGCTGGCCATCGCGCCGGATTCGCTTCACCCCGAATGACAATCAGCTCAAGTACGTCGAGCAACTCGGGTTCCTTGGTGCCAACTTCGAGGTCACCCTGGGCGCGCCGACCCGGATCGTGGCGTCGCCGCTCCTCGCGATGTCGCGGCACGTGCTGTACACGAACGTCGTCGAGGCCCTTCTCCGCTTCATGCTGGTCGATCGGGGCTATGTGCTTCTTCATTCCGGCTGCGTCGCGAAGGACGGTCGAGCAACCCTGATCTCGGCGCAGACCGACACTGGCAAGACCAGCACGGTCATCCGACTGGTGCGCGACTTCGGCTTCTCGTTCCTCAGCGATGACATGACGATCGTCAGCCCGAACGGGATCGCGATCAGCTACCCCAAGCCGATGACGCTGAGCTTCCACACGATGTCCGTCATCGCCGGCGCCCAGCTCGGAGCGACCCATCGCGCCAAGCTGTCGGTCCAGAGCCGCGTCCACTCGAAGTCGGGCCGCAGCATCGGCCAGTCGCTTGGAACCCGTAATATCCCCATCATGGCCATCAACTCGGCGACCCAGATCGCGGTTCCGCCTCCGAAGTACCACATCACCTCGCTGCTCGACACCGAGGTGATGCCACGTGCCCGGATCGAACGGGTCGTGTTCATCGAGCGGGGCGAGGAGATGCGCGACCGCATGGAACTCAGCCCGGCTCTCGACCTGCTGATCGAGAACACCGATGACGCCTATGGCTTCCCACCCTTCGCAACCCTGGCCCCGCACCTGAAGATGGGTTCGGCGCTCTACCCCGAGCTGCGCAACCGGGAGCGGATGCTCCTCGCGCAGGCGGTGGCAAGCGCAGACCTCTGGCAACTCCGCGTTGCCGGTCATGGATGGGCCGAGGTCATCCTCGATCTGGACGCCGCGGGGCGGCAGCCGGTCGATGAGCGCGAGGTGACGGCCTTCCCGGTCGCTTCACCGAAGCACGTTGAGCAAGAGCAGGTCGAGCTCGCTCACGGCCGACTCTGAGCTTCATATGGTCCGGGACGGGGTCGGCTTGACGTTGCCGCGTTCCGGAGCCGCTCTGATCAGCGAACGTGGACGCCTGTTCCTGATGGTCGGTGGCCTGATGGTCATCGGCGCGGTCTTGCGCGCCTGGTCGCTCGGGACGATCGGCTTCAACAGCGATGAGGCGGTGTATTCCGGTCAGGCGGCTGCGCTGGCCGGGGATCCGACCTACGGCGGCCTGTTCCAGGTATTCCGGGCACATCCATTGCTCGTGCAGTACCTCGTGAGCCTCATGTTCCGTATCGCTGTCGACGACACGCTCGCACGGCTGGTGGCGGTCGCGTTCGGCGTGGCGGCCATCCCGCTCCTGTACGCGACCGGGTCACTGTTGTACGGGCGACGGGTCGGACTCGTGGCTGCAGCGCTGCTGACGGTCATGCCGTATCACGTGTTCGTGTCGCGACAGATCCTGCTCGACGCACCAATGGCGACCCTCTTCCTCCTGGGGATCTATTGCATCGCGCGGTTCGTTTCGGACGGCGACGGGCGCTGGCTGTACGCAACGGCGATCGCCGGTGGGCTGGCGTTCCTGGCCAAGGAGACCGCGATCCTCCTCGTCCCGACGGCCGGAGCGATGGTTCTCGTGATCCCGGAGATCCGACTTCGGATCAAGGAGGTCCTGATCGCCGCGGTTCTGTTCATCCTGGCGGTGTCCCCGTATCCGGCCGCGATCGCCGTCAGCGGCGCCAGCGACACCGCGCGTCAGTTCCTCGTCTGGCAGCTCCTGCGCAACCCGAACCACACGTGGACCTTCTACGCAGAGATTCTGCCGGCCGCCGTGGGCACCCTGGTCCTCATCGCCGCCGCGGTAGGGCTGTTCTCGCTGCTCCGCCGCCGCCAATGGCAGGACCGACTCGTCATCGTCTGGATCCTCGCGCCTGTCGCGTTCTTCGAGGCATGGCCGGTCAAGGGCTACCAGTATCTCCTTCCGATTGCGCCGGCTATTGCGATCGTCGCCGGGGTGGGTCTGCTCGTGACGCTGCCCGTCATCGTCAGGCGATTCGCGCCCAAGCTGTCCGTCCGAGCCCCGGCCCGGATCGGCGGGGTGATCCTGGCGATCATGCTCGTGACGCTGAGCGTCCCTACGGTCGCCGGCATTACCACGATCACGACGCGCGGCTCGCTCGCCGGAACCGGCGGACTGCCCGGCGGCCGAGAGGCTGGCCTGTGGATCCGGGAACACGTTCCGCCGGGGTCGACGTTCATGACGATCGGCCCGACGATGGCCAACATCGTCCGCTACTACGGCCAGCGCTCCGCGTATGGCGTCAGCGTCAGCCCGAACCCCCTCCGCCGAAATCCCGCTTATGATCCCATTCGCAATCCGGACCGCAGCATCCAGCTGCTGAAGCTCCAGTACATCGCGATCGATATCTGGTCGGCAGACCGGTCCCCCTTCTTCGAAAACGTCGTGCGAGGCTATGTGACTAAGTACAACGGGCGCCTCGTCTACGAGCAGCATGCCCAGGTCCGCGGTGCGGACGACTCAATCTCTGATCAGGTCGTGATCCAGGTCTACGAGATCCGGCCATGACCAGCGCATCGCGTTCCGGCAGGTTGGCTGCCGGAACCCCTCTCCGTGTACTGGTCCTGGCCGTCGCAGCCGCGTTCGGCGCGCTCGGGACGCTCGCCAGCGCGCCGCCGACCGCCCAGGCGGATGGCGGCAAGACGAAGACTCCGATCGAGCACCTGGTTGTGCTGATGCAGGAGAATCACACGTTTGACAACTACTTTGGAACGTTCCCAGGTGTCGATGGACCGCCCGACGGTACGTGTGTTCCGAGGGATCCGAAGCAGCCGAGCCTCGGGTGCGTCGAGCCCTACCACCTGGAAAGCCTGAAGACGGTTGACCTTCATCACGGCAGCTCCATCAGCATCCAGGCCTACAACGGCGGGAAGATGGATGGCTTCATCGATGCCCAGAACCAGCGCAACTTGCCGGGCGAAGTCGCGATGGGCTACTACGACGGGCGAGACCTGCCGCTGTACTGGAACCTGGCGACCGAATACGCGCTGGCGGACCAGTTCTTCAGTTCCGTTCAGGGCTCGAGCGAAGCCAATCACTACTACTGGATTGCCGGCCAGACGCCGGCCGGAGCGATCCCCGAAGACGGCTGGGCGTTCCCGACAATCTTTGATCGCCTCCAGGAAGCCGGCGTCACCTGGAAGTTCTACGTCCAGAACTACGATCCGACGATCACCTACCGGAATCGACAGCCGGCGTCGGACAAGGCCGCGCAACTCGTCTGGGCACCGCTCCTGAACTTCGGCCGATTCCTCGATGATCCGGCGCTCAATGGGCGGATCGTCAATCTCGATCAGTACTACATCGATGTCGCGAACGGCGACCTGCCGGCCGTTGCCTATATCGTTCCGAGCGGCGCGAGCGAACACCCGCCCGGCGATGTGAGCCTCGGCCAGGTCTTTGCGACCTCGCTGGTCACGCAGCTCATGAGGACCCAGGCCTGGGATTCGTCGCTGTTCATGATCACCTGGGACGACTGGGGTGGCTGGTACGACCACGTTGCCCCGCCGGCGGTCGACGCCTTCGGCTACGGCTTCCGCGTGCCGACCCTGTTCGTCTCTCCGTATGCACGGCCCGGAACGGTCGATTCGACGACCTACGACTTCACCTCCGTCCTGAAATTCATCGAGGACAACTGGTCCGTGGCGCCGCTGACCGGGCGCGACGCGACGGCCAACAGCATTGCCGCTGCCTTGGACTTCTCTTCAGCCCCGCGAGCGGCCCGGATCCCCGGGCCGACCTATCCGGATAGAGCGGACGTCGAGGCGCGAAACCGAGATGTGCTGAGCGCGGTCTACACGGTCGCCCTCGGCGCGGCCGCCATCCTTCTCGTCCTGCTCATGCGGCGCCGTCGGGGACGCTCGAGCCCCATGGCAACAGGGGAAGCCACGTGATGCGGACGACGGTCCGGCGATTCGGACAGGCCTTCGGTGCCGCAATGGCAGGCGCCATCATGCTCATGCTCCTGCTCGCGAGCCAGACATCCGTGGTCATGGCTGCGAATCCGCCGGCTCCCGTCCTTGGGACGCGGATCACCCTCTCGAACCCCGGCGATGTCGTGATCGGAACGTCGGTCATCGTGACGGCCCGCCTCACGACGCTCGGGGGTCAAGCCCTTCCGGTTTCGCGGGTCACCATGGAAGTCAACGGCGTCCTTGCCCGCGCCACACGCACGGATGCCACAGGGAAGGTCGACCTTTCGCTCTCCTCGGAATATGTCAAGAGCGCGGCAACGCTGAACATCCGGGTCGCCTTCGCAGGCGACTCGACGCATGGCGCGTCCGTTGCCCTGACGACAATTGTGATCCGATCGGCGACGATCGATGTCGTCACCGTTCCCGCGGTTGTCGGCTTGTCCATCACGCTCGGTGACCAGGAGCTCCTGACCGACACGCAGGGGATTGCGACGTTCGCCGTCAAGGATCTCGGGCGTCTGCGGCTGACGCCACGCTTCGATCTGCCTGAATCCTCCGGTGTTCGTGTGGGGTTCGTTCGCTGGAATGACGAGATCTTCGATCCTGTCCGAACCATTGACGTCGTGGGCGATGCGCGCCTGACCCTTGGGGTGCGTCTCGCTTATCGGACGTCGATGCGGTTCGTGGATCCCGACGGCAACATCGTCGACCCGGCGCTGATCCAGAGTGTCGTGATGGAAACGAGCTCCGGGCCCACGCGTACCGTGACGTCCTACAACGAGGTCTGGCTCGAGGCCGCGGTTCCGGTCAAGCGGACCTTTGGGCTCGTCGCGGTTCCGAACATCCATCGCGTGAGCGAGGTCAATATCGCCGGAACGAACGTCGTCAACCGCGGGCAGCAGACCTGGGAGCCGACGCTTGATGGCGTCCTGACGGTCGAGGTCCTGCTGTATCACCTCGACATCCGCGTCGAGGATGCCCTCCTGAAGTCAGCGATTGTGACAAGGGTCACACTCGAATACCCGGACGGAACGATGGTCACCCATGACACGACGAAGGATGGAAAGGTGTCGTTCGGCGCCCTCCCTCGCGGTGACTACCGCATCGTGGTCCACGCGAGCGGTATCGTGCCACCCAGCCCGATTGCCCTGTCGCGGCCTCAGGATACGACCATCCGGATCATCTCCAACATGGACATGTCCATCGCCGGCGGCCTGATCCTCCTGGTCATTCTCAGCCTCGTGGTACTGGGACGTGGCCACCAGCTGGTCGCGCTCGGCAAGGCGGGGCTGGTCCGCACTGACTCGGCTGGGCGCGGTTTCGCCCAGCTCATGTCCCGGTCCGACCGCGGCGTCCAGCGAACGGCGCAGCGAACGGATGCGTGGGTCCAGGAGCGAACATCGGTGAGCAGATCGGCCCAGACCTCGGACTCCACGGTGGCTGCTCCAGGACCGCTCCGCGACGTTCTGGTCACGCTGTTCGGCTCAGTCGACCGCGTGCTCCAGCAAATCCTCACCGACCCTCGGCGCCGATTGATCATGGCTGCGGTCGGCCTCGCCGTCATGGCCCTGCTGGTCCTCGCCATGGCTTCGACGCTCCTCGGAGCCTCGCCGCCGACATGATCCGTGAGGGATCCACGGGTCGAGCTCATCGACCTGGCGCGCGTCGTCGCACGGCGGATCAGATCGTCCGGCTCAAGTCCTGGTCAATAGTCGCGGCGTCGCCTCGTGCCGCGCGCAGCGCGATCGCTGCTGCAGTCCTGTCCGTGGCGCTCTTCGGCGCCGGACCCTCGACTGCCGCAGCTGGGCGGGACCTGGCGCAACCCATCGAGACCTCGGTCCCGATGGCTGCCGCCGCGACCGATCGACCGGTCGTCCTCGCGTACTACTACATCTGGTTCGACGTACCGAGTTGGGAGCGAGCCAAGATCGATCTGCCGACCCTCGGGAAATACGACAGCGCAGACCCTGCGGTCATCGCGCAGCACGTGGCCTGGGCAAGGGCCGCGGGCATCGACGCCCTGATCGTGAGCTGGAAACACGAGCCGCGGCTCGACGAACCACTGAAGCTGCTCGTCGAGGCGTCACGGGCGGCCGGGCTGCATCTCGTCTTGCTGTACCAGGGCCTCGACTTCGACCGAAATCCCATCGACCCCGTCCGAATCGCCGATGACCTCGCCTGGTTCATGGAGCACTACGGGCGGGATCCCGTCTTCGATGTCTTCGGCAAGCCCGCGATCATCATGTCCGGCACCCCGAGTTTCGATCGCGCGGCAATCAAGTCCTTCCGGACCGCCGTCGATGACGCCGGATCCGCATACCTGCTCGGCTCCGAGCGCGAGGCCGGCAACTACACCGCGCTCGCCGACCTGCTCGATGGCGACGCGTACTACTGGTCCTCCGTCGATCCGTCCCGGGATCGGAACTACCAGGTCCGCCTGCAGGCGCTGGCCGATGTCATCCGAGCAGACGGCGGGCTCTGGCTGGCTCCCGTCGCACCCGGCTTCGATGCGCGACTGATCGGCGGCACCCGGGTGATCGATCGAGCCGATGGCGCGACGTATCGCACCGAATGGTCGACCGCGCTCCGCACCGTGCCAGACGGGCTCGCGATCATCAGCTGGAACGAATTCAGCGAGAACTCGCAGATCGAACCGAGCGTGACGTTCGGCTCGCGATATCTCGAGGTCACCGCCGATCTGGTCCGGACGACGCTCGGCCGACCCGCGGCGATCGACCCGGCAAGCGCGACGCTGGCGCCGTCAAGCCCCGGTGCAACCGCCTCGACTGCCCCGACTTCGACTCCAGTTCCCGTCGTGTCGGATCCGGGGCGCGCCACCATGCCGGCGCGGGTCATCGCGGTCCTCGCCGGTCTGCTCGTGCTGATCCCCATCGTCTTCCTCGGCGTCCGCGCCCGGCGGTCGGGCATCCGATCCGGATCGGGTCGACGATGACGGGTCGCCGGCTCGTGGCCTTGATCTCGGCGGTCGCCACTGTTGCGGTCGCCGTCATCGGCTGGGGTATCCCGAACCTCGCAGGCCCCGCGCTCGTCGACGTCCAGCTCATCGCCCTGCCGGCGTCCGGGGCTGGCGCGACGACCGATCGGACGATCGTCCTCGGCGGGACCGAAGCCAGTAGGGCCGCGAGCGTCAAGCTGGCGGTACGCGTCACCGGCAAGTACGTGCTGCCCGTCACGGTCGGCGCCGGCAGCATGCCGCTCCGGGTCGAGCTCCGATTCCGGAACCCTGACGGAACGTCGAAACTCATCTGGGCCATCGAAGGGAGCGCAGCCGTCCTCGAGGAGGGCGACGATTCGCCTGACGGTGTCTCCACATCGCGCGCCTACCTCATTGCGCCCGGTTCCATGGACATGCCGATCGGGCCAATCGAGGGGGTCCGCCTGCTCGATGGAGACGGACTGCCACTCGACGCCGGCCGCTACGACCTGCGCGCCATCGCGTTCGGCGTCACGAGCGGGCTCCTGCCGATGGTGATCCTCGACTGACCGCCACCGTTTGGTGCGCCGAGTCAACGTTGCTATTCAATTTGCTGCGTTGTATCGTGCCGTTTCGGGGAGGGAACGCGCTCGATGGCGACCGAAAGCGAGGGGTTCGGTTCGCGCGCCGGCATCGGCCGGACGCTCATTCAGGCCGGGTCAGTGCCGTATCGAATCCTGACCGTGGCGGCCGGTTTGTCGCTGATCTGGTTCCTGGCGATCGCGCCGGTACCCGTGGCGGTCGAGGCGGTGGGTGATCCCGTCATCGCGGCCGCCGGCGATATCGCCTGTGATCCCGGCAGTTCCAGCTTCAACGGCGGCAACGGCACGTCGAGCAACTGCCGACAGAAGGCAACGGCGGCGCTGCTGACAGCGAACCTGGCGGCCGTGCTGCCACTCGGCGACAACCAGTACTACTGCGGAAGCCTCTCCGCGTTCAATGCCTCATACGATCTGAGCTGGGGCGCCCGAAAGGCATCACGCGGCCTGTGGTCGGCAACCACGAATACCTGACCCAGGGCGGCACGGGCTGTGACGCGAACAACGTTGGCTCTGCCGGGCACTTTGCCTACTTCGGTGCCAACGCCGGGAACCCCGGCGCCGGTTGGTACAGCTTTGACGTAGGGGCGTGGCATCTCATCGCGCTCAATTCCAACTGTGGCGACGCGGGCGGCTGCAGCGCGAATTCGCCACAGGGGAAGTGGCTGGCCGCTGACCTCAAAGCCCATCGGACGGTCTGCACCCTTGCCTACTGGCATATTCCCCTGTTCAGTTCGGGCGGCCGATCCGCATCGAACTCCAAAGCCTTCTGGGATCAGCTCTATGCCGCGGGTGCGGACGTCATTCTGACCGGGCACGACCACACCTACGAACGGTTCGCCCGCCAGACCCCGAGTGGCGTGGCCGATCCCGCGGCCGGGATCCGGGAGTTCGTCGTCGGCACCGGCGGCGCCAACCACACCTCGTTCTCGACGACGGTCGCCAACTCCGAGGTTCGCAACAGCAGCACGTACGGCGTGCTTCGCCTGACCCTGCACGCAACCAGTTACGACTGGCAATTTGTCCCGATTTCGGGCTCGAACTTCACCGATTCCGGCTCGGAGGCGTGCGTGGGGGCCGGTACCGGCGGCCCGACACCATCGCCCCAGGGTTCGCCTTCAGCCGGGCCGACCGGGTCGCCAGGCGCTACGTCCTCGTCACCTCCGAACATCGCGAACTTCGTCGCGATCGCTGATTCGTATGTCGCGGCCGACCAGCCTGCGACCAACTACGGACTCTCGACGGCGCTCCGATCGGACGGGAGCCCGATCGTCCGGAGTTATCTTCGATTTGACCTTGGATCGATTCAGGGAACTATCACTCGCGCGACGCTGCGGTTCCTGCCCAATGCAAATCACTCCGCCGGCGTCGAGGTCCATCGGACGTCGAACAACACCTGGACCGAGACGAGCATCACCTACGCCAATGCGCCGCTATTTGACGCGGCGATCGTGGCCAAATCGGGTGCCCTGGCCACGGGCGTCTGGTCATCGATGGACGTCACGTCGGCCGTGACCGGCGGGAGTGTTAGTTTCGTCCTCACGACGGGCAGCTCGACGCAGACGAACGTCTGGAGTCGCCAATCGGTCAACGCGCCCTATCTGGTGGTCGAAACCCGGCCGTGACCGTAGCTGAAGATGGCGTTCATGGTGCTTCGAGTCGCCCGATCCAGGTGGCAGTCGCATCGAGATAGGCTCCTTGCGCGCCGGAACCGTTCTGCCCATAGGCCCCTTCGTAGTCAGCGTAGGGTGCCCCTGCCGGCGTCAGCGCCGACTCGATCTGGGTTCCCTCGTGCCACTCGTTGAATGACGTGATGCTGACCCATTCGGCGCCGGCGGCGATCGCGCGACTCCACATCGCGTCGTAGCGGGCCCCATCGGCCCGATCGATCGACCGCCCGAGGGTCGTTGCCCGTCGTTCGTCATACCCGGGGCCGACGGACGGGCTGCAGAGGTAGTTCTTGTCGCGGCATTGACCGAGGAGCTTGTCCCACTTGGTGCCGTCAACCGCGTAGACATCGTATGAGTACAGGCCGTCGGCATGAAGCCGGTCGACCAGGGCGACGCCCGTGGTCTGGACGAGGACGATGGCGTCCGCCGGCGTTCCGCGGAGCGCGTCGATTCCATCACGAAGCCCGATCTCGTCGACAAGTCGCGGCTGGTACACGTAGACGATGGGTCGGGCCTTGGTCGAGGTCCCGAACGCGGTTGGGCGGATTGCTCGGGCCACGCCGGGCCGATTGCCGTAACTCGTGACGAAGGCGCGAATGTCACGGGTGATCGACGCCGCGGTTCGGTCCTTGTACGGTTCGATGTGGAGCGCGACCCCGATGCCGGCGGCGCCGGCCGCGTCGATGATCGCCGACAGGCCGAGATCGTCGAAGGATCCGGGCCCCCACCAGCTGACCGCGATGGTTCCGACCCGTGCCGCCACGAGTTCCTGCATATGGACGGCGAGGACGGCTGGGTCGTGACTGCTGTACGGCCCGATGGCCGGCATGAAGGCAGCGCCGATATCGTCCGGCGGCGTGTGACCGCCCTGTGGCCAATGTCGCCAACGGCCATCAATCGCCGGCGTGCCGTACCAGCCGTAGTAGAACGCGGTGACCCGATCCGAGGGTGGCTCGCCCGCAACGGTCGGCGTCGGGCTCGCGGTGGCCATGGCCGTCGGTGAACTGTCCGGAGTGGGCAGCGACTCTATCGGGCGCGACGACTCCTGCGGGACATCGCCCGGAGATCCGAGGAGGTGCAGCGCGACCGCACCAAGCGCAATCGAGAGCGCCGCAACCACG
This sequence comes from Chloroflexota bacterium, assembly GCA_039933295.1. GTDB lineage: Bacteria > Chloroflexota > Limnocylindria > Limnocylindrales > CSP1-4 > UBA5189. The sequence goes on from JBDTOJ010000126.1 coordinate 15,592, forward strand.
ACCAGGGCGGTCCATTTGGGGATGTGGCGTCGCATTGGACCAGATTCTCCGACGATGACAATCTCGTCCCGCGGGGCCAGGACATCGGGCGGCAATCCTAGCAGCCCAAACGCCACGCACCAGAACGGCCGTCCGCCTTATGCTTGCGCCATGCATCCCATCATGCTCCTGTTCCTGGTCGACCTCATCGTCGTCGCCCCCCTAACCGGGTGGCTGGCAAATCAGAAGGGCCGCTCTCCGAGCGGGTGGTTCGTCGCCGCCGTCATCGGCGGTCCGCTGGCGATGCTCGCCGTGGGTCTGGCGCCCAGCCGGTGGAGGGTCGAGGAAGACCGGCGACTCGACGGGCGATGTCCACGCTGCGACAACCGGGTCTCGGCGACCGCCCGGCATTGCCCCTCCTGCGATACCCAACTCCCGCAGATGGCGCAGGCCGTCTCCGCCTCAACAGCAATTGCCGCGCCGGATCAGGAGCCCACCGCACGGCCGTCCCCGCCAGCACCTCGGCCGCAGACCCGAAGCATCGCCGAGGAGACGATCGCGCCGAGGGTGACGGCGCCTTCCGTCAGGCCGCCGGACGTTCGCGCCACGCCCGCGCCGGAGCCGATCGTTGCCCGAGCGACGGAAGCGCGCCAGGAGAGCGCCCCGCCGCCGGTCGCCGACGACGAGCCGGGCGGGACCGACCTGTCGCAGCGACGCGGAGTGTCCAACATCGCGAGCGGCGTGTTCGCGGGCGGCGTGTCCGAACTCGGTGCAGGCTACCGGTACCTGATCAGCACCAGCCCCACGATGCTGTACATCTCCGGGCCGATCGATGTCGCCCCCACGAAGATCGTCTTCCAATCGCCGAGGCCCACCGTCGACGCCTCGCATTTCGAGGGCGACCTGGTGATCGTCGCCGAATCCCCGATCGGCCGAAAGCGCCAGTTGGTCTTCCGCGGGATCGCCGGTGCGGACGCCGCCAAGGTGGAGGAACTGCTCGCGCGTCCGGAAGAGCCGGTATCGGCTCCCGAAGCCGCCGCGGCATCGGTTCCGGACACGACCCCGGCTCGAGTCCCCGCAGCTCGGTTGCAGGCCGCGCGTCGAACGCGCAGGGCAGCCAAGCCGACCGAGTAGCCGGTTCGAGGCCTGCAGCTCCGGGTCAGGCCGGCTTCAGACCCTCTGGAACCTGAGGTCGACCGCGGCTTGACCGGCCGGGTGACGATGCTCGATTGCTCCCGGCACTCGGGCTGATCAGCATCGCGAGCGCAAGCAACAAGCCTGCAAATCCGAGGACCGTCCCGGTCCCGCTCGGCGATGAGATCGCGGCCACGAGGTAGCCCAGACGAGGGATCGATACCGTCACGCGGCCGATGACCGCCGACGCGGGCGTAATTGACGGATCCGGATTCCGGTTGGCATCTCCCTTGGTCTCGATCCACAGCCCGTCGGGACGCTCCACCAGTCGCACGATCCGGTGCGTGAAAACCGCTCGGTCGGGTCCGACCTTCATGGACACGACATCGCCGATGGCGAGAACCGAAGGGGCGACACGCTCTGTGATGACGGCAGCGCCGAGGCCGATCGCGGGCTCCATTGATGGGCCACTGACTACCATGACGGCGCGGCCAGTCATCGGAAGGGCCCGGAGAGCGACGGCGGTGGCAAAGACGAACAGGGCAAGGACGACGAGGGCGATCTCGGGCAGGCGGCGGAGCCACCGTCCGAAACCATCCAGCACGCTCGATGCCCTCACGTTCAGTTCGTCCTCACCAGCCAAAGACGGCCGACCGGACCCGCGGGAGCGGATCCAGTCGGCCGGGTGCAGCCCATCGACTAGTTGTTGGCGGTCTGCTCGGCAGCGAAGGTGAACGTCGCTGTCGTTGTAGCACCCTGGAAAGCGTTGCCCGTGCCGCTCGGCAGGGACCAGGCAAAGCAGAGGTTGTCGGTCGCACCCGCGTTGACGGTCCGGTCGCCGGTCTGCGCACCCTGGGTTGGGCTGCCCAGAGCGGCTGAGCCGATGGCTGCCGAGCCGTACAGCGCGCCGCCACTGCCCGGACAGGTACCGGCCGTGATGGTGAGTGCCAGCTGGTTGGCCAGGCCCTTGGTGTCCGTGTTGGTCGCCGAGGTGGTCATGGCATAGCGGAGCTGGCCGGTGCCGCTGTTGGTGACGGCAAGGGTCTGGCTGCCGCTGTCACCGGGCATGACCGCGGTCGCCGTGAAGATCGTCGACGGGGACGTGGTCAGGTCGATTGTTCCGGTGGTAAATGCCGCCGTCGGGCTGTTACTGGCCGTGAACAGGGCCAGAGTGGAAGCGCCTGATCCGAGTGTCAGGAAGGCGCTCAGCGCAAGCAAACCCATGATGCCGAGGCGACGCTTACGTCGCGAGTCGCTGGTCTTGATATCCATGCTCTTTTGAGAACCTCCATGGATCCCGCCGGTAGCGGAACCCGTCAGCCAATCAGGTCGATGAACTGTTTCACCGACGAGCCACGAAGCTGAAAAGGGACTCGCAATGAGCCACGCGCGCTCTGTCGCAACAATTGGCCACATGGTGATCAAATGCCATGCCCCTTCCGGGGGATGCGCCGGCCGTACTTTCGTCATGCCGCCGTGTGTCGATGGCGAGGCAACGAGGGCAATGAACGAAACCGGCCGCATCGGCGATGGGACGAACGGCGAGTCGGCCCGCGCCGCGGAACCAGAGCCGCTCCGCTTGCGGGCCCAAACGCCGCCCTACTGGGGCTGGGCGAGCACCATGATGCGGATCTCGGTCATGTCCTCGATCGCCCAGCGAAGGCCCTCGCGTCCCAGGCCAGAGTCCTTCACGCCGCCATAGGGCATGTGATCGATGCGATAAGTCGGCACGTCGTTGACGATGACGCCACCCACCTCGAGCTCACCGAACGCCTTCCAGGCATGGCCCAGATCGTTCGTGAAGACGCCCGTCTGGAGGCCGAAGAAGCTGTCATTCACCTGGCGGATCGCGTCGTCGAAATCGGAGAAGCCGAAGACCACGGCCACCGGGGCGAACGCCTCGTTGCTGCAGACCTGGGCGGTCAGCGGCACGTTCTCGAGGACCGTCGGCGGGAAGAATGTCCCGTTGGCTCGCCCACCGGCCAGGACCCGCGCACCGAGCTCGACCGCCTCGTCGACCCAGCGCTGCGTGCGCGCGGCTGCCGCGTCGTCCACCATCGGGCCAAGGTCCGTGGCCGGGTCCGATGGGTCCCCGAGACGCAGATTGCCGACGCCGGCGATGAACTTGTCCATGAACGCAGCGCGAATGTCGTCGTGGATATACATCCGCTGCACGCTGATGCAGACCTGACCGGCATAGGCGAAGGCGCCCATCAGGATCCGCTTGACGGCCCAATCGAGGTCCGCCGTGCGGTCAACGATCACGCCGGCATTCCCGCCCAGCTCGAGGACGACCTTCTTCTTGCCCGCGCGCTCCTTCATGCGCCATCCGACAGAAGGGCTCCCGGTGAACGACAGGACCTTGAACCGGTCATCCGCGACCATCCGATCGCCGAGTTCGCGGCTCATCGGGAGGATGCTCACGGAACCCTCCGGAACGCCGACCTCATGGATGATCTCGCCGACCGTGAGCATCGTGAGCGGATCTTTCGACGGGGGCTTCAGGACCACGGAGCAGCCGGCCGCGATCGCCGGCGCGAGTTTGTGGGCCGCCAGGTTCAAGGGGAAGTTGAACGGGCTGATCGCCGCTATGGGGCCTGCCGCGAAGCGACGCGTGAATCCGACGCGCCCTTTGCTGCTCGGGAGGAGGTCGAGCGGGATCACTTCGCCGACCATCCGCTCCGCCTCCTCGGCGCCAAGTCGGAAGGTGAGGACCGCCCGATCGACCTCGACCAGTGCGTCCCGGATCGGCTTGCCAGCCTCGAGGGTGATCAAGTGCCCGAGTTCGTCACGGCGTGCCGCAATCCCGGCACTGATTCCGCGCAGGATCCGTCCTCGCTCGAAGGCCGGCAGGTTTCGGGTGACCTCGAACGCCCGGACCGCCGCGGTGACGGCTTCCTCGTACTGGTCCGGCGTCGCGTGGAATGTCGAGCCGGCCGGATTGGCCGCATCGGCCGGATTGCTGACGCCCAGAACGTCGTCGGATTCGACCCAGCGGCCGGCGAGGTAGATCGGATGTGGCTTCGTGGCGGTCAGGGTCATGTTGCGGGCAACTCCGGATGCGGCGGCGTACGCTCCCATCGTACAGCGACCGTCGCACCGATCGGAGATGCCATGCCGAAACATGCCTCACTCATGACCGCGCTCCGTGTGGAGCCGGGGTCGAGGCCGCAGTTGTCGAAGATCGATCCCGATGCCACCCATGGCTACGACAAGTCCGAGGCGGCCCCGATCACCGTGCGCGGGCTCGAGCGGCTCACTGAACTCCAGACGCGTCTGTGGGCCGAGAACAAGCAGCGGCTGCTGATCGTGCTGCAGGGCATCGACAGCGCAGGCAAGGGCGGCACGATTGCCCACGTGATGAGCGCCTTCAACTCGCAAGGCTGCCGAGTCAAGGGCTTCAAAGTCCCGACCGAGGATGAACTCGCCCACGACTACCTGTGGCGCGTCCATCCCAACGTCCCGCGCAACGGCGAGATCTCGATCTTCGATCGGTCCCATTACGAGCAGGTGCTCGTGGTCCGCGTCCACGACCTTGAACCGAAGGAGCGATGGGAGCGCCACTACGACCAGATCAACGCGTTCGAGAAGCTCC
>JBDTOJ010000127.1:0-8401 GCA_039933295.1 Chloroflexota bacterium
GCCGATGGCCGATCCGGTCGGCGACATCATCGGGGACTATCGGGCGTTCGCCGCGCGGCAGTGCGACCTCCTGCTTGCCCGGGGCATCGACATCCGCGAGCACCTGCCCAGCCACCTCGCCTTCCGCGTGCCGAAGTGGGACGAATACGTCCACGTGCGGATTTTCTACCCGGCCCAAGGACGGCCCGGAATACACTCCATGCAACCTCGCGTGTCAAGGCATCGGGGTTACGATCCAGCATGCTATGGTCCGCCGGACGTGGAGGCCGGAGCTGAGCACGGAGAGCCAAGGCCATGCAGAGACTGACAGAGAGGCCCTACTACACCCGGATCGCACTTCTGGGTATCGGGCTATACCTCCTTATCGAGGCCGTCATCCTCATCGTGACCCTGCTCACTGAGCCGTCGGCTTGGGCGTACGCATGCATCGTCGGCGGCATCGCGCTGGCGCTTGGCGCGGTCATCTACTTCGTCCGCCCGTGGGGCCTCATTGTGGGCGTCCTCGGCGGACTCCTCATGATTCTCTTCGCGCTCGATGGTCTTGGCGAAAACCTCTCTTCGCCGGACTCGTTCCTCGATTTCGCGTACCGGCCCGTCTTCGGACTTGCGGCGGCTGTCTTCGTTCTCGGGGGCAGTGCTGCGGGCCTCGTTCAGCACTTCCGAGGTCGGACGAGCATGACCGGCCCCGCCAAGGTAACCATGGCGGTCAAGGGTGTGCTCGGCCTCGTGGTCGTTCTCTCGATCGTCTCCGGGGTCCTCACGGTAGCCGGGATCCACAGCCTGTCAGCGGTCGACAAGAGCGGGGCGACAACGATCACCGCGCACGTGACGAAGTACGACACCGACACCCTGAAGGCATCCGCCACCGGGACGACGAAGATCGTCTTCAAGAACAGTGACCCCATCGTCCACACGTTCACGGTCGATGCCCTGGGCATCGATGTGAAAGTCGGCCCGGGCAGCGAGAAGCTGATCGACCTGACGCCGCTGAAGCCGGGGACTTACGAGTTCTATTGCCGCATCAGCGGTCACAAGGACGAAATGCACGGAACCCTGACGATCGAGTAAGGAGCCGCTGAGCGGGTTCAAACGATGCGGGAAACGTCTTCAACCTGAACGAGAGCGCGACACGCTGAGAACCCGACCTCGGGTGCGATCATGCCCGCCATGACGAACCGAGAGACGAGCGAACACAGCGCCCGGGCGATCGACGCCCTTGCGGAGCGCGCCGGAGTGGGTCGCGAGGTCAGTCAAGCCTAGCTTGCTGTTTGGCTGCAACAGACATAACTTACCTTATCGGAAGTACCGCAGGGCGACCGTACGTCAGGCGGGAAGGACGTCGACGTCGTAATCGACGAACGCGGCATCGCGCGTCACGACTACCGCGCCAATCCGCTGTGCCTGGGCGATGAGCATCCGATCGAACGGATCGGCATGGTGCCGCGGCAGGCGCGCGGCGGCGACGGCATCGGCCGCGTCGATGCCGATCGACGCGAATCCGGACGTGGCAATGCGCTCGAGGATGTTGTCGGGCGCCGTAAGCCGGCCGTTTGCACGTTTGAGCTCGACCTCCCAGATGGTCGCCGCAGAGACGATGACCTCGTTCATCGGGCTCCGGATCGCTCCATCGGCCTCGGGCCTGAGGCTTCCGTCGTTGACGAACCACCGGATGAGGGCATTCGTGTCGAGGAGCAGGATCAAGACTCGCTCAACTCATCGAATTCCGCCAGAGGCGCGTCGAAGTCAGGAGCGATCCAGACTTGCCCCTCCCACCCACCAGGTTGGCGCGGCTGCGTCCGCGTGCTGAGCGGCACCAGCCGGGCAACGGGTCGGCCCCCCCGGGCCAACACGATCTCCTCGCCCTGCTCGACGCGTTCGATCAAGCGGGAGAGATGGGTCTTGGCGTCGTGGATGTTCACGGTGTCCATGCGGGCACCATAGGCGGTTAGTCCGTATTAGTCAAGTGAAGCCCTTGCGCCTGGGCTTTGGCCTCGGCTCCGTGGGCTTCTGGGCCTACTTCCGGTATCGCTCCGCCCGCGAGTAGCGGTGCAGGGAGCCTCCAACCAGGGATTCGGCGCGGATCCCGGTTGCGCGGGCGCGGCGAGGCCCGCCAGCGCGAAATGCACCGGCGGTCCACCTCCCACGGATGTCGGGGACTCGCCCGGGCAGGCGGGACTACCGGATGCGGTTGCCCCGCACGATGGGATCGAGGTCAACGTCCGTGTCGATCGGCAGGCAGACCGCCGCATCGCCACAGAACGCCTGGTCGTAGCCGCGGCCGATGATCGTGTTGCCGATCACGTGGTCGGCGTGGCCGTCGATACTGATCCCGGCTTGATAGCCGACGCCGAGGTCGCCGTCCCAGCCGCCAACGTTTTGAAGGACGTCGTTCCGGACGAGGTTACCCACGATCCAGGTATCGGTCCCCATTTCAGGCGGAGTCCAATCGGGGTTGAGCTCGAACACCACGATCCCGACGTCGGTATTCGAGATCACGTTGCCGACGATCCGGGTCCCGACGGTATAGGGCTGGTCATACGACGGGCCCCCGGCGACGAGCACGCCGTTTCCGGTCGCCCAGGTACCGACGAAGCTGAGATCGCTGATCACGTTGCCAACCACGTTGCCGTGAGCGCCGAAAAGCACCTGGATCCCGTTCTGCGAGATCACATCTTCCGGTCCCCTGCCGGTCACGCGATTCGCCACGACGGCAACGGTTGCGCCCGGGCCGGTCTCATTGATCCCGGCCTCCTGGAAGTGCCACACCCGGTTGCCGATGGCGCTGCCCGTCGCGGTCCCGCCGAAACCCCGGTATGCGATCCCCTGGCCGTGGCGGTCAGAGGTCAGGGGCAAGTCCCCGATATCGTGCACGGTCGAATTCACGATGTCGGCCGCCACGGCGTGACCGTTGCCATCCACGAGCACGCCGTAGTACGTGGCCCCGAAGATGTCGGCATTCCGAACGGTGCCCTTGCCGGTGCTGTAGTAGACGCCAACCGAACAGCCGGTTGCGTCGACCTTGCCCTTCACGACGCCTGATGGATTCATCAGACGTGCCGTCAGCGCCGTCCCGTCGCGATCGACCGCCCCCGTGGCGATGCACGGCCCGGCGGCCAGTGCCGTGGTTGCCACTCCCGTGGCCAACATGGATCCCATGAGACTGGCGGCGGCAACCGCCCGGCCAAGCCTCCCGAATCTGCTCAGGTACATCGAACCTACCTCCCGCGAGCCTCGCGGCCCGGATCATCCGCGCCGCTTCGACGACGGTGCGGTTCAGGCCACGCTCCGCGCATCGGGAGATTCCTTAGCCGGGGACAAGATCGCTCCCCTCCCCTGGCGCGTGGCCTTGCGCGATCAGCACCGCACCCACCCGGCTGTCCGCACCGAGCTTGGCCTTGAGGTTCGCCACGTGAACACTCGCCGTCTTTGACGCGATCCCAAGCTCACGCGCGATCTCAGGATCGGTGAACCCCTTCGCGAGGAGCTTCAGGACCTCGCCCTCGCGTGCGGTCAGGGTCCCGAAAGCACCATGCACCCGGGCCTCGGCCGACGGTCGCTCCCGGCGCAGCGTGGCGGCAACGTGCGTGCGCATGGACGGGACGGACAGGTCGCGACCGCGTCGCCGTTCTGCGGCGAACCGGACACGGCCGAGTTCCTGCTCGAGTTGCGTCGCGAGGCTACGCAGGGCTGCTGTCGCCGATACCGCCTCGCCCGACGAGCCATTCACCGCGACGTCCAGGACGCCGAGACAATGCGTCGCGAGCACGGCGTGCTTTCGGGCGAGCGCGATCGCTGCCGTCTGGAGCCAGTTGATGGTCTCCTCGTCCGATTCAAGTTGGGCAAGGATGTCGACGACGCCGAGGAGGTTGTCCATGGCAGCGTCCGCATTGCCTGCCCGCACCTCTGCCAGGGCCAGGTCGCAGGCAAGCCACGTCCGGAACGTCGGAAGCGCGGCCTCCACACCAGCCATGATCGCCGCGCCGCGTCGACAGTCCGCAAGGGCCTCGTGGGCGCGTCCGAGATCGGCCGTAGTCAATGCGCGCGCAGCCAGTGCCAGCGCGAGTGCGACTGGTTCATCCATGCGCTCAGCCGCGGCGATGGCGCCCGTGTACGCATCGCGCGCCTCACTCGTTCGCCCAGCGTCGGAAAGCATGAGGCCGAGGTTCTGCCCTGCCGTCGCGGCGCCCGAGTGATACCCGATCTCCTCAGCAAGGACGATGGCCTCTCGAAACCGCCCCTCCGCCTCCGGACGCGACCAGTTCGCGATGGAAATGAGGCTTCGCACGATGCGCTCCTGGGAACCGGACGCGTGCGCCCATGCAAGCGCCTCGTGGGCAAGATCCACCAGGCCGTCGAAGTCCCGCAAATTCCCACGAATGGAGAGCAGCGCGTTGACCACGTCCGCCGCTGTCGCCGCGGTCGACTGACCGAGACCGCGCGCACGAACGAGCCGGGCAATGGCAGGGCGGAGGATGCCCGTGGAAACGTCGCGTGTTCCCAGCGCCGCAGCGAGTTGCCCCGCGGCCTCGCCGTTGCCGGCGGCGGCCGCACGCTCGAAGGCCGTCTCGACATTCGGATTGCCGAGGATACCCGCCGAGTCGGACTCGGCATACGTCCGGGCCCGGAGGGAATCGGCCGCCTCGGTGGCCCTCGCCGCGTACCAATCGACGTACCTTGCGACAGCGCCCTCGAAGGCGTCGGTCGGCTCCAACCGGGAAAGGGCGACCGTCCGGATGGTCTCCAATAGGGTGAATCGGGGTTCTCCCATCCCGTCCTGGGTCACCTGGACAAGGGACACCGCCTGGAGCGCCCTCAACGACTCCAGGGTCGACGGCAAATCGCAGACAGCAACTGCCGCGCCGTCATCGAAGGGCCCGGCAAACAGGCCGAGGTGGTCGAACACTCGACGCTCGCCCGGGCCCAGCAATCCGATCGTGGCGAGCACCACCTGTTCAATGCTCTCCTGCCGTCCTCGACTCGAATCGGACAGCGTAAGGCGACGGTCCTCGAGCCGGCGCAGGATCGCGCGTGGTGAAAGGAGGCTTGTCCAGCTTGCCGCAAGCTCCAGCGCAAGCGGGAGCCCGTCGAGCCGTCGACAGATGTCGACGAGCGCGGCTCGATCGGCAGGGTCGATCAAGCTGAGCCTCCCCCCGCTTCGAGCGCGACGAAGGAAGAGCTCGCCTGCGGGCGAGGATTCCAGCTGGTCACTGGACCTCGGGAGGGTGAGACTCTGGAGCCGAATTTCGTGCTCGTCCGGCAGGTGGAGCGCCGTTCGACTCGTGGCTACGACCTTCAAGGACGGGCTGCCTGCAAGCATCAGACCAACGAAGGCCCACGCCTCGGGGAGATGCTCGAGGTTGTCCGCGATGAGCAGCGACGGCCACTGGTCCAGGTGGCGCAGGATCACAGCCTCGACATCGAGGTCGGCCGACTCCCTGACAGCCAGCGCCGCGGCCAAGGCCGCAGGAACCATCGCGGGGTCACCGATAGGCGCGAGGTCGACGAACGTTACCTCCCGACGAAGTCGCCGGGGAAATCCGCTGAACATGATCTCGCGAGCGAGCCGTGTCTTCCCGACGCCGCCGAGCCCCGTGATCGTCACGAGCCGATGGGCCTGAATGGCGGCTTGGACAACCGCCAATTCCGCCGCACGTCCGACGAGCGGATCGGCATCGAGCAGCCGGTGCGGTCTAGGCCGCTGCGGAGAGGGCATCGAGTTCATCCTACGAGCCACGTCATCGAAGGGCTACCGAGCATCACCGGCCCAACGAGACGCCCGAACGAGCCACCTCCCGACCAGATCGAGCCGCAGCCGACACGTTGCTGCCGGTCAGGATCACCAGGCCTGGCCCATCTCGTCGGTCGTCCGCCAGCAGCCCCGCCCAGGAGGCTGCGGCGGCGCCTTCGACGGTGATCCCCGTTGCGGCTCGCAGTTCGGCCTCGGCGGCTCGAAGCTGGTCCTCGGATACGAGCATGAGATCGTCGACCCGCCCGACCATCATGTCGAGCGCTTCCGGGATCGGAACGCGACAGGCGATGCCCTCGGCATAGGTGGCGGCCTCAGGCGTCTCGACCAGCTCACCGGCCTCCCACGACAGAACCATTGAGGCGGCACCGGCCGCGGCCACGCCGACGATCCGGCAGTCCGGCGCCGCATGACGAAGCCAGGCTCCGACGCCCGTGATCAACGCGCCGTTGCCAAGTGGAACGTAGGCCGTCCTGATTTCGGGCAGGTCACCGGCGGCGATCCCGTCCGTCACCTCGAGGGCCAGGGTCGCGGCGCCGGCCGCCACACGTGAATCGGCCCCGTCGAGGAGCAGGAAGGCCCCGTGCGTCTGCGCATAGGCCTCCGACGCCTCACGGGCCGCATCGAAGTCCCTCCCCTCCTGGATGACCGTCGCGCCGAATCGGCGCATGCGCTCCAGTTTCGTGGGATTCGCGTGTTCATCAGCAAAAATGACCGCGGGAATGCCGTGCGCACGGCCCGCAAATGCGACGCCCTGTCCGAAGTTCCCGGTCGATGCTGCCACCACCGCCCGACCTGGCCCGATGGTTCCCTCCCCTGCCAGACCCGCGATGGCGAGCCAGGTGCCGCGTCCCTTGAAGGCGCGGATCGGGTTCACGGTCTCGACTTTCAGCACGACCTCGATGCCGGCGAGGTCCGACAGTCCCTCATGGACGAACTGCGGGCTGTTCCGAAACGCCGGGTGGATCAGCTGCTGGGCAGCCCGGATCGCATCAGGTTCGAGTTCGGGGTCGTGTCGGGCACGAAACGGCACGGTCACATCCGGTGCGGGGGACAAGGAAACGCCCGAAGGAACCGCCTCTCGATCCTGCGTTCCTTCCGCCACGAGAGCTGCTCAGGCGTGGCACCTTTGCAACACTGGTCAGTCGGCCGATCGTGTGAGGCCCCTTCGGGCAAGACCTACATTACGGGCGCGGCCCCGGTTTGCGGAAGCCGGGTTATCCACAAGTTTTGGCGTATCGATGCGATTTCGGGGCAGTCATCCACACCCCATCCACCAAGACCCATCGCATCTACCCACGACCGCGACACCTCCTGGGCGCCGTGCCGGACCTGGGCGCCTTGGCGGGCACACGAAAACGCCCAGAGAAACCTTGATCCCTAGTCGTTCCATCGCACCTGATGCAAGCACCTGGCGCGACTGTGATCGATGCAAGCACCGATCGGATCGCTTAGTGGTTCGCGGCCCCTCTGGGCAAGACCAACAATACCCGCCCTGGTGTCGCCTCTGGAAGGGCCTTATCCACGAGTTTTCAGGTCCATGCGGCGAAATCGGAGAGAACGTCCACAGTCCGTCCACGAAGCCGGATGAGACGACGCCGGATGAGACGATCACCCAGGGCGGTCGGGCTGAGCGCCAGGGAGTCGGGCCGGGGCCACGGACGGGACCAGGCACGGCAGGTGACGGTGCCACTTTCCCAGAGGGTCTCCGCCGGCCGACGGCGGACGTCCGCTCCAAGGGCCGGAGCCGGCAAGCCCTCAGGGTCCCCGGCCGACCCAAAGCATTCCCGGGGAATCAAAAACGCCCGGAGAAACCGCTCCCCTTCCCGATCCCTCCCGCCTGGTGCAAGCACCTGGCGCTTGGTGGTCACTGCAAGCACTGACCTGACCGTTCTGGTTCGTTGCCTCTCCGGGCAAGACGTAATGTACCCCGCGCCCGCCTGGGCCCGATACCCACTTATCCACGACTTTCGCGGTTCAGCGGGCGATTTCGAGGTCTCCGTCCACAGGCCGTCCACGAAGGCGCCGTCCTCGACGCCCAAATGTCCCGTTTCGAGCCGAAACCCGTCCCGACATGACCGTGAGCAGGCGAGGTCAGCCCGCGCGAGCGATCCGCGGAGTGGTCGACAACGCCATCTTGGCCTCGAACCGTTGGGCCGCCTGCTCGAGCTTGTCGAGATGCTCGGCCAGGACGCGCCGCGCCTCTTCGGCAGTCGCATCAAGGCCGGTCAGCTCGAAGATCTTCCAATGATTGAGGATCGGCATCAGCACTTCATCGCGATGGATCCGGATGTCGTAGATCCCGGCCTTGGCCATCGTGGCGGCCTTGCGCAGGAAGCCCGGGATCCCGTTGCCCGGCATCTGGAAGGCGAGGACCTCGTCGACGATCGCCCGGACCGCCCGGGATGGCTGAATCTTCAGCGCTGCGCCCAGGATGTCCCGGTAGAAGACCATGTGCAGGTTCTCGTCGGCGGCGATGCGGGCCATGATCCGATCGGCGACGGGATCGGACGAATACCTGCCCGTGTTTCGATGGGAGATCCGCGTCGCAAGCTCCTGGAACGCGACGTAGGCGAGGCCACGGAGCGTGTCGATCGTGTCCCGGTCGTAGCCGGTCTGGAGCTGGGTCATTCGACCACGCTCGAGCGCGATCGG
>JBDTOJ010000128.1:0-13849 GCA_039933295.1 Chloroflexota bacterium
CCCGTCGGAGGGCCGCGGCCTTGTGCTCGGTCTCCTCGAATTCTTTCTCGGGCACGCTGCCAGCGACGATCCCGGCGCCGGTGTGGATGTGGGCTCGGCCATCCTTGAGCACGGCGCTTCGAATCGTAATCGCGGTATCGAGGTTGCCGTCATAGCCGAGATATCCGACGGCCCCGCCGTACAGGCCCCGTCGCTCACCCTCTGCGGCGGCGATCAGCTGCATCGCGCGGACCTTCGGCGCTCCCGAGAGCGTGCCAGCGGGGAAGACGGCTCGAAGGGCGTCGAGGGCGTCGAGATCGGGCTTGATCTTTGCCTCGACGTGGCTCACCAGATGCAGGACGTGGCTGTAGCGCTCGACCTCCATGTACTTGCTGACGGTCACGCTGCCAGCTCGGGCGACCCGGCCGAGGTCGTTGCGTCCGAGGTCGACCAGCATCACGTGCTCGGCTCGCTCCTTGGGGTCTCGCTGGAGCTGCTCGGCAAGGATTGCGTCCTCGCGGGTGTCGGCGCCGCGCGGACGGGTGCCCGCGATTGGGTGCGTCGTCAGCTTGTCGCCATCGAGCTGGACGAGGAGCTCCGGGCTGGCGCCCACGACTTCGAACCCCGGGACGCGGGTGAAGAACAGGTACGGCGAGGGATTGACCCGGCGCAGGCTCCGGTACAGACCGATGCCATCGAGCGGCAGGCTCGTCGCCGGGTCGATGGGCAGGTCGAACGACTGTCGCCGAGCCAGGACGACCTGGATCGCCTCGCCCGCCGCGATCGCGTCCTTGGCGACTTCGACGGCGCGGATGTACTCGTCGCGCCCGAGGCTCGACTCGATGGCTGAGGGGCTCAGGCTGGCCGTCGGGCCGGTTGGCGCCGCGCCATCCGGAGCCGCACGGCGCGATCCCGCGGCGCCGGCCATCTCGGCCGCCGACGGCCGCGACGTTCGTTCGAGCGCCTCGAAGATGGCAGCCTCGGCGATCCGGTAGCGACCCTCGAAGTCGGGCGCCTCGGTGTGGAGCGAAGCGATCGCGGACAGGGTGTGGGTTAGGTGGTCGAACACGATGACCAGGTCGGTCTCGATGAAGGCCGCGGTGGGGACGCCGACCGGATCCGCTTCCGGCATCGGGACCGACGGCTCGAAGATCGAGGTCGCATCGTAGGCGAGCGCGCCCACGGCCCCGCCCGTGAACCGCGGCATGCCCTCGCGTGGAGCGACGCGGCGACGAGGAACGAACGCTCGGAGCGCTTCGAGCGGATCAAGGGCCTCGAACTCGCGGATCGGCAGGTCCGGCGCATAGGACATGACCCCGACCGGCCGATCCTGGATCCGGGCTCGACCGTTCCGGACTTCGAGCAGCCGGCGCGGGCCGACGCCGAGAAACGAATAGCGCCCGAGTCGCTCGCCGCCCTCGACCGATTCGAGCAGGTAGGCGGGGGTCGTGCCGTCATCGAGGCGCAGGAAGGCGCCGATCGGCGTCTCCAGGTCCGCTGGCCGGGTCGCGCGCAGGAGCACGGTGTCCGCGGTGGCGGATTCGCGCTTCGCCTCGGCCAGGCTGAGCGGGTCCATGCTGCTGTTCATCGCCGACAACGCCTCTGTTCGGTGCGGGCCACTCGCCCGCTGCGGGTCCCGTGCCAACCGGCCCGAGAATCAAGAAACGACCTTCGTCCTCCTGGGACGAAAGGCCGTGCCTTCCGCGGTGCCACCCTCATTCGGCGATGTGCCGCACTTGCCTGACCGACGGGCTGCTCGAGTGAGCGGCTGATCGGCGCTGCCCTGTATCGCTGGCGCTTTGCGCCGGAGCCTACTTGGGTCGCGCGGCTGATTTGGCCGCGCTCGTCGTTCGGTCCGGAGGCTCCCGGGTCCATTCCCTGCCGTCGTCGCTCCGGTTTCCACCAGCCACCGGATCTCTCTGCCGACGCTCGACGGGTACTCGTCCCGTTCCCTGCCCGTATTCAGTTGAGGCGCGAGTCTATGCGGGCCGCACGCCGAGCGTCAAGCGGTGGTCAACCCGCTCAGTGACGGACCGACGATGACGCGGGCGACTGGGCCGACGCGAGGAGCATCTGATCCAGCTGATCGGCCAGAACCTTGGCCAATTCCCGGCTGAATCGAATCCGGCCGACAACGACATTCGGGTCCTGGTGCGGCCCGGCCTCGCCCGTCGGATCGCTTCGATGGAGCGTGACCGTCACGCCGAAGGGCCCTGCCGTGAGCGAGAAACCGTCGGCGTAGAGATCTGGGTAGTCGGGCATGTCTGAACCTCAGGGTTGGCTGGTCTGGCTTGTCCTCACCTTACCGGTCCAGACCGGCATCGTCACACCGTCACGTCGCGCCGATACGGCTCGCCGAGCGCGGCCGGTGGCCGAAGGCGCTGGCGGGCGACCGCGAGGACTACGAGCGTCGTCAGGTGCGGGGCGAAGCTCACGAACTCCGACGGCACGACCCGAACGATCCAGAACCAGCCGAGCATCGCCGCGGCCGGCAGCCCGAAGAGCAGGGTCCCACGCCAATCTCGCCGGATGCCACGCCGCACCGCGACGACGAGGCAGAGCAATCCGAGTCCGGCCAGCAATACACCGACCGTGACTTCCTGACGCGTCCGGAGTGCATCGGTAAACCCGAAGACCAGCGATCCGACGGTCACGGACCAGGGATTCCAGTTGCCGAAGATGACGGTGGCGAGGCCGATGAACCCGCGGCCGGCCGTCTGGCCCTCGCGGTACAGGCTCGATGCGACGGTCACGAGGTAGACGCCGCCGAGTCCGGCGAGGCCGCCTGACATCCCAAGGGCGAAGTACCGGTACCGCCAGGGCCGGATGCCCAGGCTGTCAGCCGCCTCGGGACGCTCCCCGACGGCACGGATCCGCAGACCCAGGCTCGTTCGCCACAGGATCCACCAGGTCAGCGGGACGAGCGCGACGACCCCGACCGTCAGGACGGAAACATCGGTCAGCAACCCGAGGATGACGGCCGCGACGTCGCTCAGCGCGGGGATCCCGGCTCGCTCAACGGGCGCGAGAAGGGCATCGATCCCGGGCACGCTCATGGTGGCGAACGCCGGGACCGGAGGCGAGATGACGATGGACCCGCCCGGAACGGTTGCGAACGTGATCGACGACAGGAAGCGCGTGAGGCCCGCGGCCAACAGGTTGAGCGACAGTCCGGAGATCGCCTGGTCGACCCCGAACGTGACGGACAGCAGCGCGAGAAGCAGCCCGAATGTCACCCCGGCAGTGATCCCAGCCACAAGCGCAGGCCCGATCCCCCACTGGTAGCCGGCCCATGCCCCGAACCACGTCCCGGCGATCATCATCCCCTCGAGCCCGATGTTGATCACGCCGGATCGCTCGGCCCACAGCGCCCCGAGACCGGCGAGGAGGATCGGCGCGGCGAACCGCAGAGTTGCCGAGATGCCGCCCCGCGAGAACAGGTCCGGTGCGTCGAAGGCGCCGCTGAGGAGCGACAGGATCGTGAAGCCGAGCACGATCCGGGCGACGGGCGCGGCCAGACCACCGCTGGTGCGTGATGCGACTCGGCGCATCGGCCCGGTCAGGCGGTCCAAAAAGCTCGCGATCACGTCGGCGCGCCTTCAACCGCATGGGCCACGAGCAGGCGCTCACGCTGGGCCCGAACGCGCCGGACCAGCTCGTAGGCGACGATGATCGACAGAACGATGACCGCCTGGAGGATGGTGACGATCTCCCTGCTCACGCCGGCCAGGTCCAGGACCTGGGCGGACCGCTCGAGGAACGCCCAGACGAACGCCGCGATCGCCACCCCGACCGGATGATTCCGCCCGAGAATGGCCACCGACAGGCCGGTGAACCCGAGGCCGGCCGGGAAATCGAGCCCGAATCGATGCGTGGCGCCGAGCAGCTGCGGGATCCCGACGAGCCCGGCGATTGCCCCCGATGCCGCCATCGTCAGGAGGGCCAGCCGCCCGCTGCGCATCCCCGCGACCGTCGCGGCGCGACCGGCCAGTCCCATCGCTCGGACCTCGAAGCCGATCGTGGTCCGGTTCAGCACGAACCAATAGCCAAGGCCGATGAGCACTGCCAGGACCAAGGCTCCGTTGATGTCCCCCGCTGGTGTCGGGATGGACGACAGCCAGCCGCTCTCGGGGATCGTTGCTGTCGTGATGTTGTTGCTGCCCGCCGCCTGTTGTGCGAATCGGAGCGGGGACAGCAGGTAGGCGATGAGCCCGGTCGCGACGGCGTTGAGCATGATCGTGGAGATCACGACGTTGACGCCGCGTCGGACGTACAACAGGCCCGCGATCGCGGCCCAGCCCCAGCCCACGACCATGGCAACGCCGATCATCAGGGCGATGTGGAGCGGTGCCGGGAGCGTCACGACGGCGCCGATGACGGCCGCCGCGAATGCTGCGAGCCGGTATTGCCCGTCGATCCCGATGTTGAACAGACGGAGGTGGAATCCCACGGCCGCCGCGATGCCCGCCAGGTAATACGGCAGCGCCTTGTTCGTGACAGCGACCAATGTGGCCGGTTCGAGTCCATAGGCAAGGGCATCACGGAGGGTCGCCAGTGGGTCGGCTCCTGCGAGCGCCAGGATGACGGCTGCCACGACGATGGCAAGGATGAAGGCTGCCCCGGGGGCCAGCAGCAGCAACCCGGCGCTTCGAAGACGAGCCACGCGGCGGCCCGTCAGGGCGTTTCGGGGACGACGATGGTGCCGGCCACGATCTTCGCGGCGTAGGCGTCGATCTGTGCCCTGATGTCATCGATGAACCCGCCCGACGTGGCGTAGCCGACTCCTCCGTTCGCCAGCCCGAACGTGTGGAGACCGGGCTTGAATGCGAACCCTGCGGCGTCGCCGACGAACTCGGCTGTGCCGACGTTCGCGTTCTTGAGCATCGACGTGAGGATATGGCCGCGGACGGTCTCCGGCGCGAGCAGGTATTCGTCGGCGTCGACACCGATTGACCAGTGCCCCGCCTGGGCTGCTGCCTCGTGGACACCCGATCCGGAGCCCCCGGCGGCCGCGAAGATGATGTCAACGCCGTTGTCATACATCCCGATCGCCGCCTCCTTGGCGTGCGGTGGGTCGCCGAAGCCCGAGTAGTCGGGCGGTTGGCTGAGGTACGCGACCTGTACCTTGGCGGCCGGATTGGCCGCGTGGACGCCGGCTGTGAAACCAGCCTCGAACTTCTGGAGGAGCGGGATGTGGACGGCGCCGATGAAGCCGACCGTGCCCGTCGTCGTCTTCAGGCCGGCCGCGACGCCCACGAGGAATGAACCCTCCTGCTCCGCGAACAGGATGTCCTGCACGTTCGGTGCGTCGACCGTCCCGTCATCGACGATGGCGAACTTCGTGGCGGGGAATTCGGCCGCTACCGTCTGTAACGGCCCGGCATAGGTGAAGCCGACGGCGATGATGGCGTCGTAGCCCGACCGTGCGAGCAATCTGAGCCGCTCGGCCCGGTCGTCGTCCGTATCGTCAAGCTTGGCGGTGACCTCCTTCAGTTCCACGTGAAGGTTGTCGGCAGCCTGCTTCGCCCCGTTGTAGGCGATGTCGTTGAAGCCGCCATCCCCGCGTCCGGAGATGTCGTAGGCGATCGCGACCCTGTGGACCTGGGGCGGCCCCGCCGGTGACGGATGGGCGGTATACGAGCCGGAGCACGCCGCCAGGGCCACAGGCAACACCAGGCCCCCGATGATGCGCAACGCCACGGACGATCGAAGGTGCATCCCGCCACGGTATCGTGTCCGGGTCTGGATGAGCAGGGAGGCACACGTGGCCGAGGCAGTCGCGATGGGCGCCGCGAGGATCGTCGTCATCGGCAGCATGAATACGGACCTCATCGCCTACGTGCAGCGTGCGCCAGGTCCCGGGGAGACGGTGATCGGTCATCGATTCCAGTCGGGCTTTGGCGGCAAAGGGGCCAATCAGGCCGTCATGGCGCGGCTCCTTGGCGCTGATGTCTCGTTCGTGGGGGCGCTCGGCGACGATGCCTACGCCCAGCTGACGCTCGAGAACTTCGCCCGTATCGGGATCGACGCATCCGGCGTGATGCGAGTCGCCGGCTCCAGCGGTGTCGCGCCCATCTGGGTCGAGGGAGATGGGACGAACCGGATCATCGTGGTGCCAGGTGCCAACGATCGCGTTACGCCAGAACACGCTGCCCGTGCGGCCCTGTCGCACGACCGCATGGCCGTGGCCGTCGGCCAGTTCGAGATTCCCCAGGCAGTGACGGCAGCGGGATTTGCCGCCGCGCGATCCCGTGGCGCAATCACGATTCTCAATCCCGCGCCCGCGGCGCCGATCGCGCCGGAGCTCCTTGCGTTGACCGACTGGCTCATCCCCAACGAATCAGAGTTCCGGATGCTCGCCGGCGGCAACGCCGATCTGACCGACCACGCGATCCGGGCGCTCGCGTCAAGAGTAGGAACCCGCCTGATCGTGACCGTCGGCGCTCACGGTGCCGCGCTGCTTCAGGCCGATGGAGCCGTTGCCCGACTCCCCGCGACGCGGGTGACGGCTGTCGACACCTCTGGCGCGGGCGATGCGTTCGTCGGGGCGTTTGCCGTTGGCCTTGCCTTGGGCTGGTCGGAGACCGCTGCGGTCGCCCTTGGCCTTGCCTGTGCATCCGACAGCGTGACGCGCGCTGGGACGCAGGCGTCGTTCCCGGATCCCGCCGCATCGGCCTCGATCGTCGCGGGGATTGCGCGACCCTGACCTACCGATCAGTCCTCGGCGACTTCGTAGCCGTCGGGCCCGGGGACGAAGATGAGCTCGTCCTTGTAGCACCAGCGCCAGTCGTCGCCAGGCTGGGCGGACCGGATCATGGCGTGACCGTCGGCCATGAAGTGCGCCGTTGCATGCCGGTTGGGGCTGTTGTCGCAACAACTCGTCTTGCCGCAGTTGAGGCACTGGCGAAGATGAACCCAGGTCGAGCCTAGGTCCACGCAGGTCTGGCAGACATCGCTCGGCGTGCCGACCTCGGCAGTGGCAGCGAAGTCATCGCACAGCGGCATCATCGTCAGGGCTCCCGGTGGCTGGGTTATCCAGGGTCGAATGGCGGAGAGGGTGGGATTCGAACCCACGGGGCTTTCACCCGCCTGTTTTCAAGACAGGACCGATAGACCACTCCGGCACCTCTCCACCGTCGAGGATATCAGCGCTCGCGTGGGACGAGCATTGCGCGGTCGTGGCCTCAGGCCGTCGCGCGCGGCGACTTCGGCCCGATCAGCCGGGATCGACCGTGTGGACCATCCAGACGTTCGGGTCGAAGTAGACGCCTTCATCCAAGTCGAGATCGATGCTGATCGGGGCGGCGGCAACCGGGAGCAGGTACTGGCCCGAATTCGGGAAGGCCTCACCCGTCCAGCGGCGCCAGTCGGCGACCGAACCGCGAATCGTCATGGCCTGCGGTGATCCCCGAACGATCCGACCGCCGAGCCGCGTATGGAGCCGGATCCATGGGTCAAACGGCTCGCCGTCGGGCCGGGTCCAGAAGGCGTACTGCTCGATGGGGATGAGCGGATAGCGATGCTTGTCGGTCGGTCGAACGCAGGCAATGACCGCACCGTATCCATGCGCCAAGGCATTGGCGCGCATCGCGTGGACCATGACACCGGCCAGGCCGGTCCCCCGCCGGGCGGGATCCACGACGATCTGGAGCGCACCGAGCGTGTTGACGGGCGTTCCGGCCTCGAGGTCGTGGGCGGTCTGCTCGAACTGCCGATCCCAACCATCCGGGAGTCCGGCGTCGGTGCCGTCCCAGGCGAGCGGGGCGCTGTTATTGGTCGCCGCGATCTGGCCATCCGGATCGAGGAGCACAAGCTGATAGTCGAGGAAGACGGTGTCGAGCAGATGCCAGTACTTGTCCGCCTCACTGTCCTGAAGCATGAACTCCGGCCACACGGAGCCGTTGAAACGGCCGGCTGGATCGACCAGATCGGGCCGCTCCGCGTAGGACACCAGCGTGTGGCCGGCGGGCAACTCAATGCCAAGGTTGACCATCTCGGACTCGTGACCGGGCTTCAGGCCAACGGGGCAGGGATCCAGTCGATCCCCATGTACGGGCGGAGTGGCGGCGGGACATCGACCGAACCGTCCGGTCGCTGGTAGCTCTCGAGGATCGCCGCAACGATCCGGGCCAGGGCAAGTCCCGAACCGTTGAGCGTGTGAACGAGTTCCGGCTTGGCTCCCAGCTCGGGCCGATATCGGACCGCCATCCGGCGCGCCTGGAAGTCCTTGAAATTGGAGCAGGAACTGACCTCAAGCCAGCGCTCAACCCCTGGGGACCAGACTTCAATGTCGTACTTGCGGGCCTGGGTGAAGCCCATCTCCTTCGTGGCCATGAGCAGGACGCGGTAGGCCAGCCCGAGCCGCCTGAGGAGGTCCTCGGCAACCTCGGTCATCCACTCGAGCGCCTCGGCCGAGGCTTCCGGCCGCTCGAACAGCACCATCTCGACCTTGTCGAACTGGTGGACGCGCAGGATCCCGCGCGTGTCCTTGCCGGCAGCGCCGGCCTCGCGACGGAAGCAGGGCGTGTAGGCGGCGTAGCGGATCGGCAGCTCGTTCGCGTCGAGGATCTCGTCCCGGTGGAGATTCGTGACCGGGACCTCGGCGGTCGGGACCAGGTACAGGTCGTCCCGCGTGACGACATACATCTGGTCTTCCTTGTCGGGAATCTGGCCCGTACCGCGGGCCGATGCCTGGTTGACGACGATGGGCGGCCAGACCTCGGTGAACCCGTTCTCGCGGGTATGGACGTCGAGGAACCACATGATCAGGGCGCGCTGGAGGGCTGAGCCGTAGCCCTTGTAGACGGGGAAGCCGGACCCGGCGATCTTCGCGCCGCGGGCCAGGTCAATCATCCCAAGGTGCTCCGCAATCTCCCAGTGCGGCCGGCGCTCCCAGACGGCCCCGCCGGCGGGTGCATCCGCTCCGATGTCGCCCTCGAGGGGCTGATCGTGCGGCAACTGTTGGCCCCACGTTCGCAGGGTGATGTTCGCCTCCTCGCCGCCAATCGGGATGTCCGCCTCGGCGGGGTTCGGAATGCGGAGCAGGAGGTCTTCCACGGTGGCCTCGACGTCGTTGAGTTCCGTATCGATGGCGGTCAGGCGATCGCCGATTTCCGTCGACCGGGCTCGCAGCGCGGCCACTTCGGGGCCGTCGGGCTGTGCGCCACCCTTGATCGCCTCGCCGATCGCCTTCGAGGAGGTGTTGCGCTCCGCTCGAAGAGCGTCACCCTCCCCTTGCAGGGTCCGGCGGCGAGCATCGGCTTCGAGGGCAGCGTCGACGAGCGACGCGTCCTCGCCCTTGTCGCTGGCGCCCTTCCGAATGGCATCCGGCTCATTCCGAAGCCGTGCGATACCGACACTCATGCCACACCTCCTGCAGCGCTCATGGTCGCACCCGGAGCGGCCACCTCGCGCAGCCGCCGCGCGACGAATGCCGGTTCGAGGCCCGCGAGCAGCCATCCGGCGCGCGGACCGTTCGGTCGTCCCAGGAACGCCAGGTAGAGGGCAGCGAAGGCCCTGCCGGGCGGGAGACCCAGGCCGGCGGCCGTCGCGAAGATGGCGGTCTGCCAGGCGTCGCCGCCGGCCGGACCGGTCACCGACCCGTTCGCCGCCTCGGATCCGAGCGCCCCGGCAAGCGCGCTCAGGAATCCGCGCTGGTCGGCATCGAGCCCACCGGTTTCCTCCGGAACCGAGTCCCGCACGGCCATCCGGGCCCGATCCGGGGCGTAGGACTCGAGCCAGTTCCGGGCGGCCAGCAGGCGTTCGTCGAGGATTGCCCGCTCGCGGTCATCGAGCGCCGAGCCCTTCTCATCGGCCATCCTTGCCTCGATGTCGGCTCCCGGCACCTGGACGAGGAACGCCAGATGGGCGAAGTTCGGCCGGAATGCCGCCGCCTCTGCGTCGACGTCGGCTGCGGAGTCCCGCAGTGCGTAGCG
Organism: Chloroflexota bacterium; assembly: GCA_039933295.1. GTDB lineage: Bacteria > Chloroflexota > Limnocylindria > Limnocylindrales > CSP1-4 > UBA5189. The sequence continues at coordinate 9,915 of JBDTOJ010000128.1, forward strand.
GAAGACGGACTCGAACCCCGGCGCCATCTCGCCCTTGACCGGGCGGCCCGCGGTTGCGTCGGCGAGCTTGTCGAATTCGTCAAACAGGCGCGGGATCGCGTCGGTCCCCTCCGGATCGAATTCGATGGCCTGGTTCGGCCGTGGCCGGATGAAGAGCGTCCGCAACTGCTCGGGCGGGATGACCTCGACGATCCGATGGGCCGCGGCACCCAGACCCTTCGAGGTCGACATCTTGCGGCCGCCGATGTTCAGGAACTCGTACGGGACGTTGATCGGTGGCTCGCGCTCAAAGACCTCGCGCGCTATCGCATCGGACCGGTCCCGGGACCCGCCCGCGGTCGCGAGGTCCTTGCCGCACGGCTCGATCGTCACCCCGAACAGGCTCCACTGCGCTGCCCACTCCAGGTTCCAGGGCAGCTTGGCGCGCCCGCCGAACGGGGCCACCCAGCCCGAGTGACCGCACCCGGTCGCCCAGGTGACGAGGTTGGGCCGGCACTCGTAGAAGACCCGCTCGCCGTCCCACTTGGTGACGATGGTCGTCCCGACCTTGCCGCACTGCTCGCAGATCACGAGGACCGGGTGCCACGTATCCGGATGCTGGACGCTGGACACGCGTCGGTACAGGTCCCGCACCACATGGGCGCGATCGAGGGCCGTCCGGATGAATCCGTCCATCGCACCCGTCGGGTAGATGTCGCTCATCCAGTAGTAGCGATCGGGATGCACGCCGAGGTCGGCGAACAGGTCGATGAAGGTCTGGGCATGGTGGCGAGCGTAGGACGCATGGCCGTCGGCGGCCTGATCCGGGATGTGAGCCAGAGGCACGCCCATGTATCGATCGACGGCGTCCGGAGTCAGCAGGGCCTGTGCATCCATGGCATCGAGATCATCGACGCCATACAGGAGCGTCGTTTCGTGACCGGCCGCGCGGAGCGCACGCGTGATCACATCGAGGATCACCGGACCGCGCAGGCTCCCGACGTGGACCGTCCCCGATGGCGTCTTCGAATCGTTGATGACCTGCGGTCCCGAAACGCGCGAGGCCAGCTCGTCCGCCCAGTCCATGATTGGTGCTGCTCCTCGTAGATGGTCAGGGGCACCCGGCGTCGCCGCCACCAATCCTGTGGCGGCCCGATCGCCGCCCCTCCTGGTCGAGGCTAGGCGATTCCGAGGACCGTGTACGAAATGTCGCCCGCGGGAACGCGGACGGTGATCTTGTCGCCCTTCTTGCGGCCCAGAAGCGATCGTCCAACAGGGCTCTCATTGGAGATCCGTCCCTCGGTTGGGCGCGCCTCGGTCGACCCGACGATCGTGAATGTCTCCTTGCCATCGGGTCCGTCGACGGTCACGGACGAGCCGATCTGGACGTGGTCCTTGGAATGGTTCTCATCGATCAGGGTCGCGTTCTTGATGAGCGCCTCGAGGGTCTGAATCCGGCCCTCGACGAACGCCTGCTCGTTCTTGGCGTCCTCGTATTCGGCGTTCTCGCTCAGGTCGCCGTGTTCCTTGGCATCGTGGATCCGGCCGGCCACTTCAGGGCGCCGAATGGACACCGTCTGCTCGAGTTCCTGGCGGAGCTTCTCGAGACCCTCTCGCGAGATATACGTTGGCTTGTTGTTCACGTGGACTCCCGAGTGTGGCTCGGCGTCTCTGCGGGTGGCAGGAACGGGACGGCGGAGGCTCCAATAAACGAAGAACCCCAGTACTCCGGGGAGATCCCGCGGGGCTGGAGTTCGATGCCGGGGACGTAGCCTAGCGCGGCCCCATCGGGGTGTCAAAGCCACCCGAATCTGGTCTTCGCAGGCGAGCTACTCGGCCGCGCCGAACTGCTCCAGACGGCGCCGAACGCGCTTGAGGGCGGGTCGGTCGACAGTTGCAATGAAGACCGTGTCGTCGCCGGCGACCGACCCGGCCACCTCAGGCCATCGGGCGCGGTCAATCGCCGCCGCGATCGCGTGCGCCGACCCGGGTAACGTGCGCACGACCAGAATCAATCCGGATTCGCGGATCTCGGCCGGCAACTCCCGGAGCAGGCGGCGGAGCCGATCCTCACCCGACGCCTCGGCCTCGATGAGACGGGGCGGGAGCGCGTAGGCCTGGGTCCCAGCGCGTGTCGCCTTGATCAGCCCGAGCTCGGCCACATCGCGGCTGATCGTCGCCTGTGTCGTCCGAAAGCCGCGCTCCCGAAGGGCCGCTGCGAGTTCCTGCTGCGTCCGGATCGGTCGTTGATCGACGAGATCGCGGATCGCTCGATGCCGGAGCTGTTTCATGACTTCCATCGCTGCCGGCCGCTATCGATCCCAGAGACCCAGCCAGGCGACGACAACAAACGCGGCGAGTCCGATCCGATAGATGATGAAGACCATCGTCGAATTCGAGCGCAGGAACCGCAGCATCAGCGAGATCGCGAGCAGGCCGGCCACCAGGGCCGCAGCCATGCCTGCCAGCAGCGGGGCGACGTCGACCGGCACCGCCTCGCCGTTGAGGATCTTGCGAATCTCGAAGATCCCAGCCCCGGCCGTGATCGGCGTCGCCATCAGGAACGAGAAGCGCGCGGCTGAAGCGCGATCGAGCCCTGCAACCAGGCCCGCGGCAATCGAGATGCCCGATCGGCTGATCCCGGGGATGAGCGCCAGCGCCTGGGCCATTCCGACGCCCAGCGCTCCACGGAAACCGAGCTCGCCGATGGACCGCGTCCGCGATCCGATGCGCTCGCCGAGCCACAGAAGCGCCGCTCCGACGACGAGTGCGATGGCCACCCGACCCACGCCGCGGAAGTCCGGGTTCTCGGCGAGGTCGCCCAGCGCGAGTCCGGCAATGACGGCCGGAACCGTGGAAATGGCGATCAGCCAGGCGAGCTTCCGGTCCGGGTCATCGGCCAGCGATCGATCCCGGATCGACGCAAACCAGGCCGGGATGAGCCGGAACCAATCCGCTCGGAAGAAGATCAGTAACGCCAGCAGCGTGGCCATGTGCAGGAGCACGCTGAACACGAGGCTATCGATGAACGGGTCACGCCAGCCGAGCAATGCCGGCACAAGAATGAGGTGCCCGGAACTGGACACCGGCAGGAACTCGGTCAGCCCCTGCACGATGCCCATGACGATCGCCTGGACGAAGATGTCCATCGGGCTCCTCGCGGCGGTCGAGCAGCGGGCTCGACCGCCCTGGTTCGATTCCTAGCGGATGAAGAGCGGCGCGAGCACCAGAGTGATCGTCGCGAGCAGCTTCACGAGGACGTGGAGCGACGGCCCGGCCGTGTCCTTGAAGGGATCGCCGACCGTGTCGCCGACGACAGCCGCGGCGTGGGCATCTGAGCCCTTGCCGAGAACGTTGCCGTGCTCGTCCTTGAGGTTCCCCGACTCGATGTACTTCTTGGCGTTATCCCACGCGCCGCCGCCGTTGTTCAGGACCGTCGCGAGCATGACCCCGGCGATCGTCCCGACCATCAGCATCCCGGCGACCGCCTCGGCACCGAGGAGGAGCCCGACGATGATCGGGGTTGCAACCGCGACGAAACCCGGGGCGATCATCTCGCGAAGGGCGGCCTTGGTGGTGATGTCGACGACCCGGGCGTAGTCCGGGCGCTGCGTGTAGTCCATGATCCCGGGCATCTCGCGGAACTGACGCCGAACCTCGACGATGATCGACTGGGCCGTTGTCCCGACGGCACGGATCGCAAGTGAGCTGAAGAAGTAGACGAGCATCGCCCCGATCAGCCCGGCGATAAAGACGCTGACGTTGGCGAGGTTGACCGATTCGAGCAATGCGGCGCCCGGCACGCCGGCGAGGATCCTGCGTGCCTGGATCAGGTTGACCTTGTCGATGTAGGCGCTGAAAAGCAGGAATGCCGCGAGCGACGCCGATGCGATCGCGTAGCCCTTCGTCAGAGCCTTCGTCGTGTTGCCGACCGCGTCGAGGCGGTCCGTGATCTC
>JBDTOJ010000129.1:0-3616 GCA_039933295.1 Chloroflexota bacterium
CTCGATCATCGAGGCGTCGGACCTCGACGCGGCCCGCAAGCTCGCCACCGGGCACCCGTTTCTGGCCGAGGGTCTCGGCAACTACGCGGTCGAGGTCTACGAGCTCCTCGCGGTCCCCTTCCAGCAGTAGAGGCTCGGGGTGTCTGCGGCGGGTTGTCGAGGCCTCGCCGCCGGGCATCCCGGGTGGCGACCCGGAGACCTTGGGTCGACCGGCACTGCAGCAGGGCGGCCGCGGCCGCCTTGTCGTGCCGGGCGATGGATGCGAGGCTGACCGGTCAGCGCGGCACGGAACCAGGTGAGCGAGCCAACCATGGGCTGCGATAGCCACTCGCGCGCGCCCGGTGGCCAGGGTCAGGCGAGACCGTGGACCTCGAAGCCGAGGGCGGAGGCGGCGAGTCCGAGGGCAACATCGTGGGTCGCGACGACGAGATCCGGCACCTGGTCGCGGATCGCCACGGCCGTGGCGAGATGCAGGGCGTCGAGGGTTCCGAGCGACGTCGGAAAGGGATCGGCGGCGCGGTCGAGGATCGCGGGCTCGAGGCCGACGAGCTCGAACCCGTCGAGTAATCGCAGGAGGCCGGCGCGGCGCTCCGCCACATTGGCATCGCTGAGTCCGGCAACCACGCGGGCCCGATCGATGGACCGGAGGCATTCGACACGCACGAGTTCACTCGCGATGGCGCGATCGATGTCCCGCCACGACGTCAGTCGGTCCTCCTGACCGAGGACGAACCGGAGCACGACCGACGAGTCGACGTAGGCGATCACGAGCGCGGCGAGGGATCCGGGGATTCGGGGCGCTCGCGAGGTTCAGCGTGGTCGGCGCGCTCTCCCCGCTCGACGGCCAGGAGGTCGTCCGCCAGCCTCGGACCTCCGAGCGGCGAGAAGGGCAGGTCGCGCACCGATGCGAACAATCGGCGGGCAGGGCGGATCGTGATCGCCCGGGTGCCGGCGATCGGCACGATGCGCGCCATTGGCCTCGCTCGATCAGTGATCTCCACTGTCTCACCCGCTTCGACCGACCGAAGGTGGATGGACAGCTGGTCCTTGAGTTCAGCGATCCCGACGCGTTTCATGGCCATATCTAGCCATAAATGGCCATTTGCTGTCAAGCGGGACCCTCGGTGATCGGCGGGAGTGCTCGTGCGATGCCTACCAGTCACCAATGTCGGCACGAACGGCGTCGGCGGCGCACCCTCGCCACGCGCCGGTGTCTTCCAAGCACGATATTGCGGCGAAGAGGTCGTGCTTGGTGTCCTCGACCGCCTGTTGTTGTCTGCCAGACAGCGCCGACGCATCGTCATCGCCACGGCCTCGGCCCGCGCTCATCGGCCGACGGAGACGCCCCGCGGCGCGAACCGCAGGAGCTCCGCCCGCCCTGCTTCGAGCCTGGCCCAGAGGATTGCCGCTCCCGGCCACGCACGGTCCCCCTCGGTCAGGGCATCGAAAGCATCGGCGGCGCGGGCCGGATAGGCGGCGCTGAGTGTCGCGGCAAGTTGGCGGGCTACGGCTCGGGTCGTCACGGTCGAGCGCACGATCAACAGCCGAGAAGTGATTTCCGCGAGCCCTTCAGTGGCCAAGGCGTGCTCCGTTTCAGACGCCCGCCGAAGGACCTCCTCCACCCTTCGGAGTTCCGAGTGGACCTCGCAGGCAATGACCAGGCGTCCCCGGCCAAGGACGACGTCGATGATCCTTCGGCGGGGCGAGCCCACGAGCACCTCGGGACGGGGCGTCCACGACTCGTCGAGGGCGCGGATCAGCGCCTCGACGATCGGGGCCTGGAAGCGATCGCGAATCGGTGCCCCGCCGGTCGGAAACAGGCGGACGGAGAGATCGGCCCCGAGTGCCGCCGCGATGGCGAGGTGTGTCAACTGCGACATGCCGACCGTGCCGGCCTCGATCCGGGCGACATGCGATGGCGCCACGCCGACGGCCCGCGCCAGGTCCGCCTGAGTGGCGCCCAGATCCTCGCGGATCTCACGGACTTGCCCACCGATCCGACGACGGTGCTCGCGCGCGCGACGGTCGAGCTCCCGGGGCCCGATGGCGAGGCTGGTCGCGGCCGGACGGCGCATGGGCACAGTAGACGCCACGGCGGTTGATCGCCGCTTATCACGGTGGGACCGACGGCTAGGTGTGGTGACCCGGTTGGGCGGCCCGGCTCGGCGGCCCGGCTAGGTGTGGTGACCCGGTTGGGCGGCCCGGCTCGGCGGCCCGGCTAGGTCCAGGCGTGCCTGGTAGACAACAATTGGGGTCCGAAGAGTCCCGCGACCACTCGCCCGGCGACGATTGTTGCCTGACAGACAATGATTTCCCCGCAGGAGGCCACAAGTCGACTGCTCGGTCCTGATTTGTGGTCTGTCAGGCACCCCGCGGGCGCCCGCGGGGTGCCCGCACGGCGTCCCCGGTCTGCGATCATGCCAGGATGAGCACGGACCCCGCCGCCGCCGCTGCCGATCGCACGGACCTGCACCTCGACGTCGAGGGCGAGGCGCGCCTCCACGACGCGCTGCGACGCTGCTGGCATCCGGTGGCACGCATCGACGAGCTCGACGCCGCGGAGGCCGCGGGCGGCGGTCCCCTCGCTGTGACCCTCCTCGATCAGCAGCTCGTGATCGTCCTGCTGGGCGAAGAGATCGCGTGCTTCCCGGATTTGTGCGTCCATCGTGGGACGGCGCTGAGCCTCGGCTGGGTGGACGATGGAAGCCAGCCGGCCCCGGACGGCTCGGGCACGGTGGGTGAGCCATGCCTCGTGTGCGCCTACCACGGCTGGAGCTACGACCGACGCGGGATCGTGCGCCGGATCCCGGCCGTCCATGGGCGGTCGATCCCCACCCGCGCGCGCGTCGAGCGCTACGCCACGGCGGAAGCGGTCGGGCTCATCTGGGTGCTGCTGGAGCCGGGTCCCGGCGGCTGGGAGGACCCGCAGGCCGCCCATCCCCTACCCGACGCGAGCGCCTGGTGGGACCAGCCCAGCTTCCGAACCATCCCCATCGAGACGTACGACTGGGCCTGCTCGGCCGCCCGGCGGGTCGAGAACTTCGTGGACTTCAGCCACTTCCCGTGGGTCCATCCGGGCGTCCTCGGGGATCGCGCGAAGCCGCTCAGCCCCGAGCACGAGGTCCGCGACGACGGGACGACGATCAGCTTCGACATCGCGCTCGAGGAGCCCCAGGCGTCGGTCAAGGGCGACGTGACGCCAGGCACCAGGGTCCAGCGCGACCCGACCACCTACACCCTCCACCTGCCGCTGTCGGTGACGCTCGACCAGCGCCTGCCGGCGTCGGCCGACCGGCCCGAGGGCAACCGCTTCATCCTGTTCGTCGCCGTCGCGCCGTTGAGCGGACGACGATGTCGATCGTTCACCTGGAACGCCCGGACGTACAAGACCGAGCCCGAGGCCGACGCCGAGCTGGCGGCCTTCCAGACCCTGATCCTCGACCAGGACCGCCCGATCGCCGAGTCACAGCGCCCTGAGGAACTCCCCGTCGATCTCTCGGCCGAGTTGCACATCGCAGGACCGGATCGGGCGTCGATCGCGTACCGGCGGCGTCTGGCGGAGCTGGCGAGGCACGAACAGCAACGATGAAGGCTCCATTCTGTGATCCCAGCGACT
>JBDTOJ010000130.1:0-1825 GCA_039933295.1 Chloroflexota bacterium
TACGGGAAGAAGATCTCGCACTCGCTGATCCCGCCGGGGTACATCGCGAGCATGCCCGGGGCCGGATGCGAGGTGTGGTTCTCGTAGTCGATGCCGGGCCGGAAGTCGCCGTACGGGATCCAGGTCGATTCACCCGACCAGCGGCAATGGATCAGGCGGGAGTCGATCGGCAGCATCCGCCGGATGGCCTCGATGGTCTGGGGTGCGGCGGTTTCCCACCGGGCGGTAAAGTGGAGGTCGTCGCCGACCGTGATCGAAAGATTTCCCATGCCCCGGAGGATACGTGTCCAGCAGCGACTCGGGAACACCCCCAGCGCCGGATCCCGTGGTGGATTCATTGCCGCCGAGTGCCGCCCCGTCCGGACCGACGATCTCGACGCACGTCCTCGATGCCCAGACCGGTCTGCCCGCGGGCGGCATTCACGTGAGCCTGTACAAGCTGGGCGAGGACGATCGACCGATCCGCCTGACCCAGGCACTGACCGATGGCGACGGGAGGATCCGCGATCTGCTCGAGCGACCGATGTCGCCGGGCGTCTATCGACTCGAATTCAATCTCGGTGGCATCCGCGGCCTGCGGCCCGCCGACGACCGGTTCTTCCGCAAAATGTCGCTGGACCTGAAAATCGACGACGTCACGCGGTCCTACCACGTGCCGCTGCTGCTCTCGCCGTTCTCGATGACGACGTACCGCGGCAGCTGACCGCCAGGTCCGATCGGGGCGATGCGTCGGTCTCGTCCCGGGGTGATGTCCCTCGAGGGCATTCGACGCACTTTTCGTTGGTCCGGCGGGCTGTGCCACGCTAGGTGTCACGCGAGGCCCTGAGGATGCAAGCATGGAAGCACGAATCGTCTCGCTCCCGTCCCGCCCGGACCCGTCGATTCGCATCGACGGGGAACGGATCCTCATCGACCGGATGACCCTCGTGGACCCGGGCCAGGCCGCCTGGCTCGCCGGCCAGCCGGAGCTTGAACGTCCCCTCGTGGTCGAGCGGGCGCTGCGCATCGGCCTCACCGCACTGCAGAGCGTCGGCGTGACCCTCAACCTCGATGCCGTTCGCTCCGAATTCGACCGCTTCGCCGAGCAGAACCGGACCGCGAACGACCGGGCGGCCGAGGCACTGGAGCAGGTCCTCCGCTCGAACTTCGGGGATGGCGATGGACGTCTGCCGCGGACCCTCGAGACGTTCCTGGGCGATCGCGGCAAGCTCCAGTCGATGGTCACGGAGCTGTTCGACCCGAAGCGCCGCGATTCGGCGATCGGGAAGATGTCCTCGATGCTCGATTCGTACTTCGATGGCGATGCCTCACGCCTCGCCACGCTCCTGGACCCGACCCGCATGGGCTCGCCCCTCCACCAGTTCCGCGGCGAAGTTGCCGCCGGGTTCAAGGCCATCGAGGAGAAACTGATCGCCATCGAGGCAGCGGGCGCGGCGCGGGCCGGCGAACGGGCGAAGTCCTCGGCCAAGGGTGCCGACTTCGAGGCCCTCCTGGAGGGCATGCTCGGGGAAATCGCACGTGGCGCGAATGACCTGCTCGAGCGAACTGGTACCGAGGCGGGGGATTCGGGCCGGTCCAAGAAGGGGGACTTCGTTCTGACTCTCGATCCCGCCGTGGCCCGCGGCATGGAGCTCCGCGTGGTGGTCGAGGCCAAAGATCGCAAGATCTCCGGTCGCGAGATGCGGGACGAACTCCGCGAGGCGCGAACCAACCGCGATGCGGCCGTCGGCCTGGTGGTCTTCACGCCCCAGCACGCGCCCGCGGGCATCGCGCCGTTCGACGTCCGTGCCGGTGATGTCTACTGCGTCGTTGATCCGGCCGATCC
>JBDTOJ010000131.1:0-6729 GCA_039933295.1 Chloroflexota bacterium
GTCGGCGGCAACAAGTTCGACGAGCACATCGCGTCGTACATCCGCAAGAAGTACAACCTGATGATCGGCGAGCGAACCGCGGAAGAGGTCAAGATCACGATCGGCACGGCCCTGCCACTCGAACGCGAGCTGAGCATGGAGGTCCGCGGACGGGACCTCATCGCCGGGCTGCCGCGAACCATTCCGATCACCTCGACCGAGGTGATGGAGGCGATCGAGGTCCCGCTCCAGCAGCTCGTTGCGGCGGTCCGTCACGTGCTCGAGCAGACGCCCCCGGAGCTGTCCTCGGACATCATCGACAAGGGCATGGTCATGTCGGGCGGCGGCAGCATGCTCCGGAACATTGACAAGCTGCTGACCCAGGTGACGGGCGTCCCGTGCCACGTGGCCGAGAACCCACTCAACTGCGTCGCGCTCGGGACCGGTGAGGCCCTCAAGCACTACGGCTTCTTCAAGAAGTCGCTCGTCCAGTCCCTGTAGCCGCGCACATTGGCGGTGATCGCAACCCGGTCCTTCGTCGATCTCCACTGCCACACCTCGGCCAGTTTCGATTCCCTTGCCTCCCCGAAGAGTGTCGTTGCCGCCGCGGCACGACGTGGTCTGACCCACCTCGCCATCACCGACCATGATCGGATCGACGGTGCCCTCGCTGCCCGCGATGCCGCGCCGGAGGGCCTGAGTGTGCTCGTGGGCGAGGAGATCCGGACCCGCGACGGGGACCTGATTGCGGTCTTCCTGTCCGAGGCGGTCCGACCCGGGATGACGGCGGTCGATACGATCAGCGCCGTCCGGGACCAGGGCGGCCTGGTGGGCATTCCGCATCCGTTCGATCGCTTCCGCGGGTCGCTGGCCAAGGATGGCGCGCCCCAACGTCTCGAGGCCCTCGCCGCCTCGGTCGACTGGATCGAGACCTGGAACGCTCGATTGCTGTTCGGCGATGGCAACCAGCGCGCGGCCGAGTTGGCTCGTGCGGTCGACGTGCCCGGGGTGGCCGTCTCGGATGCCCACATGGCCGTCGAGGTCGGCGTTGCATACACGGCGTTGATGGGTACCGCCGATTCTGCCGACGAGCTACGGGCGGCCCTCGCCGCCGGTCCTGCCCTCGTGATGGGCCGCGCCTCGGCCTATGTTCGTCTCGTGACCCCGATCGCCAAGGTGATCAATCGTGCTCGCGGCCGTGGACGGGTCCGCACGGAATCCGGGGCGTGACCGCCGCCGATCGCGATCCCGAGGAGATCACCGCGGACCAGATCTCACTCGCGCGCCGCCTGCGGCAGCCCCGCACGATCATCTCGCTGATCCTCCCGCTCGTGCTCATCGGGCTGTTCGTCCGGAGCCTGCCGGGATTCCACCTTGACCAGCTGCCGGCCAAGATCCTTGCCGCTGACTGGTCACTCCTCCTGCTGGCACTGGCGGTCTTCTACCTCGGGTTCCCGCTCCGGGGCCTGCGCTGGGCGATCCTCGTGCGTCAGACCGGCTACCGATTGGGCATCCGCGATGCGAGCGAGATCATCTTCCTTTCCTGGCTCGTCAACTGCCTCGTCCCGGCCAAGCTCGGCGACGTCTACCGCGCGTACCTGCTGAAGATCAACAGCACCGTCTCGCTCAGCCGCACATTCGGGACGGTGTTCATGGAGCGGATCCTGGACCTGTTCGCGATCGTGGTCCTTGGGCTCGCGGCGGGGTTCGTGTCGTTCCGCTCGGGGTTGCCGCGCGAGGTCCAGATCGTCTTTGCCGGCGGGATCGTCTTTGTCATCGCACTCGCAATCGGCCTGATGACGATGCGCAACTTCGGACGCCGGATCATCGTCCGCCTCCCGATCCCCGAGCGGTTCGTGACGCTCTACGATCGGTTCGAGGAGGGCGTGTTCGCCTCGATCGGGCTGCGAGCCCTTCCGAGCCTCATCCTGATCACGGGCATGATCTGGGCGACCGAAGCAACCCGGCTGTACCTGGTTGTCGAGGCACTTGGGCTTGCCGACGTGCACCTCGGGATCAGCGGCGCATTCTTCATCGCCCTGAGCGCTTCGCTCCTGACCGCGATCCCGATCACCCCGGCCGGCCTCGGCTTCGTCGAGGGTGCTGTGGTCGGACTCCTGACCATCGCCTACGGCGTGCCGCAGACCGAAGCCCTCGCGATCACGGTCGTCGATCGGACGATCTCGGTGCTCACGGTCATCGTCCTCGGCACGATCGCATACGCGATTTCGAACAAGCGACGGGGCGTCGGACTGGAGCCTTCCGACACCACGGCCTGAGAGTCCCGGTACCGCACACCGGTTCAGACCAGCCGCAACCGCACCGCACCCGCCACGCTCTCGACAACCGATTCGGGACGCCCACGGTACCAACGGGTGATAGGGGATCCGACGCCGCGATCCGATAGTCCGGATATCGCGCATCTGCGTCAGCAGTCCTCTAACGGAGCGCCTGGAACCGCCTCATGACCACACACACCGGCCGAGCATTCAACGAGTGGCTCCGCGTCCAGCTCAAGGCGAAGAAGATGTCACAGCGACAGCTCGCCCAGCAGTCCGGCGTTGACCATTCGACGATTTCGCGACTGATCCGTGGCGACCGCATGCCGTCCCTCGGGACAGCCACGGCCCTGGCGCGTGGACTCCGTGAGATCCGCGACGACGCTGATACCGCCCAGTATCTGGGCCTGGTGACCAGTGGTTCCCAGAACCCGACGGCGCGCATCGAGTACGCCCTGCGCGCCGATGATGCCCTCGGCGAGGCACAGGTCCGGCAGGTCATGGAGTACTACCTCGCCGTTCGGATGCGCCGCTTCGGCCGCGTCTTCCATGGCGACGACGGATCCGGCAACGCAGCTTCTCCACGCGGACCGGTCGGAGAGCCCGCTGTCAGCGGCGCCGCTGGATCCGGCAATCGCGGGGCTCGAGGCACCGAACGATCCGAAGGACGCAACGATGGGACGGTCCGCATTGAACCGCTCCCCGCGGGTTCACGCCCGCTCGGGTACGCCCACCTGCCGCCGCGCTCCGCGGGGACCGGCCAGCCTGGGGGACTCGCAACCCGGGTCACCGCAACCCGCGTCACCGCCACCTCAACCATGACTCGACCACCGGGACGTTCGAACGACCGGTACTGATCCGCTTACTTGCGATCGGCCTGGATGCCTCCACGTCCAGGTCTCGGGGACAGCGAACGCCGGCGTTCGGGGCGCCGGCGTTCGCGATTCCATCGGGTCGTCTCGGTGAGCGGAACGTTCCCACAGGGATTGCGGCCAACCTGGCCTGCCCGCCGCCATGAGGCTGGTTGGCCGGCGTGATCGAGCTGGTTGGCCGGCGTGATCGAGCTGGTTGGCCGGCGTGATCGAGCTGGTTCATCAGAATCGCGGCGTACGACCGTGGCCCTGCGCGAGATTCGTCGATTCGGGCGGCTGGCCGAGCGTGGCCGGGTTCGGTTTGATGAGCCACGTCGATCAGTTCCCGGAACGCATCGCGTCCCGAGGGTCCGGCCCGGCTAGCGGCGATAGCTTGGCTAGCGGCGGTAGACCGAGACCGAGGTCCGGTCCGAGGCATCGAAGCGGTCGGCCAGGCTCATTCCGGCCGGTGCGGCCCCACTGACCACGAGCTGCCCGAGGAATTGTTCCTCGGCCACGCCGCCGCAGGGTTCACCCATCACCTGCTCGAAGAGACGATCGCACACGATCACCAGCACAGAGCCCGGGACCACCGGCCGGCCCGACGATTCCTCGCCCGTGGCGATCATCGCGGTGCCGCCCGCTAGGACGATCGGAAAGCCGATCCCCTCGGCCGACTTGAAGACTGGTACCCCGCGGACGTCGAAGGTCGCACCCGGGAACGCGGCCGTGATGCGTGCCCCCGCATCTCGTGCCATTGGCCACCCACCGTTCGCCTGGGTCTGGGGCGGCCAGCGGCCGATCTCGACCAGCACGAGGCCGACGAGCAGGGTGGTCATGACCATCCGTGCGACCCGATCGGCGCCGGTCCGCAGTCCAGGCCCGGCACCCATGGCACGCATCGTCAGCGCGATCAGGATGACCACGACCGGGTCGAGGAAGGCGTGGTAGTGATCATTCGGCAGGCCCGCAATGACGGTCTGCAGTGATGGCGCGAGGACGGCCAGGCTGATCGCGCTCCAGGCGACCGTGAAGCCGAGCCAGCGCGCAGCGAGACGCTCGTCACCGCGCCCGGGGGCCGCGAGCCGCTCGTCACCTCGCCCAGTCACCATGAGCCACAGCCCGAGCACAAACGTCATGCTCACGATGAGGACGGCCGCGATCGGTGCGCTGGTCACGAGGCCCACGAGCGGCCAGCCGATGATCCGCAGGCCGGCAAACAGCAGTCGCCCGAACGGATCCAACGCCCCGGCCGAGCCGCCGCCAGCAGCGCTGAAGTAGGCGACGAGCCGGTGGGTCTCGAGGAACCCGGTCTGGAGTTCGTGGATGAGGAGTGGCACGAACAGCACGACGACCAGGCCGATGCCCCCTGCCAGACCGCGGATGACGGCAGACTGTCGCTGCGAATCCCCGTCACGAGCGGCCCGACGAGCAGCAAGCACGCCGAACGCAAGGATCGGTGGCAGGAACACGATCCCGAGCACGTGGAGCTGGACGACCATCCCGGCGCTCGCCATGGCCAGCGCCCACCACCTCGCGCCACCCGTCGTTCGTGCATGCCATGCGGCCGCGAGCGCCAGGACCGCGAAGAAGGGGATCGGGTTGGGGTTCCAGATGAACGTCGATTCCTCGATCGCCGCCGGGGAGACGGCAAGCAGCAGGCCGGCGATCGCCCCGGCGGCACGTCCGCCGATGGCTCGTGCCAGCCACCAGGTCACGCCCACCGCCGCGATCCCGAAGGCGGCGATGCCGGCGAGGACCGCCATAGGATTGCTCCCGGAGAGCCATGCGAACGGCGCCAGCAGGTAGTAATACGCCGCTCCGTGGTGGAACTCGCCGATCGAGGTCGGGGGCCCCAGGAGCGGGATCTGGCCGTCCCGGACAAAGTGGAGCAGGGTCAGCATGTCGTGGCCCTGATCACCGTCGAAGTCACCGCGTCCGGCCAAACCGGGGAGGCGCGTCAGGGCCGCAAGGATGAGCAGGAGGCCGAGAATCAAGGCATCTCGCTCGAACAGGTTCGTGGCGACCGCCCAAAGACGGGAACCTGCGCCTCGTTCGGCAGGTGCACCGATCCCGGGGCCATCACCCGTCGGTTGCGTCACCGCTCCGTCCCCCGCCGCGGTCCGGGCCGGTTCGGTCGCGGCGTCGCCGAGCGGGGAAGCAGGAGGGAGCACCCGAACATCGTACGATGCCGCCCATGTCACAGGATCGAGAACCGGCAGAGATCGCGCCCGAGGCCACGAACGCAGTCGCGCCCGCAGTCGCGCCCGCGTGGAATCCCGACGAGCCGGCGTTCGAGGCCCACGTGCTCCGGGCCTTCATCCGCGATGGGCGACTGGCGTCGATCCCGGCACGGGAGCGCAAGAAGCTCGTCGTCTACCGCTACCTGCTCGACCAGGTGCTGCCGGATCCGGACGAACGCGTGGCCGAGCGCGACCTCAACATGCGGCTCGGACTGTGGTTCCCGGATGTCGCGACCATCCGTCGGGCGCTGGTTGACCTGAAGCTGGCCGAGCGCGACGAGATGGTCTACCGGCGGTCCGTGCCGCGACGCTAGCCCGTCTTGCGGCTCCGGGCACGTCCCACGTCCGACTCGGAACGACCGCCGTACATCGGCTCGATCAGGCCGAGGTCGCCGTCTGCCCGGCGATACAGGATGGCCACCCGCTCGTACTCCGCATTCACGAACACGAAGAAGTCATGACCGAGCTCGTCCATGCGGGAAGCGGCGTCCTCCTCGAACATCGGCTCGATGTCGAAGCGCTTGACCTTCACGATCTTCCTTGGGCGGTGGTCGCCCGAATCGCCATCGGCGATCCGTCGGAGGATGGCCTTCTCCTCGTCCGGGCGCGCCCGCAGGCGTGGCTTTGACTTGAAGTCAACGGCGCGTCGCTCGATCTTGTCCACGACTTCGTCGATGCCCGCCCGATGGGTAGCCGCCGCGGCGCGGCCGCGCAGGAGTTGACCGTCGATCATCAGCGTGACATCCACGATGTGGGAGTCATCGGTGCTCCGATGCTGCTCCATCGAGAGCTCGACCATCGCCTCGCTTCGATCATCGAGCAACCGCTCCAGGCGCGCGAGTTTCCGCTCAGCGTACTGGCGATCGCTGTTGTGGACGTCGAAGTTCTTGCCCTTGACGATGGTCTTCACCGCGAGACCTCCCGAGCTCGGCACGGTTCTGTGGTCGGTGCGCCTCGGGTGCGGAGGAGTGCTGTCGCCCGCGCTCGCGCCCCGAGTATAGCCTCGGAACCCGGCGACGCCCTCGCCCGACCCTCACCGTTCCCGGGCTACGGTCACCGCGGACACGGCGAACGCGCCGGCGTCGAGAAGGACCCGTGCGCAGGCCGCGAGCGTGCTGCCGGTTGTCATGACGTCATCGACCAGGACGATCCACGGAGCGCCATCCGGCCCCGATCCGAGCGGCCACGCTGCCCCATCGCGAACCCGGAATGCGCCTCGGACGTTGTGGCCCCGGCTCGCACGATCCAGATCGAACTGGGCGGCGGTTCGGCGTGTGCGCTCGAGAAGGTCGAGGTGGACGGGTAGCCCGAGGGAGGCACCTGCAGCGGTCGCGATCAGGGCGGCCTGGTCGTAGCCGCGGTCCCGGACCCGATCCG
>JBDTOJ010000132.1:0-7760 GCA_039933295.1 Chloroflexota bacterium
GTCCTCGGCTACCTCCACCGCGGCGTCGAGAAGCTCTGCGAGAACGCCGACTACCACCAGGTCATCAGCCAGGTGGATCCGCTCGAGTACATCAGCTCATTGTTCTGCGAGTGGTCGCCCGTCATGGCCTTCGAGAAGCTGCTCGATGTCGAGGTTCCGCGCCGGGCGGAATACATCCGGGTCCTGTCCGGCGAACTCAATCGCATCGCCAGCCACGCGCTGTTCATGGGTTGGTTCGCGCTCGATCTCGGCGGGTTGACCCCGATCCTCTGGTCGTTCATCGAACGGGACGAGATCGTCGAGATGTTGGCGGCCCTGACCGGGCAGCGCATGCTCTTCAACTACTTCCGGATCGGCGGCGTCAACGGGGACCTGAACCACGACTTCATGAGCCGGCTCGGGGACTGGATGAGCCGTGCAACCGGCCAGATCGAGTCCAACCTGACGCTCCTCAACGAGAACGAAATCTTCGTTCGTCGGGCCCGCGGGCTCGGGGTCATCGACACCGAGACGGCCCTCAGCATGTGCATGAGCGGCCCGAACCTCCGGGCCACCGGGAGCCCGTTCGATGTCCGCCGAGCGCACCCGTACTCGATCTATCCCGAGCTCGATTTCGACATTCCGACCCGCTCCGAGGGCGACTCTCTGGCCCGCTACCTCCTGCGCATGGAGGAGATCAAGCAGAGCCTCCGGATCATCGATCAGTGCCTCCACCAGATGCCGGATGGTCCGATCATGGCCAAGCTGCCGCGCCTGCTGCGGCCCCGCCCGGGACGCGCCTACGCGGCCATCGAGGGACCGCGCGGCCAGTACGCGACGTATGCCATCAGCGACGGAACGGACCAGCCGTTCCGGATGCGCATCCACGATCCGAGCTTCATCCATCTCCAGTCCGTCGGGCTGCTCATGCAGAACAACCTGATCGCCGACACGATGGCCATCATGGCCTCGCTCGATCCCGTGATGGGCGGTGTCGACAAGTGACCACGCTTTCCCGAACCTGGGGCCGGCTGACGCTGCCCGGCAAGATCGTGTTTACGATGATTCCGCTGCTGGCCGTGCTCACGGCCGGGCTCATCGCGTTCATCGTCGTGCTCGGCGGCCCGATCTGGGACCTGATCGTGGCGAACCTTTGGTTCATCCGCTTCCTCGTCGCGGCCACGATCATCCTGGTCATCACGATCCCGATCGCATTCCTCAACATCTATCTCGAGATGAAGGTCATCGCGCTCATGAACCTGCGCGTCGGACCGGACCGCGTCGGGCCGTGGGGATCGCTGCTGTCGGTCGTCCACGGGCTGAAGGTGCTGATCAAGGAAGACTTCACCCCCACGGGCGCGGATCCAATCGTCTTCACCTGGGCTCCGGTCGTGACCTACGGGGCGGCCGTCATGACCCTCCTCGTCATCCCGTTCGCCCCGGGCCTGGCCGGCCAGGACTTCAACATCGGACTGCTCTACTTCTTCGCGGTCGGCGGCATGGGCGTCGTCGGCCTGCTGATGGGCGGCTGGTCCAGCTTCAACAAGTACTCGCTGCTGGGTGGCCTCCGCTCCGCCGCCCAGATCATCAGCTACGAAATCCCGCTCACCCTGTCGGTAGTCGGCCTGCTGATCCTGGCCGGAACGATGAGCCTCAATCAGATCGTCATGCAGCAATCGGGCTGGTTCACGGACTGGTTCGTGTTCCGCCAGCCACTCGGGTTCGTGATCTTCTTCATCGCCGCGACAGCCGAGGCCAACCGGACGCCGTTCGACCTGACCGAGGCCGATTCGGAGATCGTGGCCGGCTTCGCGACCGAGTACTCGGGCATGCGCTTCGGCTTCTTCTTCTTCGCCGAATACGTGAACGTGTTCATCATGTCGGCGCTCACGGTCGTCCTGTTCCTCGGCGGCTGGAACGCCCCGTTCGACATCGATGCGATCGTCAACGCGCTGAACGGCGTGGTCAGTGTCGTCATCCCGAACTTCCACATCGCGACGCCGTTCGCGATCGCCCTCGATCCAGGCTCGCTCGGGATCCCGCTCCTGTTCATCATCGCGCTGGTCCCGGTCATCGGGACGCTCGTCCTCGCCGCGCCGTTCTACCTCGTGCGCAGCTCGATGCGCTGGTGGGTCGCGCTGATCATCGGGTTCGTGTTGTTCAACGTCGTGGCCGGCGGCCTGACGTTTGCGTGGGCCTACGTCAGCTTCGACTGGGTCGCGGGCCTCGTGTGGTTCATCACCAAGACCTTCGGGTTCGTCTTCCTCTTCGTCTGGATGCGCGGCACACTGCCCCGCGTCCGGATCGACCAGCTGATGGGCTTCGCCTGGAAGTGGCTCCTGCCCGCGGCACTCCTCAACCTCTTCGTGACCGCCGCCGCGGTCGTGATCGTCGGCTCATGAGGACCGAGCGATGAGTTTCGTCCCGGGCCTCGGCCTCGTTCGTGGCATGGCGCTGACGCTGCGTCGGTTCTTCGAGCCCAAGGCCACCGTCCGCTACCCCGAAGTCCAGGCGGACATTCCGCCCAAGTTCCGTGGCCGCCTCCAGTTGCTCTACGACGAGTACGGCACGCTGAAGTGCGAGACCTGCTTCCAATGCGCCCAGGCCTGCCCGATCGAATGCATCGACATGGGCGGCATGGACACGAAGGGCCGGTTCCACGTTCATTGGGGTGCGGCCGAGACGTACGGCGAGCGGCGCGAGGAGTCAGCCCTCCGCCGATCCGGCCGAACCGTTCCGGACCCCGCCTACGACCACTTCGAGGGCGTCGACGTCGGTCCGGTGGATGACATCCTGGAGGGCTTCGACCACGATCCTGCCCACCTGCTCGGGATCCTCGAGGCGACACAGGCTCACTACGGCTACCTGCCGGTCGGCGCGCTGAAGCGGATCAGCCAGGTCACGGGCACGTGGTACGCACAAATCTACGGCACGGCTTCGTTCTACGGCCACCTGCGGTTCGAGCCTCCGACCGTGACCGCGCAAGCGGCCGCGATGACCGACCGGCGACCCGCGGAGGCCGCCTATCTCGCGAAGCTCGGTGCCTCGCTGACCGGTCGTCCGGGCGGCGACGCATGACCGACGCGACGATGCTCAAGACACCCAGGAAGTGGCCGTCGATCCTGCTGCCGCGTACGGCGGTTGCCGATCCCACGGATCTCGACGCCGCCATGGCCGCCGGCGCGTTCACCGGACTTCGTCTCGCGATGCGCGATCTCGGAGCGACCGGCACGACCGCAGCGATCGGCGCGTCCGGACTCCGTGGCCGCGGCGGAGCCGGGTACCCGGCAGCCGACAAGTGGCGTGCCGCCAGCGCAACGGAAGCAAGCGGCCGGGTGGTGGTCGCCAACGGTTATGGCGCCGATCCATCCTCGGTGACCGATCGCGTGCTCATGGAACGGAACCCGTTCGCCGTGATCGAGGGTCTGGCCATTGCCGCGTTCGCGATCGGTGCCGGCGAGGCGATCATCGCCGTCCGCGCCGACGCAACCACGGCCATTCGGATCCTCGAGGCGGCCATCGGCGCCGCCCAGGACGCCGGACTGGTAGGAAACGAAGTGTTCGGGCCGGGTAGGCATCTGGACATGACCGTGCGCACCGTCCAGGGCGCGTACCTGCTGGGCGAGGAGACGATCCTGCTCAAGGCCCTCGAGGGGAAGCGCGGCCAACCGGAGCAGCGACCGCCCCATCCCGCGACGCGCGGCCTGCGCGGCCTGCCGACCGTCGTCCACAACGTCCAGACCCTCGCCGCGATCCCGTGGATCGTGGTCAACGGCTCCGAGGCCTTCGCCAAGATCGGCGCGAAGGACTGCCCCGGAACCATGCTCGTACAGGTCCGCGGACCCGAGGGCTCCGGCGTGGCCGAAGTCCCGATGGGCACCAATCTGCGCGAGATCGCTGCCCTTGCCGGCACACCGACCGGGGCACGATCGCTGAAGGCCGTGCTCGTCGGTGGTCCGTCCGGCGGCATCCTGCCGCCCGACGCGCTCGACATTCCGTACACCTTCGCCGGGCTGAAGGCCGCGGGCGCCCACATCGGCTCGGGATCGGTGATCGTGGCCGATGACCGCGCGTGCATCGTGGATCTGGCCCGCGTCCTGACCCGCTACTGCGCCGACGAGGCCTGCGGCAAGACGATCCCGTGCCGGATCGGGACCCGGCGCCTGTCCGAGATCGGCGATCGCCTGGCGTTCGGGACATCACGCGCCGGTGACCTCGATCTCATCACCGACCTCGCATCTGACATCGTCGGCAGCGCCCTGTGCGATCACGAGCGCCTGACGACACTCCCGCTGGTCAGCGGGATGCGATACTTCCGAGCGGAACTCGACGAGCATCTCGAGCGCAGCTCCTGCCCCGCGGGCGTCTGTCATCCGATTGCGATGACAGCCGGCGCGACGCACTGAGGCCCTGACTTTGGCTGACCTGATCACGCGCCCCGAGTCTCGACCGGACATGCCGGTCGTTCTGGACACGATCGTGCCCCAGGACGACTCGCTGGCTGAACGCCTGCTCACGACGCAGTCCCCCCAGCGCCCACAGTCAACGACGGCGATCCGGATCGAGGTGGACGGGCGAATCGTCGAGGGCCTCGAGGGCCAGACGATCCTCGAGATCTGCCGCGACAACGGGATCGAGATCCCGACGCTGTGCTACGAACCCAAGCTCCCGGGCTTCGGGGCCTGCCGCATGTGCGTCGTCGAGGTCGAGGGCGAAGAGCATCCGCCGATCAGCTGCTCGCGGACCTGCGACGACGGGATGAAGGTCCAGACCCAGACCGAGGAGCTTCGGAGGTTGCGCCGGACGAACCTCGAACTGATCTTCTCGGACCACAACGCCTATTGCCTGCCGCCCTGCCAGAACAAGTGCCCCAGTCACATCGACATCCCGGGCTTCCTCAAGCAGAACGCCGAGGGCAACTGGCGCGAATCGACGCGCGTCTTCAAGCGCACGATCCCGTTCCCCTCCGTACTCGGGCGCGTCTGCCCCGCGCCCTGCGAGGACCACTGCCGGCGGGACGAGGTCGACGAGGCGATCGCCATCCGGGACAGCCACCGGTACGCCGGTGACCAGGTCATCAAGCAGATGCTCGACGACGGCATCGATCCGCCCGTTCCGTTCGAGATCCAGCCGTCGACCGGTCGGAAGGCCGCGGTCATCGGATCCGGGCCGGCCGGCATGGCCGCCGCGTACTACCTGCTCCTGAGCGGCCACGACGTCACGATCTTCGAGCGCGACCCGGCGCCCGGCGGCATGCTCCGCTACGGCATCCCGCAGTACCGCCTGCCGAAGGTCGAGGTCCTCGAGGCCGAGTACGAGTCCGTCACCCGCCTCGGCGGCAAGATGGTCTGCAATCAGGGCCTCGGGCGCGACTTCACCCTCGACGACCTGCAGCTCCAGGGCTTCGACGCGGTCGTGATCGCCATCGGCTGCTACGACACGAACACCCTCGGCGTCCCCGGCGAGGATGCCGCCGAGGTCCTCGATGGCCTCGAGTACCTGCGCACCGCGACCCTCGGCCTGCCATACCCGGATCACGTCGGCAAGCGCGTTGTCGTCATCGGTGGCGGGTTCACGTCGATGGACTGCACCCGGACCTCGATCCGCCAGGGCGCCAAGGAAGTGACCCTCGTCTATCGCCGGGACATGAAGGACATGCCGGCTGCCGGCGAAGTCCACGAGGCCATCGAGGAGGGCGTGACCGCCATCTTCCAAGCCGGCCCGACGCGCGTCATCACGGATGCCAAGGGCAACGTTACCGGCGTCGAGTTCATCCGCATGGCGCTGGGCGAGCCCGATGCCTCCGGCAGGCGGCGCCCGGAACCCGCTTCTGGCACCGAGTTCACGATCCCCTGCGATCGGGTGCTACTCGCAATCGGCCAGGGCCCCGACCTGACCTGGATCGGACCCGGATCCACGGGGCCCACCGCCACGAAGAACAAGCGCCTGCAGGCGGACGCCGTGACGTTCGAGACGGCGCGACGCGGCGTCTTCGCGACCGGCGACGTCCGGATCGGCGCCGCGACGGTGGTCCAGGCCATCGCGGAGGGCCGACGGTCGGCCTACGCCGCCGACGCGTACCTGCGCGGCCACGACCTGTCCGAGATCAAGACACGCCAGACGCTCGCTGAGCCGCAGCCCGAGTTCCTGTCGATCGTGCCGTTCACGGCCGAGGTGAAGGAGCCGCGCTACCGGATGAAGGCCCTCGAGGCCGACGAGCGCAACAAGAGCTATGTCGAATACGAGATCCCCTATTCGACAGGGGAGATCGTCGCCGAATCCAGTCGCTGTCTCCAGTGCACCTGCGAGGCGATCGGGTTCTGCGACCTGCGGCGCCTCGGCATCGAATACGGCACGACGCTCCAGACCCTCGAGCCACAGCACAACCAGGGCGCCGGCTACCGCAGCGTCACCGAGAACCGGTTCACGGGCATCAACCACGATTACATCCGGGACGACAGCCACGCCTTCATCCTGCGTGAGCCGTCCCGCTGCATCGACTGCGGCCGCTGTGCCAACGTCTGCGCCGAAGTCGTCGGTGCCGCCTGCTACGACTTCATGCGCGTTGGCTTCGATACGCTCGTGACCACGCCACTGGACATGAGCCTCAATGACACGCCGTGCGTGTCGTGTGGCCGATGCGCCGAGACGTGCCCAACTGGCGCACTGATGCCCAAGCCCCGCGTCCTCGCGAAGTACGAAGTCGACGAGAGCCGCTGCATCCTGTGCGGTATCTGTGTCGACGCCTGCCCGTACGACGCCCTTCGCGACGGTGGCGAGTTCGAGCTCGCCCACACCAGCCGCTCGGAGCCGATGATCGACCTCATGGCCCTCGCCTCGATCGATCGCGAGACCGAAGTGACCTACATCCGGCGCGAGCGGGATTGGCTCCAGCGCGCCGTCGAAGAAGGCCGGTTCGTTGATCGCGCCAAACTCCTCCCGATGCTGCCGGCATCCGTGACCTCGACCAACGGGAACGGGGGCGGCAACGCGCTCGTGGCCGGCGGACACGGGCACGATCACGGCGGTGCGGGCAGCACGCACGCGCACAACAAGTAGCCGATCGATGCGAGGCTGGCTGTACCTGCTGGGCGCCGCGGTTGCGGGTGCCGTCGTCACGACGCCGGCCCTGCTCATCGTGATATTCGCTGGCGGCTCCGTGGACGACGCGCTCTTTGCGGTTCTCGCGATGGTGATGCTCGTGTCGGCACTCCTTGTCGTCACGATGCGGGACATCATTCGTTGCGGCCTGGCCATGATCGTGGCGTTCCTCGCGCTGGCTGGCATCTATGTCGTGGTCGGTGCCCCGCTCATCGCCGCGGCCCAGGTCATCGTCTACATCGGCGCGATCAGCGTCCTGATTCTGTTCGCGATCATGCTCACGCAGTCGAAAGCGGCTCCGGCGAAGCTCGTCTTCCAGACCCAGGCGGCGCCCGCGGCCGTGGCTGCGATCATCCTCGTCGTCCTGATCGCGCTCGGCGTGAGCGCAACGGACTGGGGAGAGGCATCCACCCGGTTCCGCCTGGCCACCGACACGCTGGCACGGATCCTGTTCCGTGACTACGTGCTGCCATTCGAGGTCGTGAGCGTGCTGCTGCTGGCGGCGGTGATCGGCGGCATCTTCATTGCCAAGCGCGAAGACGAGGACCCCGCCTGATGGGCCTCGCGAACTCCCTCGATGCCTACCTGGTCCTGTCGGGCGCGCTGTTCGCGATCGGTACGTTCGGGTTCCTGGCCCGCCGCAACGCGATCAGCATGCTCATGTCGATCGAGCTGATGCT
>JBDTOJ010000133.1:0-25624 GCA_039933295.1 Chloroflexota bacterium
GGAGTGGCTTGCCGCCTTCGTCGGCCACGACGATCGTGACCCGTTGCGTGGTCAGGGCGATGCCGGCGACCGCATCCGGCCGGGCCGCGGGATCGGCCCACAGCCGGCGACAGGCCTCGCCGATCGCGTTCCACCAGACTTCGGGATCCTGCTCCGCCCAGCCCGGGTTCGGCGACACGTAGGGCTCGACCGCCACGCGGCCCATCGCGACGAGCGTTCCGCGCGGATCGAACAGGATCGCGCGGACGCTCTGGGTTCCGACATCGATGGCGAGCAGATGATCGGCCGAACTCACGAGACCTCCTCGTGCATATCGTGACCGATCCAGTTGATCCTGATCCGCCCCTCAGAACAGCGGATAGGGGACCGGCGGCCAGTTGCGGCCTGGGGTCGGAAACCGTCCGCGCTTGAGCATCGCGACGCATCGGCGGCGGGTTGCCGTGACCTCCGGCCGTGACAGCAGCGTCCGAAGGTCGGCGCCGAGGGAGTCGCCGAGCTCATCCCGGACCCGCTCTATCCCAGCGATCAACCCCGGATCCAGCTCGTCTCCGGCCCAGCCCCACAACACCGTGCGCAATTTCGGCACGATCGAGAACGTCACCCCGTGGTCGACGCCGAAGACGTGGCCACCCGGCACGGGCAGCAGGTGCCCGCCCTTGCGGTCCGTGTTGTTGACGATCGCATCGAACACGGCCATGCGCCGCAGGCGCTCATCGGGCGCATCGGGACCCACGATCATGGCGACAACATCGGCCTCCGGGTCGGCGTGGATCCACTGCTGGACCATCCCTTCCCCGAACGGGCCCTCGCGCAGGACCGTCGGCGGCACGATCTGCCATCCGAGGGCCTCCGAGACCAGGAATGCAGCGACCTCGCGCCGAGAAAGCGTCCCCGGCGGAAAGTCGAACAGCGGGCGCTCGGCCATGGTCGCCTTGTAGACGGCGTGAAACGGTTCTACGAGCTCCGGATGGTGAACAAGAACAACGAGGGCCTGGTTCGAGGAGCCGGGCAGCCTGCCGAGGACCTCGAGCTCTCCGTCCCGGAGGCCCCGGATCGTGGCGGCGTCGGCGGTCAGCGCCTCAGTTGACGTACTGGCCGTTCCGGCGAGGGCAGATGTGGCCCTGTGGATCCAGCGGGTTCCCGCACAGCGGGCACGGCAGGCGGCCGGACCGGACGACGCGGTTGGCTCGCTCCACGAAGGACCTTGCCTGCGTCGCATTTAGGTGGACCCGGAGGATGTCCGGCCCATCGACGTCATCAGCGGCCAGCAGCTGTTCGATCGCCGCGGCTACCGACTCGTCATCGTCGACTTCGTCGTCGTCCTCGTCCTCGTCCGCCTCGGTCATGGCCTGCGCTTCGATGATCACGCGTCCGAGGTCACCATCCCAGCCGAGCGTCAGTGTTCCCGCGCGGAATGCCTCGGACAATGGTTCATCCAGCGGCGCGACATCCTCGAGCGGGACGGTGGGCTCGAGGTCCACGATCCCGCGCTCATCGAGCTCGAGCAGGAGCCGCCCCAATCGATCGGCCATCGCCGCGACCTGGACCTTCTCGAGTGAGACGCTCACGATGCGCGCACCGTCCCGCCCCTGGAGGAAGAACGTGCGGTTACCGGGTTCACCGACGGTGCCGGCGACGAACCGCTCGGGCGGATTGAAGAGATAAACGCGACGTGCCATGAATCGACTCTACCGGATTTCCCGGCGGTGCCTGAGTGGCCCGCCTCCGTCACCCGACGGTGAACGGGATCCGGTGCCAGCCGCGCGCGCCATCGGGATCAGGCCGGGTCGCGACCTCGGTCTGGGTTTCGCCGGTCGAGTCAGTTGCACGGACCGTGGCGGTATGGCTGCCAGCCGTCGCGGTCCACGGGTATTCCCACTGGACCCAGGTCGCATCGGAGATCGGCACGGACAGCGTAGCGTCGTGGAAGTCACCGTCGTCGATCGAAACCTCAACCTGCGAGATGCCTCGATCCGGGGCCCACGCGACGCCTGCGATCTTCATCGCGCCGGCCGGGATGTTGGTATTGCGCGGCGGAACGT
This sequence comes from Chloroflexota bacterium, assembly GCA_039933295.1. GTDB lineage: Bacteria > Chloroflexota > Limnocylindria > Limnocylindrales > CSP1-4 > UBA5189. The sequence goes on from JBDTOJ010000133.1 coordinate 2,043, forward strand.
CGATTCGTGACTGGGTCAGGATCGGCGCCTCCTTGCTCCAACCCAGCGGTACCCAGTAGGCATCGAAGGCCTCGAGCGTCGTAAATTCGAGCTCCGTGACCCACTTCGTCGCCGAGACGTAGCCGTACAGGCCCGGCACGATGACCCGGGCAGGGTAGCCATGCTCGCGGGTGAGGGGAGCGCCGTTCATGCCGATCGCGATCATCGGCTCGCGTTCCGGATCCATGATCCAGGCGGTGGGTGAGCCGGCGGTCCAGCCGTCGACCGAGCGCCCGACCATCTGGGTCGCGCCGGGCTTCACGCCGGCCAGGTCGAGAACGTCGCGCAGCCGAACCCCTGTCCACTTCGTATTCCCGACGAGATCGCCGCCGACCCGGTTACTGACGCACGCGATCGTCACGTACTGCTCGATGATCGGCAGCTCGATGAGTTGAGCGTACGTCAGGGTCACCTCGCGATCGACCATTCCGTGGATCTTGAGCTGCCAGGTGCTTCGATCGACGTTCGGCGGGATGAGCGCGGTGTCAATGCGGTAGAAATCCGCCGTCGGCACGATGATCGGCGTCAGACCCGGAACCCCGAGCTCGGCACCCGCCGGCAGCGCGACGGGATCCGGCGCGTCAGGCAGCGCGCCTGGCTTCGTGACCCGCTGGCGCTCGAGCAACGAGCGGCCGACGGCCGAAGCGGCGATGGAGGCAACGCCGAGGAGCCCGCCCCGGATCAGCAGCGTCCGGCGTGACCAGTCGGGCATGGCAGCTCCGCTCGAACCGGAGCCTGTCCTTTGGGCCATCGCCATGAGCTTGTCGAGGGCCGTGGCGCCGACGGCGAACTCCGCGAGCGCGGCGCCGACCGCGAGCGGGAGCACCGCGTCAGCATCCCGAACGCCGGCCGCAAACCCGACCGCGACGAACGCGCCGATGATCCCCATGGCCAGACTGGGCCGGCTCCGCGCGACGAGACCGACGATCGCTCCGATCCCCAGGGCGACTCCCAGGACGAGGACCTCGAGGGCCAGCTTGTCCGCGGTCCCGAACAGCGAAACGACGAATTCCTTTGCCCCCGGCGGCTGGAGATCGATGACCTGCCGCCCCACGGACAGAATCGGCGATGGCGCTCCAGCGAAGGTGCCGGCGAGGAACTCACCCGTGCCGATCGCGGCTCCCGTTGCCAGGACGCCGATGGAGGCCGCCAGGGCAAGGCCCGGGCCACGCGATGGCGTTGATTTCGCGGCGACGTGCGGTTCGTTCACGGACGGACCATACCCCGACGGGCGTGACGCGTTCGTGACGCTCGGGAGGCACCGCGAAGTCTGGCTATGATGGCGGCCATGTTGACGACCAGCGCTCGATGATCGACGTGACCCTCCAGCTCGACCTTGCCCTGCGGCTCGTGATCGCGGCGGCCCTTGGCGCGGCCGTGGGAGCGGAGCGCGAGATCCACGGGCATCCCGCAGGCATCCGGACCCACATGCTGGTCGCGCTGGGGTCGGCGCTCTTCACCGTCCTCTCGATTCATGGGTTCACGACCGACGGAGCAGCGACCGGCTCGATCGACCCGACGCGCATCGCCGCCCAGATCGTGTCCGGTATCGGCTTCCTCGGCGCAGGGGCCATCCTCAAGGACGGTGTCGTGATCCGCGGCCTGACGACTGCCGCCAGCCTGTGGGCGACCTCGGCCGTCGGCATGGCGGCGGGCGCCGGCGAACATATCGTCGCCGTCGTCGGGGCTGTGATCATCCTGACCAGCCTGTGGCCGATCAACGCATTGGCTGAACGGCTTCGCGGCACGCATCTGCCGGAACTGCAGCTGCGGCTCGGTATGGAGCGGGTCGATTCGATCGGTGCCATTTCCACGGTCCTGCTCCAGCACAAGCTCGATATCGCGTCGGTCCAGACCCAGCGACTCGGCAAGGACAGCTACCGGGCGGACGTCGCCGTGCGTGGTCGCTCGAATGCCTCGATGACGTCCGCGGTCGAGGCCATCTCCAAGATCCCCGGCGTTGACGTGGTGTCCACGAGCCGCTCGGACTAGCCCGCCAGCGCGCGCTGGGCGCGCGGGTCTCACACCAGGCTCGGGTCGGTGACCCCTGCGCCGACACCGCCTTGTGGCCGGCTCCCTCTGCTAGCCTCCAACGCGTGCGTCGCCAAGCCCTGATCCTCGTCGCGGTCATTGCCCCGTGCTGATCCTGCCGCTCATCGGGCCACTTGCGTACTTCGCGGCCGGTGGGTCGTCGATCCCGCGATCCGCGCGTTGGTTCCTGGTCGTTGGCGGTGTCGCCATCTACCTCGGGATCGCCACGATCGCGATGTTGGCCGAGGCACTCTGATCGTGGCCGGTATCGGCGGTCCGCGCGCTCGCGGTCTGGGCATCGTCATCGGGACGATGACGCCGGGCCCGCTCAACGCGATCACGGACGTGCCGGGGGTCAAGGTTGGTCATTCCACGGTCATCGAAGGCGACGGTCCGCTCGTCGTCGGCAAAGGCCCGATTCGAACCGGGGTCACGGTTGTCGTCCCGCATGGCGGCGATGTCTGGAAGGAGCCGGTCTTCGCCGCTCCGCACACTCTGAACGGCAACGGCGAGATGACCGGCCTCGAGTGGATTCGCGAATCGGGCATGCTCGGCGGGATGATCGCGATCACCAATACCCATTCGGTCGGTATCGTCCGCGATGCGCTCGTCGCTGAGGGCATTCGAACCCAGCCGCCCGGGGCCTTCTTCTGGTCCCTGCCCGTGGTCGGCGAAACCTGGGACGGCATCCTCAACGACACCGATGGGTTCCACGTGACCCCGGCGCACGTGTCGGCAGCCATCGAGGACGCGCGTGGCGGCCCTGTGGCCGAGGGCAACGTCGGCGGCGGGACCGGGATGGTCTGCCACGAATTCAAGGGCGGCATCGGGACCGCGTCCCGGCGGCTCACGACAGCCGATGGCGGCTGGACGCTCGGCGTGCTCGTCCAGGCGAATTACGGCAGCCGCCGGCTCCTCCGGATCGATGGGGTGCCCGTGGGCCGGGAGATCGGTACGGACGAGGTCCCATCGCCGTATGCCACGGATCCTGCGGGCGGGCCGTCGTGGGAGGACGGCAGCCAGCGTGGCTCCACTGAAGCCCGAACGCGCGACGGCTCGATCATCATCATCGTGGCGACCGATGCGCCGCTGCTTCCGACCCAGTGCGCCCGCATCGCCCAGCGCGCCGGCCTCGGCCTGGCCCGCGCCGGAAGCACCGGAGCCACGACGTCCGGTGACATCTTCCTGTGCTTCTCGAATGGAAATCTGGATCTCCCGCAGCCAGAACACGACGGCGCGGGACCCGGCCTCTCACACATCCGGACCCTGCGTGATCGAGCCCTCGACCCCCTGTTCGAGGCCACGGTCGAGGCAACGGAGGAGGCGATCGTGAACGCTCTCGTCGCGGCCGAGACGATGACCGGACGGGACGGGATGACGGCACATCGCCTGCCCCACGATCGGCTCCGCGAGGTCATGACCGCGTACGGGCGCTGATCGAAGGCTGAATTGTTCCTTCGCAGCTGAGTTGCGGCCCGACCATTCACTCGCGGCCGATCCAATCGAAGCCCGCGTACGCATCCGTGTTTGACAGGCGAGTGCCTGATCCCCACCCTATTGCAACGCATTGCATCAAGGACTTCTGACGAGCCATGCCGCTTCATTTCGTGCTCGATTTCGCCATAGCCGGGGGTGCCGGACTTCTGGGCACGGCGCTCGTGCTCGGAATCCGGCACGGCTTCGATTGGGATCACATTGCGGCGATCACGGACGTGACCTCGACGACCACGGCTGCCGATGCCGCCGAGGAGGTCCACGAGTCCGCCCACGGCGGAACCCACGAGCATGCCCACGGGGGACCTACCGAGCTCGCGGCGCACGTTGATCCGGCGGCGCATGCCCATGTCGGCGCCCACGGGGCGACCGCCGAAAGCCACGTCGGCGTCGAGGCGGTCCATCCACGCATGCTCGTCGAGCAACGGCGGGCCCTCGCCCTCGGGACCCTGTATGCCCTCGGACATGCGCTGGTCGTCCTTGTCCTCGGGTCGCTCGCGCTCGTCTTCGGAGCCGTCCTGCCCGCCTGGGTGGACCCGATCATGGCTCGAGTCGTCGGCGTCACGCTGATGCTCCTCGGCATCTGGGTCTTCGTGTCGCTCTATCAGTACGCCCGCCACGGGCACGCATTCCGACTGCGATCGAGATGGATGATCGTCTTCGACTCAATTCGATACGCGTGGCGCCGATTCCAGGCGCGCATCCACGGCCACGAGCACGCCGATCCGATCGAGATGACGGCGTATGGCCCGCGCACGGCCTTCGGCGTCGGGATGATCCATGGGATTGGGGCCGAGACGGGGACCCAGGTCCTGCTGATCGCCGCGATCGGCGGAGCGGCCAGTCAGGGACTCGGTATTCCCATGCTCTTCGCGTTCGTCATCGGACTGCTGATGTCGAATTCGCTGATTGTCTTCATCACGGCCACGGGCTTCATCGCCAGCCGCGTCCGCGAGCGTCTGTACATCGTGGTCGGGGTCGTGGCCGGCGCGTTCAGCCTCGTTGTGGGAGCCGTGTTCCTGTTCGGGCTCGACGGCGCGCTCCCCGCGATCGACGGCTGGCTCCAGTCGATCGGCCTCAAGTGAGCAGCGGTCCGCTCGTGCGCAGTCGCCAGGCGCCGCCCTGGGACCGGGTCCCGGAGCGCCTTCGACAGCGCGGGCTGCGTTGGACGTTGCAGCGCGCGACGTTGCTGGCGGTCCTCGAGGCCACCGAAGGCCACGTGACCGGTAGCCAGCTGGTGGAGAAGTGCCGGGAGATCGAACCCGCGACGACTCCGTCGACGGTGTACCGCACGCTGGACGTCCTCGAGTCGATCGGGATCATCAGCCACAGTCACGGGCTCGACGGCAGGGAGGAATTCCACGTTCGGCCGGTCGCGGTCCACGGCCACCTCGTGTGCACGGACTGCGGCTCGGACGAGGAGCTTCTGGCCGCTGAAGCAGGGCCGTTCCTGCAGGCACTCGTTGACGCCCATCGGTTCGAAGCCCACGTTGACCACCTGACCGTGATGGGCCGATGTCGAGACTGCATCGACACTGCGACAGGAACCTCGCCATCACAGACCAGGGCGGCCGCCGAAGCGGACTGACCCTCGTTCGAGGCGCGATACCTGTTGGATTGGGTACGAAAGTACGAATTACGAACGCTTGGGTGCGATGCGATGGTCTCAGTCAGAGACCTCGAAGCCCAATTCCGTACCGGATCCTCTACCTGGACATGAGTTCGCCGAGTCGAGCCAAGATCGGCACGAATCCGTCGGCTGTGGCTGCTGTTGTTCAGACCGCGGCGCGGCCGATCCGAGGTGTCCGGATCCGTGGTTTCGGGCGCCTCGCGAGGCCGACACTCCCGACCGGCAGATTGGCCGTTCTCGTGTGGACGTACGTCTTTGTCGGGCTGGCGATGCTCATCGGGCTGACGATGGCCGTGCCGCTGTCGCCGGCGATCGCCGTCCCCTTCGGCATTCCCGGCATGGATCCGGCCGTCCTTGGCGTCATCGTCTGGATCGCCGTCGGGATCGCCACGTCATCCCGCGGGTCAACCGACGAGGGTCGCGTCACGATCATCTTCGGCGTCGCGCCAGTGGTCGCGTCGTTTGCGCTGGGCGGGCCGACAGCGGCGATCTGGGTCGCTGCGATCGGCAGTCTCGAGTGGCGCGAATTGAGCGGCAAGGTGGCCTGGTACGGGGTTCTCGCCAACCACGCCATGATCATGATTCCGGCCGGGCTCGGCGGACTCGTCACTGTCGCGATGCTCGCGCTCGGCATCGGCCATGACGCCCAGCTCGGGAATCTCATCGCGGTCGCGGGCGGGGCGCTCACGTTCTGCGTGATCAACGTCGGCCTCGCCGTACTGACTGTCTACATCAGATCCGGCCGACGGCCCTCCGATGCCCTCGGGATTCCGTGGCGCGCCGTCGCCACGATGATGACCGCGGAATCTGCCCTCGCGTGGGTGTTCGCCGCAACCTACGTAACGCTGGCGTGGTGGAGCCCGGTGGTGCTGGTGTTCGCCGACGCCGCGGCGTCGTCATCGATTGACCGGAGTCGCGCGAACTGGCTCATTCGCCACCACCAGCTCACCCACCTTCCGAATCGGCTCGCGCTCAACGAGCATGCCGCTGAGCTCCGACGCATGAAGTCGGTCGGCGCATCGATCTTCTACATCGACCTCGACGGCTTCAAGGCCGTCAACGACAACTTCGATCACCAGGTCGGCGACGACATTCTCCGCGAGATCGGAAGTCGACTGAGCGAATTCGCAGCCGATGGCTTCATCGCCCATCTCCATGGGGATGAGTTCGTCCTCGTCACCGACGGAATTCAGGCCGAATCCGAGATCGAGTCGACCATCGCATCCCTGATCGAGGTCATCGAACTGCCGATCGAACACGCTGACGGCGCCATCCGATTGTCAGCCTCGGTCGGAAGCCAGGTGCTGACCGACTTCGACGGCATCGACGCGGCGCTTCGCGAAGCGGACCGTCGGATGGCCGCAGCCAAGGAGGCTCGAGCGAGGGCCAGCGGACGCGACCGCCGCCGAGGCTGACACCACTCGCGGCAGGTGGCCTTGCCGCACGACGGTTCCCCCGCCGCCCCGCACGCTCTGCTGTCAGCCTCCCTCGCGGAAGAGCATCAGCGTCCCGCTGTAGCAGGACACCCAGACGGTCCTCGTAGCGGGCTCGAACGTCACGCCAACCGGATGATGGCCGGTCGCCAGCCGCTGCACGACGCGCATGTCCGCGGTCTCGATCTTGACGAGGGTGTCGTCGTCGTAGTTGACGACATACAGGCTCAGTCCGTCGTCGGACAGCACGATCGTCCGTGGGGCCGCTCCGGTCCGGACGGAACCCACGATCTTCCCGGTCGTCGTATCCAACTTGATCACCGTCACGTCGCCGGTCATCGAGGCGTAGAGGTAGCGGCCATCGGCGTCGAGCACAATGTGCCGTGGATATCGCCCGAGATCGGTGCGGATTGCGGTCAACTTCCAGTCCGCGACATCCAGTCTGTACAACTCTGCCGGGTAGCCGCGGCGCGCGTCGTGGTACTGCGTCGTGACGAACGCTCCAGAGGAATCCGGCAGGAATGCGATCCCACGGGGCTCCGGTCCGACCGGAATGCGCTTGACCTCACGGAACGTCGCCACGTCGATGACCGACAGGTCCCAGCTCGTCCAGTTCGCCACGATGATCCAGCGCCCGTCCGGGCTGGCGGCGATGAACTTTGGAACCGCCCCGACACGGGCGGCGCCGGTGATCTTCCCGCCCGCCATGTCGATCCGGTAGACAAAGCTGTCATCGACCTTGTCCGCCGGCGTGGCGAGATCCCAGCCGGGCCTCGTGAAACCCGGCCCGTACATCGAATAATTGGTCACATAGGCTGTCTGCCCATCGGGTGAGAACGCGGCCTCGACGGGCGCTCCGGTAACCGGCTTCGGGTACGCGGGCCAGCCGAGGGCGGCCAGGTTCACCTTGTCCTTGACGGTCCTGACGAGCTCGCCTGTCGTGTCGTACACCGTGACCGTGTGTCGATACATCATGTTCTCGGCGATCACGAAACCGGCGCCCGAGGCGACAACGGATTTCGGGCGGATCTGTCCCCGGATCGTACGGACCCGCTTCAACGTCGTCTGGTCTGTTGGCGGTCCCTCCGGATTCGGATTGACGATGGGACTCGTCGGTCCTCCTGCGAAGGCGCGCTCTGGAGGATTCGGGTACTGGTGAGCGGGCAAGACGCCAATCGAGGGGCGACCGGCGAAGTCACTCGTGATGGCCGGATCATCCCCCCGGGTCGTGGCAATTCCCAGGACGGCCTGCCCATCAGCAGCGGCCGCGGGGAACGCCGGGGACATGCTCAGCGCGAGCGCCGCGACGACGATCAGCGACCCGACACCTGCTCGGCGTCGGGTCATGGTCGCCCCGACGGGCCGATAGGAACCCGCAGGGCCGGCCGGGCGAGCAATCCGCGTCGCTCGAATCCCAGTGGCTGACGATCGCATCGGGCTCATCCTGCCCCCGAGTGTCAAGTTCAGGCACGGGCCCTGAGCGGGAATGGCATCCGATCCCTCGTGCGGGACATGATCGACCCATACTGGTCCGAGGCACGACAAGGCGATGCTCATGCACTGGAGTGGTTCAATGACGACGCTTGACGATCGGACCGGCACCTTCAGGCAATTGCACGCCGCAGGCTGCTTCGTAATGCCCAACCCGTGGGACGCCGGGAGCGCGCGAGCGCTCGAGGGGATGGGTTTTCAGGCTCTCGCAACCACGAGTGCCGGTTTCGCATGGACCCTGGGTCGCACCGACAATCAAGTGACGCTCGACGAGGTGCTCGAGCACCTGCGAACTGTCGCGGCGACCGTACATGTGCCGGTGAACGCGGACTTCGAGGGTGGTTTTGCGGTCGAGCCAGACCAGGTCGCCGCCAACGTGAAGCTGGCCGCAGGAACCGGTATCGCCGGCCTCTCGATCGAGGACTCATCGGGCGATGAACTCGAACCGCTCTTTGCGTTCGATCTCGCGGTCGAGCGCGTTCGCGCCGCGCGACGGGCGATCGATGAGAGCGGCACCGGCATCATCCTGACCGGTCGATCCGAGGGATTCGTGGCCGGACGACCCGACATTGACGAGACGATCCGGAGACTGCAGGCCTACGCGGAGGCCGGAGCCGACTGCCTCTTCGCCCCGCGGATCGACCGCATCGAGGACATCTCCGCGGTTGTCGCCGCGGTGGCACCCAAGCCGGTGAATCTGCTGATCAACGCCCCGTTCATCACGGTCGCCGAGGCCGCGGATCTGGGCGTCCGGCGCATCAGCGTCGGCGGCACGCTCGCGCGCACCGCCTGGGCCGGATTCATGGCAGCCGCACAGGGCATCGCGGACACGGGAACGTTCAGCCGTTTCGAGGGGCTACCGAACGTCGAGGCATTGCTCCGCAACTGATAGCTTCGGGCGCCGCTACTCGGCAGTCACTCCCGCTTCAGCGGGGCCTTGCGCGATCGGCCGGCGGCCAGGACACGCTTCCTGGGAGTTTGGCTGGCGAGGAAGGATTCGAACCTTCAATCCCCTGATCCAGAATCAGGTGCCTTACCGTTTGGCCACTCGCCAGCGATCGCACCGTCGCGGTGCGGAGGCGCATGATATCGCACCCGGTCCGATCTTCCCGACCGGAAGCCCGCTGAGGAGCCCGCCCGAGTGATCCCGGAGTCCTTTCGCGCTTTCATCGTGGACCGCCGGGACGACCGCTTCGTCCGGGGAATCGACAGGCTGAAACGCGAGGCGTTGCCGGCGGGCGATGTGGACATCGAGGTCTCCTGGTCTTCGATCAACTACAAGGATGGCCTCGCGGCGACCGCGGATGGCAAGGTCGCTCGGGCGTACCCGCTGGTTCCGGGCATCGATCTCGCCGGGACGGTGATCCGGTCCGCGCATCCCGGGATTCCCGTTGGTCGTGACGTTATTGCCCACGGCTATGACCTGGGCGTGAGCCGCCATGGCGGGTTTGCCGAGTACGCCCGCGTGCCGGGCGACTGGATCGTGCCGATGCCGCGTGGCCTGAGCGCGCGAGACGCCATGGCCATCGGCACGGCAGGGTTCACGGCGGCGCTGTCGATCGCGGAGCTTGAGGCGCGTGGCCTTGAGCCTGACAACGGACCGGTCCTCGTGACCGGCGCCTCGGGTGGCGTCGGATCGACAGCAATCGCCATCTTCGCCGAGCTCGGCTACGAGGTCTGGGCTGTAACGGGAAAACACGATGAACATGCGGCCCTCACGGCCCTCGGGGCAATCGGCTTCCTGACCCGGGACGAGGTCGCGGCCGAGGGAAAGCCGCTCGAAACCGAGCGCTGGGCCGGCGCGATCGATTCGGTCGGCGCCGAGGCCCTGCCGTACATCCTCCGGACGCTGCGGCGGGGTGGCGCAGTGGCGGCCTGTGGCAACGCATCGGGACCTGCCCTGACGACGACCGTATTCCCGTTCATTCTCCGGGGAGCCGCGATCCTCGGGATCGACTCGGCCTATCTGCCGATCGCCCGCCGCCGCCGGATCTGGGAACGCCTCGCGACCGATCTTCGGCCCCGAAATCTGGGCGATCGTGTTTCGGAGGTCACGCTCGACACGCTTGAGCCCGCACTCGACGCGATCCGATCCGGCGAGGCTCGTGGTCGCTGGGTGGTCCGTATCGGCGCCTGATCGGACCCTGGACTGCTCGGGCCGCGCACGCCATCAGAGCACGCTCAGTCCAGGTCGCCCCGTAACTGGGCGAGGGCACGGTCGATGGGACCGGCGGCCGCGTCTGAGCCATACGGCACGAGTCCCAGGGCCGCGTCGCGTCCGAGTTCTCCGGCGTGAACGCGTCGGGCGGTCTCGGCGACAGATCGAAACTCGGCCAGCTGGCGCTCAACGAATGCCATGTCCCCGATGGATCCGTGACCCGGAACTACCGAACCGCGCACCAGCTCCTGGAGCCGCTCGATCGTGCGCGGCCAGTCCATCGGGAATCCATCGCCGAACCATGGGACTGCGTCGTTCTCCAGCAGATCGCCCGTAAACAGCACATCGGAGTCCGGGACGAGGACGACGATGTCGGCATCCGTGTGCCCCCGCCCGAGATACCGGAGGTCGATCGGGCGTCCACCAACCTCGATGGTGACGGCGTCCTCGAATACGGCGTTCGGCGGATCGATGTCCATGTCGCGAACGTCTTCCGCGATCTCCGGCATCTCGTTGATGACCCAGGCCCGCTCTGCCTCGCCGTCAGCCAGCATCGTCGTCCGGCATCGCTCGTGACCCCAGATCGTGGCTGGACGAAATTCGTGATTGCCGAACACGTGGTCCCAGTGCCAATGCGTGCTCACGACGGTCGTGACCGGAAAGGGCGTGATCCTGGCGATGTCCGCTTGCAGATCCCGGGCGTGGCGAGGCGAGCTACGCGTGTCGACCACGAGCGCCGCGCCGTCTCCGAGCACCAGACCGATCTGCTGGTCGAGGAACGCGTAGCGACGTGCGAAGACCCAGTCTCCCACCTCGATCCAGTCACTGTCCTCCATGCGCGGATGGTATGCCCGTCGTGCGGGCAGGGCGGGCGGGGGAGTACGCTCCGGCCATGACTTCGATCATTGACAGCGCCTCGAGCCGCGACGGCAATCGACTCTTGACCCGTCACTGGGTTGCCGGTGCGTCCAGCGGCGACGGTGCGCTCACCCGCCACTGGCCGGAGGAGGCGCCGCGTGCCGGCGTCCTCATCGTCCACGGGGTCGGCGAGCATTCGGGCCGCTATGAGGAGGTCGGCGCTCAGTTCGCCGCGGCTGGTCTCGAGACGTTCGGCTGGGATCTGCGTGGCATGGGCGCATCGAGCGGTGAGCGGGCATGGATCGATCGCTTCGATCAGTTCCACGACGATGTCGAGGATCGGCTCGCCGCGACACGCGCCGCGCTGCCGGGACGCCCGGTCGTCCTGTATGGCCACTCGCTTGGGGGCCTGATCTCGCTCGGGTATGCGCTGTCGGATCGGCCGAAGCCGGATCTCCTGGTCCTGTCCGCGCCGGGCATCGATGATGATCTCGCGCTTTGGAAGCACAAGCTCGCACCGATTCTCGCCCGCGTGCTTCCCAGGATGCGGATCGCCAACGGGATCGCGCCGTCAATGCTGTCCCGCGACGAAGGTCGCCAGGAGGCTGCACGAACGGACCCGCTCATCCTCAGTGCGTCCACCACCCGGCTTGGGGCTCGGTCGTTCGCCGAGCAGACGCGCGTCCGTGCCGCCGCATCGACCCTGCACGTACCTACCCTCGTGATCCACGGGCTCGACGATCCGATCGTCCCGGCCCGGGCCACCGAATCGCTGGCCGACATTGCCGGCGTGACACGTCGAACATACGCGGGAATTCGACATGAATTGCACAACGAACCCGAGGGATCGGCGATCATCGCCGATGTCATCGCCTGGATCGACGGTCGACTCGCCGCGAGTTGAGGCGCGGGCCATCGTTCGGGCCCGGTGTAGACTCCGTGACAACTGAAGATCGCCTCCGGGGAGCGCAGCAGCGCTGAGAGTGTGGCTTAGGCCACAGACCCGCCGAACCTGATCCGGCTCGTACCGGCGAAGGAAGCAGGCCCGTTCGAACACTCGAAGATGCCGTGCTCCGTGGGCGGCATTTGTCGATCCCAAGGAGCTCCAGCATGACCCTGAACCCGGCATCCGCGCCGACCGCGCCGCTCGGTGCGCCGCAAGCGGTCGACACGCGCTGGCGAACCCGCGACATCCTGGTTGCGGCCGTGATCGGCGTCGCCTTCGGCGTCGTGTTCTGGGCCTGGGGCCTCGCGTGGGGTCTCTTCGCACCCCTCAACGCGGCTCGCGATCTCCTCTACGCGGTCTGGCTCGTGCCGGCCGTGCTCGCACCGTTGGTGATCCGCAAACCCGGGGCCGCACTCTTCGCCGAAATGGTCGCCGCGGGCGTCTCGGCGTTGCTTGGCAGTGCCTGGGGCGTGGACACGTTCCTGTCCGGGTTCGTGCAGGGCGCGGCCGCGGAATTGATCTTCGCGTTCACGCTCTATCGCCTGTGGAGCTTTCCGATCCTGGCCCTTGCCGCGGTCGCAAGTGCTGCGGCCGCCTGGGTCCACGACTGGGTGCTGTACTACCCCGACGCGGCGTTCGACGTCCAGGTGATCCGCGGCCTGGCGATGGCATCTTCAGCAGTTGTTATCGTGGCCGCAGGCTCGCTGGCACTCGCCCGTTCACTCCGCCGAGCTGGTGTACTCGAAGGGTTCCCCGACTGACGGATCCCGCAACTCGATCAGAGACGGCAGCCCTCCCGATCGTCGCGGAGGGCGTTGGTTTCACGTACCGCGGAGCCGATCGGCCCGCGCTGGCCGGTATCGATTTCCGGCTGCCCGCGGGAGGTGTTCTGCTCATCATCGGCCCGTCCGGCTCGGGAAAGAGCACGCTGGCTCGGGCGATCGCGGGCCTCGTCCCCGGCGACTTCCTGGGAACCTGGACCGGATCGCTGCGGGTCGGTGACCTTGAGACCTCGACGGGGGACCGGCTTGAGCTCGCGACCGCGGTCGGCATCTTGTTCCAGGATCCGGGCAGCCAACTGGTCATGGACCGGGTCGCCGACGACGTGGCATTCGGCCTGGAGAATCGCGGCTGGCCGCTCGAGGCTATGCGCGAGGCCGTTCCTGCCGCGCTCGCCGACGCAGGCCTCCCCGGATTCGAGCGACGCCGTGGGTCTCGCCTGTCGGGTGGCGAGCAGCAGCGCCTCGCGCTCGCCGGAGTGCTGGCCGCACGGCCGAGCGTGCTGGTTGCCGATGAACCGACAGCGAATCTCGATCCATCCGGCGCGGCCGCGATCTTCGAAGTCTTCGCCCGGATCAAGGCGGCCGGCGAAGCGACGCTCGTGCTCGTGGAGCATCACGCCGACGTGGCCTGGCCCCTGGCCGACCTGGTCCTCGCCCTCGACGGCAACGGGACGTTGATTGCCGTCGGCCCACCCGCCAAGGTGCTCGCCCGGTCACGCAAGCGACTCGTGGAGGCCGGCATCTGGCTGCCCGGGGACGCTGCCTCGATGGCGAAATCCGGTCGGGGCTCCGGCACGGGGTCGGCGGGCGACTGGGCAGGCCGGGCGCCGCTCGTCGAGACTCGTGACCTGCGCTACGCGTATGAGCGCGGGCGACCGGTCGTGCGCGATGTGCACCTGCGCATCGGGGCAGGGGAGCGCGTGGCCCTGGTCGGCCCAAATGGCAGTGGAAAATCCACCCTCCTCCGGCTCCTTTCGGGGCTGCTGCGGCCTTCAGGTGGCATCGTCCGCCTCAACGGGCGCGATCCGGGTCGCCTCTCGGCGGGCCGCCTCGCCAGACTTGCCGGCTTCGTGTTCCAGGATCCGGAGCTCGGTTTCATCGAGAACACCGTCGCGGACGAGGCCGCCGTCGGCCTCGAAAGCCGGTCGATCGATGAGCTGATGTTGCGCCTCGGGCTGCCGCTTGATTCATTCGGAACCCGGAGCCCATACCGGCTGTCGGGCGGGGAGCAACGGCGCCTGTCGGTCGCGACGGCCCTGGCGCGCAGCCCGTCGCTGCTCCTGCTCGACGAGCCGACATTCGGGCAGGATCGCCGCGGCTGGGAGGCGATCGCCCAGATCATCGACGAGCTCGTGGAGACGGGGACGACGGTCATCGCCGCGACTCACGACCTGGCCTTCGCCAGACGCATCGCGACCCGGCACATCGAAATGGGCGATGGGTGGATCGTCGCCGATGAGCAGGTCGGCGCGGAGGCTCCGGCTGGGCTTTCCGCCACCGATCAAGCCATCGCCGATCCCGTGTCCCAGCCCCACCGGAAGCCCCGGACGCGCAGTCCGAAACGAACCAGCCCGCCATGCTGAGGCCGATCGACCTCACGGTCCTCCAGGAATCGAGCGTGCTCGGTCGGACGAACCCGCTCGTGAAGCTGGGGATTGCACTTGGCTGGCTCATCGGGCTGGGACTCATGCACGACCCGCTGCGGCCGCTGGCGCTTGCCTTGGCTGCGGTCGTTGCGGGCCTGACACTCGGCAGGATCCCGTCGGCGCGACTCGTACAGGGCCTGGCGCCACTGGTCGCCGCGGCCGGTTCGATCGCCCTCGCCAACCTGGTCTTTGCCGCCGCGAACACCGATCAGGCCGCCCGCGAACTCCTTCGCATCGGGTCGCTCCGGCTGACGGCTGAAGCCGTCATGGCCGCGTCGTCGATCGGGGCCCGGGTGGTGGCGATTGTCGCCACCGGTGTTGTCTTCGCGCAGACGACGGACCCGACGCGGCTCGTGGATGCACTCGTGCAGCAGGCACGAGTTCCGGAGCGTTTCGCCTACGGCGCACTGGCCGCGTATCAAGCCGTTCCGCGCCTCGGCCAGGATCTGGGCACGTTGCGACAGGCTCGGCGTATCCGCGGCGTGGCGAGTGGCTGGCACCCGAAGCTGCTGATCGGCCTGCTCGTTCGCGCCATCCGCCACGCCGACCAGCTGGCCCTCGCAATGGACGCCCGCGCCTTTGGAACGCGGCCGCGAACGGCGTTTCGCCCTCTGCGCTGGCGCTCGATTGATCTCGCGGTCGGGGTCGGTGGCGCAGCGATCATCGTTCTGGTGCTTCTCGCCTGACCCGGCGCTGGAGCTCGCGTGGCCACGCGGCGCCTCACGCCTCGCAGCCGCGATCCGCGGGCTGGAATGGACTACCGCCCGAGGCGCACAATGAGCGGACATCCCTTGATCCATCGTTCGCGCCCGACCAGGGCGTCGACCCGAGCATCCTTCGGAGGTACCCGCGATGACCGACGTCATGGACCCAGTCCAGACCCTCAAGCAGTTCATCAACGGCGAATGGGTCGACAGCGCGAGCGGCAAGACCCTCGCCGTCGACAACCCTGCCAACGGGAAGGTCATCGCCCACGTCCCCGCGTCGGACGTCGAGGATGTCGACCGCGCAGTCCAGGCCGCGGCAACGGCCTTCGAGACGTGGCAGAAGACGACCCCCGGCGAGCGGATGACGATGCTCCTCAAACTGGCCGACGCGATCGAGGCCAACGCCGACGAGCTGACCCGCATCGAGAGCTCACACACCGGCAAGCCGCTCAACGTGGCCGCAGTGGACATGCCGGTCATCGCCGACAACCTCCGATTCTTCGCCGGCGCCGCTCGCAACCTCGAGGGCAAGGCGAGCAACGAATACATCGCCGATCGAACTTCGATCATCCGGCGGGAGCCGGTCGGGGTGATTGCCTCGATCGCCCCGTGGAACTACCCGCTGATGATGGCGGGCTGGAAGATCGGGCCGGCACTCGCCGCCGGGAATACCGTTGTCCTCAAGCCCTCAGCGCGAACGCCACTGACCGCGGTCAAGCTCGCGGAACTTGCTGCCGACATCTTTCCTCCCGGCGTGCTCAACGTCGTGACCGGGACCGGGGATGCGATCGGGCCGGCCCTCGTCGCCCATCCGAAGGTCGGGATGATCTCGGTCACCGGCGATACGGAGACCGGCAAGAAGATCGCCCGTGTCGCCGCGGATCACGTCAAGCGACTCCACCTCGAGCTCGGTGGCAAGGCGCCCGTCATCATCTTCGATGACGCCGACCTCGATCTCGCGGCCGAGATCCTGCGCTTCGCCAGCTACTGGAATAGCGGCCAGGACTGCACCGCGGCCTGCCGGGTCATCGCCGGCCCGAAGGTCTACGACAAGTTCGTGGCCAAGCTGTCCGACCAGGTCAAGGAAATGAAGTGGGGCGACCCGACCACAGGCGAGGAGCTCGAGATGGGCTCACTCATTTCCAAGGGCCAGGTCGACCGCGTCGCGGGCATGGTCGATCGGGCTCGGGACGGAGCCGAGGTCGTCGTCGGTGGGCGGCGCCCCGATCTGGGTGGCGCGTATTACGAGCCGACCGTCATTGCCGGCCCGGACCAGAAGAGCGAGGTCGTCCAGGACGAGGTCTTCGGCCCCGTCGTGACCGTCCAGCGCTTCTCGGACGAGGATCAGGCCATCGCCTGGGCCAATGACGTCCGCTTCGGCCTTGCCGCCTCGGTCTGGACGAACGACATCGGACGCGCCATGCGGGTGGCACGCTCCATCCAGTTCGGCACGGTCTGGATCAACGATCACTTCACGCTCGCATCCGAGATGCCGCACGGCGGCTTCAAGGAATCAGGCTATGGCAAGGACCAGTCGATGTACGCGATCGAGGACTACACGATCGTCAAGCACGTGATGCTCAAGATCTGACCCCGGGTTCGGAGGCCGCGCCCGCCCGCGGCGACGCAGCTTCGTCTAACCGAGGAGCGATCGGACCTCGTCCAGGCGATTGATCGTTTCGAGATCGAACGGGCTGCGGAAGATCCACAGGACTTCCTCGATCCCGACCTCGGCGTACTCGCGCACGAAGTCCGCCACGAGGTCGGGCGGGCCACCGACACCGAGGCCGCGGGCCGAGCCGTCCGATCCGATCCGACCGTGGATTTGGTGGATCTCCTCGATCTCGTCGAACGCGGCTATCGCAGCCGCCTCCGTATCCCGGATGACGACCTCCATCGAGACTGTCCGGAGGATCTCGCCGAACGGTCGCCCGATCTCCTCGCATCGCTCGGCAAGGACGGCTGATGTCTCGGCGATTCGCTCCGGGCTGCCGTAACCGTTCCAGCGGTTCGCATACCGCGCCGTGGTCCGCAGGGTCTTCTGCTTGCCGGACCCGCCGATGAGAATGGGCAAGGGCTGGCGGATCGGGCGGGGCTCGCAGAGCGCGTCGTCGAACCGGTAGAACCGCCCCTGGTGGGTGACGCGCTCTCCATCGAGCAGGCGCCGAATCAGGCTGACAGCCTCATCGAGTCGATCGAGGCGTTCGCCGAACCCTGACCCGAAGTCCATCCCGAACGCGTCATGTTCCAGTTCGAACCAGCCGCCACCGATGCCGAGCACCGCCCGCCCGCCGGACACATTGTCCAGGGTCGTGGCCAGTTTCGCCGTCAGTCCCGGGTTGCGGAACGTGTTGGCTGAGACCATCAAGCCGAGGTCGGCTCGCGAGGTCAGCGCCGCAACGGCAGCGAGAGATGTCCAGCCCTCGAGCTTCGGGCTCGTCCAGTCGCCCTCGTCCGACAGGAGATGATCGTCCAGCCACAGGGCGTCGAAACCGACTGCTTCGGCGGCAAGGCATGCATCGCGGAGCCTCGGCCAGTCGGTCCGCTGAATCCAGTACGCCGCGCCAAATCTCATCGTCGCTATCGTACGGCGGTGCCCACCTCGTCCGCCCGGCGCGCCCGCCCCAGGGCCGCCGTCCCGCCAAGTGCCCGATCCACAGCCCGCGGCGACGGCTCGGGCCACGCCCCGCCGCGAACCGACGCGCCTCGGTCCGTATCCCCGGAACTTCGCGACGCGATCCTCGACTGGTATGCCGATCGTGGCCGCGAGCTCGCGTTCCGCGGAACCACGGATCCGTACGCGATCCTCGTTTCCGAGGCGATGGCCCAGCAAACACAGGCGGCACGGGCCGCGGAGTACTGGACCCGGTTCCTGATCGAGTTCCCGACGGTCGATTCCCTTGCGCGGGCGACGCCCGCGGCGGTCCTGCGGGCGTGGCGCGGTCTCGGCTACAACCGGCGCGCGATTGCGCTTCGACAAGCAGCCATTGCCATCGTCCGGGACCATAACGGACAGGTTCCCGATGACATCGAGGCCCTGGAACGGCTGCCCGGCGTCGGCCCGTACACGGCGCGCGCGGTTGCAGCCCTCGCCTTCGGCCGGCCCGTCGGCGCGGTCGATGTCAACGTGCGCCGTGTCCTGAATCGGGTTCTCGGCGGATCACTGGACGCGTTCTCGCCAGCCGAACTCCAGGTGGTTGCCGACGCGAGCGTCCCACGCGATGCGCCGGGCCTGTGGACCCACGCGCTGATGGACATCGGCGCCACATTCTGTAAGCCCAGGGCCCCGCGGTGCGATTCGTGTCCCGCGCAATTCGCCTGCTGCTACGCGGCGACGCACGCCCCGCCTGAAACCACGCTCGCCCGGCCCGAATCCGCGGCCCGCGTCACTCGCGAGAGGCCAGCACACTTCTCGACCACCAGCCGCTGGTTGCGTGGCCGCATCCTGGACCTCCTCCGCGATGCGCCAGGCGAAACGTGGTCGCAAATCCCGGAGTCAATCGGCAGCCACGATCAGGCGGCGGTCACATCGGCCATCGCTGCACTCGACCGTGACGGCCTCCTCGAACAGAACCCAATTGACCCCAGCCTAGTGCGACTACCGATCGACTAGTGCTCGGCTACGCTAGTGGGGCTGTGACCCCAACTTCGTCGCCCGCAGGCGCACCCCCGAACCCACTCCCGGCCGACGACCCGGATCTGTTCGACCTTGACCTGCGCGGACTGCGCCGGCGTTGGGCCGATGCGGCCGCCCGAACCCCCGTCGGTGCCGAGGCGATGCAGGGCATTGACCTTCGGGCGCATGCGTTCGGGATGCCCGGCCTGCGCCTGATGGAAAACGCCGGGGCCGCCGTCGCAGGCGCGACTCACGCTCTCGGGGAAGCAACCGGCCGCCTGGGCAAGGGTCCGATCCTCGTCCTTTGCGGGCCCGGAAACAACGGCGGCGACGGGTTCGTGGCGGCGCGGCGACTGGCGCAGGCTGGGTTCGATGTGATCGTTGCGCTCGTGTCATCGGCCGCTCGTCCGAGCACACTCGACGCGACCCGGAACTGGGACCGCCTGGCGGCGGAGCCGCGCGTCACGCGGGTCCACGCTTCCGTAGGGCGCGATCTGACCATCCTCGGAAACGACGTTGATCACGCATCGATCCTCGTCGATGCCCTCGTCGGAACGGGCGTGAGCGGCGTCCTGCGCGAACCGATCCGTGGCGCAGTCGAGCTCATCGGCCGCGCTCGACTGGCCGGGGTGCCGGTGGTCGCCGTGGATACGCCATCGGCCGTGGACCTTTCCTCGGGAGACCCATCGGACCCCGTTGTCCAGGCGGACCTGACCGTCACGTTCCATCGTCCAAAGACGGGCCTGCGCACGCGGCGCGGGGCGGCGCTCGCGGGCAAGGTCCTCGTCGCCCCGATCGGCATTCCGGAGGAGGCGGACCGTGGTTGAACGGCAGCAACCGGGCCTGCGTCAGGTCGTGCTCGTGGCGGCCGCAGCGGCCGCGGTGGTTCTTGGCGCCGCCGTCGTGACCGGGATCTTGCCCGAGTCCGTCCAGCGGGTCGTGTTCCACGCCCCACTGACGATCCTCGTCCTCATCGTCGGCACCTCGCTGGTCCTGTGGAGGGTCGCGACGCACCGACCACCCGAGGCCTGATGGAGGCCGACCAGGCTGGCGCCTCGGTGGCGGGCAGCGCGCCGGCCGCAATCCCATCAGCCTCGGACTCGGTGGCCGCCGTCGCCCTGCCTGACGCGCTGACCACGCGCAGGAACGCCATCATCCAGCTCGGGACCGACCAATTCGATGTCCTCATCGTCGGTGGCGGGATCGTCGGAGCCGGAGCCCTCCTCGACGCACAGAGCCGTGGCCTGCGGGCCGCTCTCATCGAGCAGACGGACATCGCGGCGGGAACATCGAGTCGTAGTTCGCGCCTCATCCACGGCGGCCTTCGCTACCTCGAACAGCTCCATTTCGGGCTCGTCGCGGAAGCCCTCGAGGAGCGCGCAAGGCTGCTTCGCAACGCCCCGCATCTGGTCAGGTTGGAGCCCTTCCTCTTCCCGATCTACGGATGGCCGCTTATTCACCAGGGCTTCTACGGGGCAGGAATCTTCCTCTACGACCTCCTTGGGTCCCGTCAGGGCGCGGGCTTCGCCCGGCACATGCGCCCCGCTGCGGCGCGCGAGTTTGCTCCGCAACTTCGGCCCGAGGGCCTGCAGGCCGGAATCCTGTATCACGACGGCGTCGAGGACGATGCCCGCCTCGCGTTGGCCGTGGTCCGCTCCGCGATGCGCCTCGGCGCGGTCGTGGCGACTGGGATCCGAGCCAATGCTCCGCTCCTCGAGAACGACCGCGCGATCGGCGTTCAGGCTCGCGACGGCTCGACCGGCGAAACCTTCGAGATCCGGGCGACGCATGTCATTGATGCCACCGGGGTGTGGGCGGCCCATCCCGACGAGAGGTTCGCGCCGGTCCCCGGCGCTGCCAGGATCGTACCGAGTCGGGGCGGGCACATCGTGATCCGGAAGGACCGCCTCGATGCGCGTGGCGGCATGACCCTGCGCATCCCTGGGCGCGTCGTGTTCATCGTGCCGTGGCCCAATCACTGGGTCATCGGAACGACCGATCACGAGGACGAGCGATCGCTCGATCGACCGTCGGCGATCGACGAGGACGTCGATGAGTTGCTCGGCGTCGTGAACGACCGAATGACCCTCGATCTATCTCGGGACGACATCCTCGGCACCTACGCGGGACTCCGGCCCCTCGTCGGCGAGGTCGGCGGGTCGACCGTCAAGGCGTCCCGCGAGCACAAGGTCACCAAGGATCTGTCGGGCGTCGTCCGCATCGGCGGCGGCAAGTACACGACCTATCGGGTCATGGCTCGGGACACGATCGACGCCGCGCTTGGCCCAGTCGAGACAAAGGCCCGGCCATCGCAAACGGCTGATCACGCCCTCGTCGGGGCCGCACCCATGGCCGATCTGGCCCTCATGACCGCGCGGATCGCGCGTGAAACGGGCCTGCCCGAGGCCATCGCCCGGCGTCTCGTCGAACGCCACGGAACAGAAGCCGACGCGGTGATTGCGTTCGGGCGAGAGCGGGATCTTCTTCGACCCCTCGGTGCCGGCATCGAGCAGCTCGAGGCGGAGGTCCCGTGGGCCGTGATCCACGAGATGGCCGGTACGTTGGACGACATGCTCAGTCGGCGGATGCGGCTCGTCCAGGAGCTGCCGGACCGTGGCGCCTCGATTGCCACGCGGGTGGCGGAGCTCATGGGCCAAGAATTCGGCTGGGACACCGCCCGGCAGGCGACGGAAACATCGACCTTCCTCGAGACGGCGAGGGTCGAGTTCGGCGTACCGGGTCGCTGAGCTCGGCCGTGGCCGATGATCGACTGATCCTCGCCCTCGATCAGGGCACGACTTCGTCCCGGGCCATCGCGTTCGGACGCGACAGCCGGCCCGTTGCCACGGCACAGCAGCCGTTCGAGCAGCGCTACCCGTCGCCCGGTCACGTGACCCACGATCCCGAGGCCATCTGGGATTCGCAGCTCGCGGTCGCCCGCGAGGTCATCGAGGCGGTCGGCGGCGCTGGGCGGATCGCGGCGATCGGCATCACCAACCAGCGCGAGACGACGATCGTCTGGGACCGTGCGACGAGCAAGCCGGTCGCCGACGCGATCGTCTGGCAGAGCCGAATCTCGGCCGAGGCGTGCGAGGCGCTCAAGGCTCGCGGCCTCGAATCGCTATTCCGGGACCGGACCGGCCTGCCAATCGATGCGTACTTCTCGGGCCCCAAGATCGCCCACATCCTCGATGCCCAACCCGGCCTGCGCGCCCGAGCCGAACGGGGTGAGCTCGCCTTCGGAACCGTGGACAGCTTCCTGGCCTGGCGATTGACGAGGGGGCGGCGCCACGTGACGGATGTGTCGAACGCCAGTCGCACTCTGCTGTTCGATATTCACCGCCTGGCCTGGGACGCGGAACTGCTCGATCTCGTCGGCGTGCCCGCGTCGATGCTGCCCGAGATCGTGCCGACGTCCGGAGTCATCGGGGAGACGGATGCGTCCATGTTCGGCGCCCCGATCCCGATCGGCGCCCTTGCCGGCGACCAGCAGGCGGCGACGTTCGGTCAGGCATGCTTCGGGGTGGGGGACACGAAGACGACGTACGGCACCGGAGCGTTCCTGCTCCGCAACATCGGGACGTCGCCCGTTGAATCGCCGAACCGGCTGATCACCACGGTGCTGTGGCAGTTGGGGGCCGGCGGACCGGCCACGTATGCCCACGAAGGATCCGTGTTCGTGGCCGGCGCCGCGGTTCAATGGCTTCGCGACGGCCTCCAGGCGTTCGATTCGTCCGCGGACATCGAGGCCCTGGCTGCGTCGGTTGAGGACGCGGATGGCGTCGTGGTCGTGCCGGCATTCACCGGACTCGGCGCCCCGTACTGGGATCCGGATGCACGCGGTGCGATGTTCGGGATCACCCGGGGCACCGGCCTCGCGCACATTGCGCACGCCACGCTCGATTCCATCGTTCAACAGGTTGCCGATGTCGTTGAGGCGATGACCGACGATGCGGGCACGGCACCCTCGACCATGCGCGTGGATGGCGGTGCTGCGAGCAACAACGCCCTCCTCCAGGATCAGGCCGACATCCTCGGTACGGCCGTCGAACGGCCGGTGGTTACCGAAACGACAGCCCTGGGTGCCGCCGGCCTCGCCGGTCTTGCGGTCGGCTATTGGAAGGACCAGGCAGAGGTCGGGGTGAACTGGGCTCTGGATCGCCGATTCGAACCCACGATGGGCGATGCCGAGCGAGTCAAACGACGACGCCGATGGGCCAAGGCGGTCGACCGAGTTCGAGGCTGGGCCTCGGAGCCGTAAGCGCCATCGCTGAACCGAGTCCCGGGAAGCGTTCGTGGTCAATCGCAGCGCGCGGGGGGGCAAATCCGCGACCGCGCGCCCATGGTGCGAGCCGGTTTCCGAACTAAGCGCGATGGTCCCATGGTCCGTGCCGAGCGATCTTGCTCACCCACCATGACGCCATCCGCCCAAGATCTTCTTGATCGAGGATCATGGACGACGCTCTGCTGTGGCACAAGATGCCCTGAACACGACCGGTCAAAATCAAGACTTGAGAATTCGGGACTAGGCAGGGCCGCATTTACCGCGTATGCTCCGCGACGCCCAATGTCACGGCACGGTCCGTGACTGCATACGCGTAGACGACCACGTACCGGACTCCTCTCACGGCTGACGCGAGAACCCGAACGGCATCGCGGACGGCTACCGAGAGGAGTTCTCGTTTTGTACAACGACAAGAATCTGACCTGCGCGGATTGCGGACAGGAGTTCGTCTTCACCGCTTCCGAGC
>JBDTOJ010000134.1:0-4478 GCA_039933295.1 Chloroflexota bacterium
CAGCGACCTGGCAGCCACCGGAATCGATATCGTGGCCCGCCCGCCGGGCAAGAAGGCGCAGGCGCTGGCGATGCTCTCGGGCGGGGAGCGGGCCCTGACGGCGGTTGCCCTCCTGTTCGCGATGCTCGAGGTGCGACCGGTCCCGTTCTGTGTGCTTGATGAGGTCGACGCCGCGCTCGACGAGGCCAACGTCGGCCGGTTCACGGCTGCGCTCCGCGAGCTCGCCGAGACGACCCAGTTCGTGGTCATCACCCACAACCGAGGAACCATCGAGATCGCCGATGCGCTCTACGGCGTCACGGTCGGCGATGACTCTGTCTCGCGGGTGATCAGCCTGCGACTTGACGAGGCGACCGCGATCGCGGACCGGGGTCGGGACGTCGTTCCCGTCGGGCCGGATACGGACTCGGCGTGACCTGGGAACCGGGAGACGAAAGCCCGGCGGGTGATCTGGCGACCGGACTGACGCGCTCGCGGGGCGGATTCATGTCCCGCCTGCGCGGAATCTTCGGTGGGACCACCTTTCCTGAGGAGGCCTGGGAAGGTGCCGAGGAAGCGTTGATAGCGGGCGACCTCGGAGCGCAACTCGCGAGCCGGGTCGTCGAACTGGCTCGGGGCGATCGAGACGCGGCGTCCCCAGAGGCGGCCATTCGAGCGGCGCTCACGGCGATCCTGTTGCCTCGCGATGGCGCGTCGGGTTTCCGCTCGGCCCGTAGCGACCAGCCGGTCGTCGTTCTCGTCGTCGGGGTCAACGGGACGGGCAAGACAACGACCATCGGAAAACTGGCGGTCAGCGAGGCGGCGTCGGGCCGGAAAGTGGTCCTCGCCGCGGCGGACACGTTCCGAGCGGCTGCGGCTGAGCAACTCCGGATCTGGGCGGAGCGCGCCGGTGCCGACATCGTGGCTCACGCCGCCGGTGCCGATCCCGGAGCCGTCGTCTTCGATGCGTTGGATGCCGGCATCGCTCGCCATGCGGACACGGTCATCATCGATACGGCCGGCCGACTCCATACGAAGTCAAACCTGATGGATGAGCTTGCCAAGATCCGCCGCATTATCGACAAGCGCCTGCCTGGCGCGGAGCCCGAGACCCTGTTCGTGCTCGATGCCACCACGGGGCAGAACGGCCTCGCACAGGCCGCGGCGTTTCATCGGGTGGTCGGCCTGACGGGTATCGTCCTGACCAAGCTCGATTCCACCGCTCGGGGCGGGATTGTCTTCGCCATCGAGGATGAACTCAAGGTCCCGGTGCGGTTCGTCGGAGTGGGGGAGGGGCCGCTGGATCTGCTTCCGTTCGACCCCGAATCGTTCGTGTCAGCGCTGTACGGCACGGGAACATGATCGCGCGTCGGCTCCCGGTTCGGCATCGAATCGCGGGCCGGCTGCTGGTCAGTGCCGTGATCGGGCTCGTCGGCGCGTGCGCCACGCCCGCGACGCCGGCAGTGACGGTCACCCCCACCGCGACACCGTTGCCGACGCCTGTTTCAACCGCGTATGTGCTGGACGCGACCGCCTGGTATGCCGGGCTGATCATCCACTTCGACGCTGCGAACTCGGTGCTCGATGAGGGCGGTGGTGCCGTCATGGTCGACCTGCGACTGGAGAACCTAGGCACGGAACTTGCCACCCTCGAGGTCGGGGTTCTCCTTGGGGCCGGCGGCCGTACGGTCGAGCCGATCCGCGGGACCGTCATCCCGGACGTCCCGCCGGGTGCCTCGGTCGGAACGACCCTCCAGTTCAACGTTGACGGCACCTTCGATGTCGCCAACGCGGCGATCTGGATCGGACGGGCCGATGAACACCGCGTGATCGTGCCCCTCGAAGCTGGCACATCGGTGCTCACGACGCTTGAGCCGGTTTCGCTTTCGCTTGCGGGATCCGCCACGGCGGGCACCCTGACCGTCACCCTCACGGGCGGCGAGCTGCGCGCGGATCTGCCCGATTGGGGGCTCGAGCTGGCGAGCGGGTCCTTGGCCCTGACCATCACCTACACGGCCCGCTACCGGGGTGACTTCGCGGGTGGGTTTCCGTTCACCGGGGTCAACGTCGGGCTCCGACTGCCCGATGGAACGACCCTGGCCGCCCGTCCTGACGGCCATAGCCAATCGGTCGCGGTCCTCAAGCCCGGCACCTCCGTCCCGAACCTGCAATCGCGGTTCGAGGTTCCGCTTCCGGCGGCAGGTGCGTACGCGCTCGTCGTGCGTGACGGCGCCAGGACGGCCTCCATCCCATTCACGATCGCCGAGGCGGCCCCCGGCGGTTGATGCGCTACACTCAGGTGACCCGGTGTCGCCAGAATCCGCGCACCAACCGGCCCGCCCGACGGCGCGGCGCCGGCACCGAGATCGAGGAGTAGCACCCGACCCGTGTTCGATGCCCTGAGCGATCGCCTGCGACAGGCGCTTGCCACCCTGACCGGTCGCGGTCGAATCACCGAAGCCGACCTGGATGTCGCGCTTCGCGAGATTCGTCTCTCGCTGCTCGAAGCCGATGTGAACTTCCGCGTTGTGAAGGACTTCATCGCCCGGATCCGCGAACAGGCCGTCGGCGCCGAGATCATCGGCAGCCTCACCGCGGGCCAGCAGGTCGTCAAGATCGTCCACGACGAGCTCGTCACGCTGCTCGGCTCGGGAGACGGAGCCTTCCGCCTCCAGGGCAACCCGGCGGTCGTCGTGCTCGTGGGACTCCAGGGTTCGGGCAAGACGACGACGACGGCCAAACTCGCTCGACACATCGTGAAGCTGGGGCGACGGCCCTTGCTCGTCGCCGCGGATCCCTACCGTCCCGCCGCCGGCGACCAGCTCGAGATCCTCGGCAAGGCGCTCGACATTCCCGTCCATCGCGAGCCGACCGGGACGACAGTCGTCGATATCGCGCGTCGCGGGGTCGAAGCGGCCGGAAGGCTGGTCCGCGACACGGTCATCATCGACACGGCCGGCCGTGTCACCATCGATGACGCGCTGATGGCCGAGATCGCTGCCGTCAATGAGGCGGTTCGCCCGATCGAAACGCTGCTTGTCGTCGATGCCATGACCGGCCAGGAGGCCGTCAGCGTTGCGCAGGCGTTTGCTGCCGCCGTTCCGGTGACGGGTCTGGTGCTGACCAAGGTTGACGGTGATGCCCGCGGCGGTGCCGCGTTGTCCATCGCATCGGTCGCCGGGATCCCCGTGAAGTTCCTCGGCACCGGGGAGAAATCCGACGCGCTTGAGGTCTTCCACCCCGATCGTCTCGCCGGACGCATTCTGGGCATGGGCGATGTCATGACCCTCGTCGAACGCGCCCAGGACGTCGTCGACGTTGCCTCGGCCCAGAAGCTCGAAGCCAAGATTCGCAAGGCCGAGTTCACCCTTGAGGACATGCTCGAGCAGCTCCAGCAGGTTCAGAAGATGGGACCGATCGGGCAGCTCATGTCGATGGTCCCGGGTATGGGCGGCATGGCCAAGGAGGCCCAGGCCGCGGTCGATCGGGGCGAGATGCGCCGAACCGAGGCGATCATTCGATCGATGACCTCGCGCGAGCGTCGGGATCCAGGACTCCTGAACGCGTCGCGACGTCGGCGCATTTCGGCTGGTTCAGGGACGACCCTCCCGGATGTCAACCGCCTCATGAAGCAGTTCGCGGATATGCAGAAGTTGATGAAACAGATGGCGGGAATGCAGCGCAAGGGCGCTGCCGGCATGCTGGGTCGGAGGTAGGCGTGGACGATCTGGAACCGCAGGACGGTCTGCCGGCATTCGGAGGGCAACCTGACGAGCCCGCCGTCGTTGGACTCGTCGAGGGGGTCCGGCCCGCCGAACCGGACGTCGCGTTGCCGGCCGCGGCGGCCGGACCGGCCGAGGCGGCACCCGTGGAGACCAGCGTCGCGGACGTGCCCGGCGGTCGATCCCGAAGAACCCGCTGGCTTGTCGCCGGCCTCGTCTCCGTCCTGGCGATCGGTGGTGCCGTGGCGGCTGCCGTGATCCTCGGCGCGAAGCCACTCCCCGAAGCCTACCGGTATCTCCCCGCTGACAGCGCCATCGTGGCCGAGTTGCGCCCCGATCTGCCGGGCGATCAGCGCGGGCATCTTGGCAACTTCCTCGCGCACTTCCCGGGGTTCGCCGACCAATCCACCCTTGCCGCCAAGATCGACGAGACGTTCATGCGTCTCGTCAGTGAAGGATCGTCCGGCTCGGTCGACTACGCAACACGGATCAAGCCGCTCCTCACCGGACCGCTGGTCGTCGGGACCGGCATCGACGGACTCCAGAATCAGGTTGGTCTGGCGGTCGCGAGCACAGATGGCGTCGCCACCTGCTCGATCGTCTTCGGATCGGTGACGGCACTCGAAACCCATCGCGCCGTTGCAATCGAGTCAGTTGACAGCGGGATGGCCTGCGCCATCGATGGTCGGTTCATGCTCGTCGGCGACCCGGCCAGCATTCGTGCCGGCATTGACGCCCATCTCGATCACAAGGGCGTCGATACGAACGCAACGTTCA
>JBDTOJ010000135.1:0-6833 GCA_039933295.1 Chloroflexota bacterium
CATTGGCGAGCGTCAGGTACGCTTCGAGCATGATTGTGATCTGCGGCGCGCTTCTGACCGAACCAGGTCGCCCGGGGATGGCCCAGTCCATCGCGACCGCCGCCGCTCGGGCGGGCAGCCCCGTCCAAGTCATCGGGATCGTCCCCGATGGATCCGAAGGTGATCAGCTCCTGCTGAACCTCGCCGAGGCGGGCATCGGGCATGCGGCGGTCCTGCGGACGCTCGATCGACCAATCGAACCGGCCGACGTCACCCTCGCGCTCCGGTATCTCCCGGATGTGGCGGTCGTGGTTGCGACAGACCTTGCGCCGGACGTGCTCGGCGCGGTAACCGATGGCGCGGCGTTCGCCGGCGCCCCGCTGGTCGTGATCCTCTCAGGGATCGGTGAGGATGCTGCCCCTGCGAACAACGAAGATGCGGCGACGGTCCTGATTGCGCCGAAGACGGACCCTGATGGCACGTTCGCCGGCTTCGTGGCCGCGTTCGCGGGCCGCCTGGATGGCGGTGATGTGCCGGCCGACGCCTGGGCGAGGACCCTGCAGCGGCTTGCGGTCGATCCGGTCAGATGAGCCCGAGGTCGTCGGGGTCGGTCAGGGGTTCGATGAGTGACGGGCCATCGTTCCGGACGTTGTTGACAGCACGACTGACCGGATAGGCCTCGAGGTCCGCTTCGGATGCAGGGACCAGCAGGCCCTGCAATTCGCCGAGATCCGGCAGGGCAGGATCAAGCCACCGATCCCACGCCGCCTCAGGCAGGACCACCGGCATCCGATTGTGAATCGGGCGCATCAGATCGTTGGGCGTCGTGGTCACGATCGTGAACGTCCGGCGCACCTCATCGGTCTCGGGATCCCGCCAGCCGGACCACAGGCCGGCCAGGGCCAGGAGTCGCGCGTCGGTCCGAACGATCCGGAACGGCTGGCGAACAGTGCCCTCGCGGCGCCATTCGAAGAAGGAATCGACCGGAACCAGGCATCGACGGCGCCGGAACGAATCCCGGAAGGCCGGCGAGGTCGTCAGGGTCTCGGCGCGGGCGTTGAACATGCGATTGCCGATCTTCGCGCTGTCGGCCCAATGTGGGATCAGGCCCCAGCGGTATGCCTTGATCGCGCGGCGCTCGTCCCGCTCGACGACGACGGCGGCTTCGTCGGTCGGCGCTATGTTGAACCTCGCGCCGGGATCGTCGGCGAGGTCCTCGGCCGCGAAGATCTCGGCGAGGTCGGAGGTCGGCCGTTCCTGCGTAAATCGCCCGCACATGCGCATCTAGTATCGTCGTGTCGATGACTGACGACCCGATGCCCACGACCCAGACCGAACTCGAGGCCATCATCGGGGCCAGCGGACCGCTCGCTCGACCCGTTGCGCTGGCAATCCTGGATCTCGCAGCCGCCCGGATGGAAGCTGGCGAATTCGTGACGGCGGCGCAGGCCTACCGGCGCGTGGCAGGCTTTGATGACGCTGAAATCACCGCGGCGGCATGGCTCGGTCTCGGCGAGGCCCTCTTCCGGCTGGACCATGACGACGAGGCCCTGAGCGCGTGGCAGGCGGTTCTGCGCCTGAAGGAGACCCCTTCGACCTACATGGCGTGGCGCAACATCGCCGCCGCCTACGTTCGCGCGGGCGACCTGCGCGATGCCCTGAACGCCTATCGAGAGGCTGATCGTCGAGCACCGGCCGCAGACAGGGCCGAGATCGCCTCACGCCTCGGCTGGCTGGCCAAGGAAACGGGGGATACGGGCGCATCTCGCAAGTACTTCGCTAGAAGTCGCAACAGCGGATCCGCGATCCTGCTCGCCTATCTGATCCTTGGCGCGACGGTCATCATCTCGTTCTACGCACTCTCCAGCGAGGGAGGCGCGCTGTGGCTGGCGCTGGCCCTGGACAAGCAGGCCCTCGCCGCGGGGGAGCTGTATCGCCTGGTCAGCGTGACGCTGGTCCATGCGAACTTCCTGCATCTGCTGCTCAACATGTACTTCCTGTACCTCATCGGCCCCGTCGTGGAACGCGCCTGGGGTGGTGCCTGGTTCGGCGCCTTCTACGTCCTGACGGCGGCGGCGGCGTCGACGGCAAGTTTCCTGGCCAGTCCGAACCCCAGTGTCGGGGCCTCAGGTGCCGTTTTCGGTCTGGTGGGCGTGCTCATCGCCGCGAATCGTGTCCATCATCCCGCGCTCGATCGACAGGGCCGTGCGATCGTGCCCCAACTCCTCACGATCGTGCTCATCAACCTCGTCTTCGGCTTCATCATGGCCGGCGTCGACAACGCGGCCCATATCGGTGGACTGGTCGCAGGCCTCTGGCTTGGGTTCTTCGTCGCACCCGGCCGGGTCCGGACGATGCGTGACTTCTGGCAGACCGGAGCCGACGGCGCCGTCAGCGGGCGTTCGCGGTTCATCGGCATTCTGGGGGCGGTCGTCCTGATCGGCGCCATCGCCGTTGCCCTCGTTGCAGGCGGCGCCCTGCGATTCACCTAGAAGGGCGGCCGCCAGCCGTGTTTGCCACACTCCTCGGCGCCATTTCTCGACCCAATGGTCCCGATGGGCAGCCGACCGCCGATGACGATGCCGCGATCGTCGCGGTCCTCGCCGCACAGGCAGACGCGGGCCTCGAGCCGCTCACGGACGGGCGCCTGCGGGCGAGCGGGTCATTCTGGGAGCCGTCCCGGGATGTGGCGGTCGTGGTTGACGCGTGGCGGTTCGCGGCGGGGCATACCGACAGAGTCGTGAAGCAGGCCTTGCCGGGGCCGTACACCCTGGGTCGCCGAGCCGCCACCGAGGACCGCGATGCGTCAACGATCGCCTGGGCACGACTGCTTCGTGAGCAGGTGTCTGCGCTCGTCGAGGCAGGCTGCCAACTGATCGAGATCGACGAGCGTGATGCCCATCTGATCGGTGAGGAACCGGACGAACGGCGCCGCTTTGCGGACGCGCACCTGACGATGGTCGAAGGGATCGGCGGCGTTCACCTCTCACTCGCGATCACCGGTGGCAATGCCGATACGGCGGGAATCGAGACGATCCTCGCGGCGCCGTACGCGAGTCTTGCCGTCAACCTCATCGATGGCCCCGACAACTGGCGCCTGGTCACGAGCACGCCCGGTGACCGCGGCATCATCTGCGGCGTCGTCTCGGCACAGTCCTCCAGCGACGATGGTCCGGAGCTCATGCTCTGGGCCGCCTCCTATGCGTCCGCATCGCAAGGCAGGGGACCGAGCCGGGTCGGGCTCGGAACAGCCTGTGGCCTCGACGAACTCCCTTGGGAGGTTGCGGAACGGAAGATGCGGGCGGTCGGCGAGGCAGCACGCCTTGCCCAACTGCCGGTCTCTGAGTCGGCACCGCACCTCGACCCCAGATCGATCGACATCAAGAGCGCGGCGATGGGGCGGTACGTCCCGCGATCCGGCCGGCGGCGCCAGAGGCCGCTACCCTGAACCCAAACGCCATTGCACCCGAGGGACGAACGTGAGCACGCACTTCTGGCACGGATTCGCCGACATGCATGTCATTGCCGAGACCGAGATCGTCTTCGAGTCGGCCGATGGGATCGTGCTCACGGACCGCGATGGCCGCGAGGTGCTCGATGCGACGGCCGCACTGTGGTACTGCAACGTCGGCTATGGCCGTCACGAAATCGCCACGGCGGTCGCAGACCAACTCGTCAAGCTCGCGTCGTATTCGTCGTTCGGCGCCTACACGACAGGCCGGACCCTCGAACTCGCCGATCGGCTGGCGGCGCTCAGCCCGCTCGGCCCGGACACGGTGGTGTTCCTCGGATCAGGCGGCTCGGATGCCATCGACACCGCCGCGAAACTCGCCCGACGCTACTGGGATGTGCTCGGCCGGCCCGAGAAGCGGATCATCGTCTCGCGTGAGCATGCCTACCACGGGATGCACGCGTGGGGCACATCGCTTGTCGGCATTCCCGGGATGAAGGCAGGCTACGGCGGCCCATTCATCGACGAGGTCGCCATGGTCGGCGCCATGGATCTCGATGGCCTCGAGGCGCTGCTGAAAGCGCGAGGCGGCGAGATCGCCGCGTTCATCGGGGAGCCGGTGATCGGCGCGGGCGGCGTCATTCCGCCGGTCGACGGCTACTGGGCCGCCGTCTCCGAACTGTGTCATCGCTACGACGTACTGCTCATTGCCGATGAGGTCATCACGGGCTTCGGCCGAACCGGCGAGATGTGGGCCACGACCCGCTACGGGATCGAGCCGGACATGATCACGTTCGCCAAGGGCGTTTCGTCTGGCTACGTGCCACTCGGAGGGGTGCTCGTCGGGGAGCGGGTACGCCGCCCGTTCTGGGACGATCCGGTCCCGGGGGCGGTTCTCCGGCACGGCTACACGTACTCCGGCCACGCCGGGGCCGCGGCCGCCGCGCTCGCCAACCTCGACATCCTCGAATCCGAGGGCCTCGTGGCCCGGGTGAAGGCCATGGAAGCGGGGGTCGCGGCTTCGTTCGGCCGCCTGGCCGGGCGGCCGCTCGTCGGTGCCATCCGGACGGTCGGGATGACGGCCGCGGTTGCGGTCGATCCTGACGCGCTCGCCGCAGACCCCGGGATCCCGGACCGCCTGGTCGCGGCGGCGTATCGGCGCGGCATCGCAACACGCGTCCTGCGCGGGCACGCGCTCCAGTTCTCGCCGGCCTTCGTGATCACGGCCGGCCAGGTGGAGGTGATCGTTGACGGCTTCGGCGGCGCATTTGACGAGGTGTCCGCCTCACGCTGAGCGGCCTCGGCCGGTGACGCGACGTTCTTCGATCGCGCGTTGCGATCGCACTTGATTCTGCGTCCCGGTCGGGCGCATCATCTCGTCATCCCGACCGCACCTTGGAGGTCTCGCCCGTGGCTGCGCATCTCTCCGTCACCGTCAACGGCACGGCACGGGAGGCGGATGTCGAGCCGCGACGCCTCCTCGTCCAGTTGATCCGCGAGGATTTCGACCTCACCGGGACGCACATCGGCTGCGATACCTCGCAATGCGGCGCGTGCACGGTTCATGTCGATGGCAAGGCCGTCAAGTCATGCACGATGCTGGCCGTTCAGGCCGATGGTGCCGACGTGATCACGATCGAAGGCATGGCATCCGGCGAGACGCTCCATCCACTCCAGACCGCGTTCTGGGAGCACCACGGACTTCAATGCGGGTTCTGTACGCCGGGCATGATCATGACGGCGGCCGACCTCATTGCGCGGAACCCGGACCCATCCGATGATGAGATCCGCCATGCGATCGCGGGCAACTTCTGTCGGTGTACGGGCTACCAGAACATCGTTATTGCCATCCGCGCGGCGGCCGCCGCGATGCGCACCGGTTCCACCGCCGGCGCGGCAGGCTGAGGGGGCGCCAGATGACCACCGATATGCTCGGCAAAAGCGTCAAGCGCGTCGAGGATCGTCGCCTCATTACTGGTGGCGGGCGGTACGTCGACGACATCAAGCTCCAGTCGATGGTCTATTGCGCCATCCTCCGGAGTCCCTACGCACACGCCAACATCCGGTCGATCGACACGAGCGCCGCCCGGGCGATGCCCGGAGTCCTCGACATCATGGTCGGTGCGGACATCCCCTATAACCCGCTGCCTCTGGCCTGGCCGGCAGGCGGGTCCGCCGGGCTCCAGAACAACGTCAACATGCCCCGGGCCCTCGCTACCGACAGCGTGAAGTGGACCGGCGAAGGCGTGGCCGCGGTCATCGCGGAGACGCCAGAGCAGGCATTCGATGCCCTGGAGGCGATCGTCGTCGACTACGAACCGTTGCCAACCGTCGTGGATGCCGAAAAGGCCACGCAGCCCGGCGCCCCCCAGCTCCACGAGAACGCCCCGAACAACATCGTCTTTGACTGGACCGTCGGCGACAAGGCCGGCACTGACGCCGCCGTTGACGCGGCCGAGGTCGTCGTCCGCCAGCGGATCGTCAACCAGCGGCTCATCCCGAACCCGATGGAAACGCGCGGCGACATCGGGCTCTACAACCCCGGAACGGACGAGTACACGATCTGGATGTCCAGCCAGACGCCGCACATCCAGCGGATCCTTTTGGCGATCTTCGTGATGGGTATTCCAGAGCACAAGCTGCGCTGCATCAGCCCCGATGTCGGTGGCGCGTTCGGGACGAAGATCTTCTGCTATGCCGACTACGTCGTCGTCCTCCACGCCTCGAAGCGGCTCGGGGGCCGTGCCGTGAAATGGATCGAGAGTCGGCGGGAGAACTACCAGTCCACGATCCACGGTCGCGACCACATCACCTATCTCGAGATCGCCGGATCGAAGAAGGGCGACGTCAGCGCCGTTCGCGTCAAGACGTACGCCAACCTGGGTGGACGCCTCTCGACGATCGGGCCAGGGATTCCCACGACGTTGTATGCCCGCGTCCTGTCGGGCTGCTACAAGATCCCGAACGTCTTCGCCGAGGTCCTCGGTGTCTATACGAATACCGTGTTTGTCGACGCGTATCGAGGCGCCGGTCGACCCGAGGCAACCTACGTGATCGAGCGGGCGATGGATCTTTTCGCCAACGAGATCGGAATGGATCCAGCTGAATTGCGCCGCCGGAATTTCATCGCCCCGGACAAGTTCCCGTACGAAAACCCGTCGGGGCTGGGAACCGCCAGCGGCGGGGCCAAGATCTACATCGATTCAGGCAACTACGAACCGGCCATGGACAAGGCCCTCGCGATGGCTGGCTATGCCGGCATGGACAAGGCCAAGGCCGAGGCCCGCACCCGCGGCAAATACCTCGGCGTCGGCCTGTCCACCTACCTCGAGGTCTGCGGCGTCGCGCCGTCCAAGTGGATCGGTGCGGTCGGCGAGGGCTGGGGCGCCGCGATGTGGGAATC
>JBDTOJ010000136.1:0-42462 GCA_039933295.1 Chloroflexota bacterium
GCTTGAACGGCAGGACCAGGAACGTGAACACGAAGATCCCGATCAGGATCGACGGGACGCCGACCATGACATCAGCCGCAAATCGCACCGCGTGGGCGCTCCGCCGGCCGGCGAACTCGGCCACGTAGATACCGCCGGCGACGCCGGTCGGGATCGCCAGGAGCGCGGCAAGCGGGACCATCTGGAACGTTCCGAGGATGGCGCCGAGGGCGCCGCCGCCCTTGCCCAGGGCGCGCGACGACTTCGTGATGAGGTCGAGGTTGAGGGCGGCCGCGCCATTGATCGTGACGAACACGAGGACCGCGGCCAGGGGGACCACGCACAGAAGGGCCATCCCGAAGGCAAGCCGACGCATGCCGGCATCGACCCAGCGTCGACGTCGTCCGACATCCGCCCGTCCAAGTCGTGCGAGGCCCGTGCCTGGAAGGGCCGTCCTGGCCATCAGTCGGCTCCAATCGAGCCACCGGTCGCTCGATTGACGAGCGTCCGGGCGACGATGTTGAGCGCGACCGTAATGACGAGCAGGATCAGGCCGAGCGCGATGAGGCTCGATGTCTGAATGCCGACCGACGCCTCGCTGAACGTCGTCGCGATCTTCGATGCGATCGTCTGCGACTGACCGAAGATGCTCGTCGGGATCGACTGTGCATTGCCGATCACCATCGTCACGGCCATCGTCTCGCCGAGTGCGCGTCCGAAGCCCAGGATGACCGCGCCGATGATCCCCGAACGAGCCGCCGGCAAGACCGCCTTGGTGATGACTTCCCAGCGGGTCGCGCCGAGGGCGAACATCGCCTCGCGGTGGCTCCGCGGTATCGAGCTGATGACCTCGCGCGAGATGGACACGATCGTGGGCAGGATCATGATCGCGAGGATGACGCCGGCGGCGAACAGCCCAACGCCGAACGACGGCCCGGCGAAGATCGGGATCCAACCGAGGCGCTCGACGAACCAGGCCTCAACGGTGGCACGCAGAAAGGGCGACAGGACGAAGACCCCCCACAGGCCGAATACGACGCTCGGTATTGCCGCCAGGAGCTCGATCATGAAGGTCAAGGGGATGGCCAGCCGCCGCGGGGCCAACTCAGCCAGATAGACCGCCGTGAGGACGCCGAGCGGCATCGCCAGCACGATCGCAATGCCCGCCGCAGCGAGTGTGCCGAAGATGTAGGGCAGGGCGCCGTAGACGTCCTTGACGGGATCCCATGTCGTACCGGTGATGAACCTCGGACCGAAGGTCGAGAACGCGAGGCCCCCGCTCGCGGCCAGCTGGATGCCGAGCAGGACGAGGACGCCCACGATCACCCAGCCGATGATCCCTGTTCCGGACCGAAAGAACCGGTCGGGCAGCCGTGAGGCGCGACCGGCCCCGCGAAGGCTGCGTGGATTCAGCGCCATCCGGACACCCTGTTGCGGCGCACGACGGCGCGCGGATGACCGGAAAGCCCCGGGCGTGACCCGAGGCTTTCCTGCGGCGCGAGGGCGACCGTCATGGCCAGATCGGAGATCCGCCCGACGTGATCCGGTGGAGTTCGGCGATCGCCTTCGCCTTGATCGGCGCCGGGAGCGGAGCGTACCCCAGCCCGCCCTCGGTTCCCTGACCGTCGGTCAGGGCCCAATGGAGGAACGCGACCAGCGTCTGGCCCTTGGCCGCGTCCGGCTGCTCCGCATAGACGAGGAGGTAGGTGTACGAGGCGATCGGATACGTGCCGTCGCCGGCGCCGTTGATGATCGGAGCCTGGCGGAAGTCCGCCGGGAAGTCTGCGGCGGCGCCTTCGGCCGCGGCCGTCACGCCCTCGGTCGAGCCCGGGACGAAGATGCCAGCAGCGTTCTTGAGCTGTGCGCTTGTGAGCCCGGCCGTGGTCGCGTAGTTGAGCTCGACATAGCCGACCGCACCGAGGTTGGCATCGCCCTTGACTCCGCCAGCGACGCCGTCGTTGCCGGGGGCTCCGATGCCAACAGGCCAGTTGACTTCCTTGCCCTTGCCGACGCCGTCGTGCCACGCGCCGCTCACGGTGTCGAGATACGTGGTAAACGCGTTGGTGGTGCCTGACCCATCGGAGCGATGGACCACGCGGATCGCGAGATCGGGCAGCGAGACGCCGGGATTGTTTGCGGCGATCGCCGGATCGTTCCAGTTGGTGATCTTGCCCAGGAAGATATTGGCGACGTTGTCGCTGTCGAGGTTCAGGTCCTTCAGGTTACCGAGGTTGAAGATGACCACGACGGCGCCGAGGGCAGTCGGGATGTGCAGCATCGTGGAGCCAGTCGGCAGAGCCGCGATTTCGGTGTCCTTCATCGGGGCATCGGAAGCGCCGAAGTCCACGGTTCCCTCGGTGATGGCCTTGATGCCGCCGCCGGACCCGATCGACTGGTAGTCGATCTGGATGTTGTTGTACTTGTTGTTGAAGTCCTCGAACCAGACCTGGTAGAGCGGGTTCGGGAAGGTGGCGCCGGCGCCCTGGAGCACGAGGTCCGCGGTCGGCGGCTCGGGCGAAGTCGGGCCGTTCGATTCCCCGGCGGTTGCACCTGGCGCCGTGGTCGGTGCGCTGGTCGGAGCAGTACTGGCGCCGCTGCACGCCGCGAGGACGATGGCCGTCGCGAGGGTCAGGGCGCCGACGCGAAGCGGTCGATCGAGAGTCACTCGGTGGATCCTCCATATTGATTGGGAGCCGCACACCTGCGTCTCCGGCATTCCGTGCCTGTGTTGTGTGTCCACAACCTCGTCTCCCGCGATCAACCGCGAGTCGGTAGCGCGTTAACAGCGCGTCAACGACGTCCTGGTTTCGAGGCCGCCTGGTCTGTTCGTCCGCGCCAGACGGTCCTGCGTGCCAAACTCGGTCCGTGCCCACACCTCGATTGACCACGCAGACCCGATCCGTGCCCATCGGCGCCGCGATCGATATCGGCGCGTACTCCGTGCATCTCCTCGTCGCCGAGGTCCACGGCCACAGCCTCGTCCCGATCGTCGACGAGTCGGTAGCGCTCGGACTCGGAGCGACCGTCGATGTCCGTGGCGAACTGGGCGCCGAGGCAGCCCTGGGGTTGACCGATGCCCTTGAGGCGTATCACGGGCTGGCTCGCCGCCACGGAGCGTCGACGCTGGCCATCGTTGCAACGGATCCGCTGCGACGCGCCGCCGACGGCCCTGCTGTCGTCGCGGCGATCGGTCACCGGATCGGCGTCGAGATCCAGATTCTCCGACCCGACGAGGAGGCGACGCTCGCACTCCTCGGGGTCAATGCCGGAAAGCCCATCCGCCGCGAAACCGTGCTCGTTGATGTCGGCGGCGGCAGCAGCGAGATCCTCGTCATCGGACCATCCGGCGACCCGGTGATCGAGGGCCTGGCGCTCGGGGCCGCGCGCCTGAGCCAGGCGAACGTCGCGGGCGCTGCGCCGACGGCGCGCGAGATGGACACGATGCTTGCGACAGCACGTGCCGTCCTCGCAGGGGCGCCCGATGGCCTGCCGGTCGACCTCGTCGCGGTCGGTGGAACGGCATCGAACCTGCTTCGAATCGGACCTCCGCTGGCCCGCCGCGTGCTGTACACCCGGAGAATCCGGGAAACGCTCGCCCTTCTGGTCGACCAGACCCCGGAGGAGATTGTCGCGACGTACGGGGTGAAGCTATCGCGTGCGCGGGTCCTGCCCGGTGGGGCTTCGATCCTCCTCGCCGTCGCAGAGCGTTACGAACGCGATCATTTACGGGTTTCGGAGCATGGGCTGCGGGAGGGACTCATGCTCGCTTCCGTTCATGCCGGCCCCGACTGGCGGACCGATCTGGCCTGGCTGGCGCACGGCTGGTCACGCTGACACCAGGCCCGATGTGGCCCGACGAGCAGGACCAGAGCGAGGCTCTCAGAGCCCGCCGATCAACCGGGCGACG
Source organism: Chloroflexota bacterium (assembly GCA_039933295.1). Lineage (GTDB taxonomy): Bacteria > Chloroflexota > Limnocylindria > Limnocylindrales > CSP1-4 > UBA5189. The sequence goes on from JBDTOJ010000136.1 coordinate 3,887, forward strand.
CGACGCCGTCCATCAGGCCCGGCCACCCGGCGCCACGTGGCTGGCACGCGGGCCCGGGCCACGGCGATCCGGTCGTCGAGCATCCGCGCGAATCGTCCGATCGCCGCGGCGTCGGCGGCCACCGCCGCGTCGGCGGCCACCGCCGGTTCTGCGGTCGCGGGCCACGACGTCAGATAGGCACGCAGCCAGGCGGAGGCGACCGCAGCGTCATTCATCGCACCGAGCGCGTCCTGGAGATCGACGAGTGATTCGGCGATCGCGGCGGTCCCAGGGCCGGTGACCGGGCTGACGACCTGGAGCAGGTCCCGGAGGCGCTTGACCTGCAATCGCATCTCGTGAACTGTCTCCAGATCCGCGGTTTCCAGGATCGGCCGCCAGCCGACCAGTTCCTCGAACCTCGACCAGATCCAGCCCCCGAGTTCATCGGTCAGGCGCCTCGGTCTCGGAGGGGCAACCGGCACAACGTCGCCGCCCGGGCTCTGCACGAAGTCCGCGAACAGGCCGATCAGCCGGCGATGGCGATCGCTCGCGAATTCGGCGGCCAGAGCAGCCAGCGCCGTGGCCCGTCGCTCTGCAACGGCAGCCCGCAGGGCCTGGATCGCCGCTTGATCCTCGGGGCCGACGTCGGCCAGGTAGGCATCGATGTGTCCGATCAGGACATCCAGGTTGCGAACGTCGTTGAGCAGCCGAGCGAAGCTGCGGAGGCCACGCCGCAGGCGATCCGGGCGGGCACCGGCGTACGAACCCCCGAAAGCACGGAGCGTGGCTCGAGCCCGGCGCGTCGCGACACGCAGCTTGCGGATCTCCTCCGGGCCCACGGTCAGGTGCGCGGCGCGTTCCCGGTCGATCATCGTTCGGAGCTGTGCCGCCAGGATCACGCGCCCGACCTCGGCAGTCGGGTCATCGATCCTGAAGCCAGCATCGATTGGACCCAGCACGGGCAAACCGTCCTCGGCCATTCGGCGTCGCGCGACGTCCATGCCCCAGCCCAACTTCGTCGAGCGTGACGGGGACAAGTGAGCGAGTCCCTCGAGCTGGGCGATGGCGGCGCTGAAGGCTTCGTCCGTGGCGGTCTGTTGCTCGACCTCGAGCACGAGGCGGCGACCGACGGACTGCTCATCCACGAGGACCTCGACGCGGTCCAGGCTCAGCTCGAGGGCGCCAGACGAATCTCCAAAACATCGCGTGAGCCGATCCTGGCGCAGGACCAGGACCTCGATCAGCGGTTCGCCTCGCGTGAGCTGGATCAGCCGCCGCCGAGCGGCCGAAGTCGGCCACGTTTCGGGCGACAGGCCCGGTCCGGCGGCCCCTTCGAGTTCCTGACGGCGGGCGATCCCGGCTTCGTCGGCAGATCGGAGCGCCTTCAGGTTGATACGAGACAGCTCACCGACGGTCCGGATGCGGGCGGCCCACCCGGCGGCCTGCAGCCGTCCGTCGGGCGTATCGAGATACCGGTCGACGAGTTGGGTTCGCGTCGTTGGACCCTTCGACCGGAGGTCGCCGAGGCTTGAGGCGCCAAGCGTGGCGCGAGCCCCGGCTCGATCGAGAACGTCGTACTTGATCTCGACTTCGATCGTCGCGGTCGGGACGCTCATGCCCACGGCTCGAGCGAGCCGGCGTCGAGCGGTGGTGCGCTCGGTCCCGCTGCCGCGGCTGCCGCGGCCAGCGCGTGTTTCCGGAGTTCGACATGGGTATCGAGGGTCGTTGGATCGGTTCCGTGGTCGACGCGCGCCCATGACCCGTCCCGGCTCATCAGCCACGCTCGGCGATCGTCGGCGAGCATGGTGTCCAGGATGAAGTCGATCTCGACCTGCGCGTCGCGCGACAGGACCGGCGCGAAGGCTTCGACCCGTCGATCAAGATTGCGTTCCATGAGATCGCCAGAGCCGATATACCACTCGCGCTGACCGCCGTTGTCGAACCGCCAGATGCGGGAATGCTCGAGGAACTCGCCGATGATCGATCGGACGCGGATGCGGTCGGACATCCCTTCCATGCCCGGGATGAGCGTGCTCGCGCCGCGAATAATGAGGTCGATCTCGACGCCGGCACTCGACGCCTCGTAGAGCGCCTCGATGCACTCACGATCAACGATGGCGTTCATCTTGAGCGTGATGTGGCCGACGCCACCGGCGATCGCGTGGTCGATTTCCCGTCGCACGAGGGACAGAAACCGTTCTCGAAGCGAACTCGGCGCGACGATCAGACGGCGAAATGCCTGCTGTCGCGAGAGGCCGGTGAGCATGTTGAACAGGTCCGTGACGTCCTGCCCGATGTCCGGGCGAGCGGTCAGGATCCCGAGGTCCGTGTAGAGCCGGGCGGTCTTCGAGTTGTAGTTGCCGGTTCCAACGTGGACATAGCGACGAAGCGCCGCACCTTCGCGCCGGATCACGAGCAGAGTCTTGCAGTGCGTCTTGAGCCCGACGACGCCATATACGACGTGCGCGCCAGCCCGCTCGAGTTTGCGTGCCCAGGCGATGTTCGCCCGTTCATCAAAGCGGGCCTTGATCTCGACCAGGACCACGATCTGCTTGCCGCCTTCCGCCGCCCGGATCAGGTGCTCAACGATCGGGGATTCGCCGCTCGTGCGATACAGGGTCAGCTTGATGGCCAGGACGTCGGGGTCGTCTGCTGCCTGCTCCACGAACCGTTCGACCGTCGTCGTGAAACTCTGATACGGGTGGTGGAGCAGCATGTCGCCGGCCCGGATGACGGCGAACATGTCGGGTTCTTCATCCAGGCCGGCCTGGGCGCGGGCCGGCGTGACCGGCACCCACGGCTCGCTGCGCAGATCCGGACGATTGAGATCTGCGACAGCGCCGAGGCCGGTCAGATCGAGCATGCCGCTGACCGCATAGACCTGATCCTCGGTCACGCCGATCCCCGCGAGGAGGACGCTTCGCATCGATTCCGGCATCGTTCGCTCGATCTCGAGCCGGACCGCTTCGCCGAATCGTCGGCGCTGCAACTCCTCCTCGATCGCGAGCAACAGGTCGTCCGCCTCGTCCTCCTCGAGTGCGAGATCGGCATTGCGGGTGACCCGGAAGAGGTGATGCTCCTCCACATCCATGCCCGAAAAGAGGAGATCGAGGTTGGCCTCGATGACCTGGTCGAGCAGCACGAATCGATGGTGCCCGGGAGGCTGGTCCCGAACAGGATCGAGTTCCAGCATGCGCGGCAGACTCGGTGGCACCTTGACCCGGGCAAATCCCAGGGCACCCGTAGCCGGGTCCCGAAGTCCGACGGCGATCGACAAGGTCAGTGTCGAGATGTAGGGAAAGCGATGGCCCGGGTCGACCGCTAGCGGGGTCAGGACCGGGTGGATCTCGCGCACGAACCGCTCGCGGAGTGCGGCGTGATCGCCCGGAACGTCGTCGTAGGCGAGCAGTTCGATGCCGGCCGCTCGCAGCTCGCGGCGCAGCTCGCGGAAGGATGCCGAGTGCACGGCCACGAGCTCAAGGACGCGAGCCCGAACGGCGGCCAGCTGTTCCGCCGGGCCACCGTCCCCGGACAGGGTCGAGAGGCCGGCTCGTACCTGCTGGCGAAGGCCCGACACCCGGACCTGGAAGAACTCATCGAGGTTACTCGCGAAGATGGCCAGGAACCGAGCGCGATCGAGGAGCGCGTTTCGGGGATCGCCTGCCTCGAACAGGACACGTGCGTTGAAATCAAGCCACGCCAGCTCGCGGTCCAGTTGTCGCCGTCCGCCGCCGTGTTGCCGCGCGGCGGTCGCGCCGGATGTCGTGGCGGTTCCTGGCGCGGGATCGGTTCCGTCGTAGTCAGGCTCTAGGGCGTGCATTGGGCCCATGGTACTCACCCGATCCGTGGCGACCCTCCGAGGGGCAGTGCATTGGGACGGCGTCGCCATCGGCCCGAGCGCCGGCGTGCCGGCATGAGCGTCAGCGTGCGGCTTTGCAGGCCTCGCATGGGCAGCGGTCGCGGAGGAGCACGAACGGGTAATACCCGGTGTTGTGGCCATCCGCCCAGCCCGGGGCCAGGGCATAGGAACCGATCAGGTGCACGTCGACCAGGCGGGTCTGTTCCTCGGTCAGGGTCGGCGCGGTATCCAGCCACCCGGGCATCCCGGCTTCACCGCGGCAGTAGGCACACGGGCACAGCCAGCGCAGACCCGTCGCCCCGAACGTCGACCGGTGCTCGTCGGCCCAGTCGATCTCGAGCGTCCCGGCGGACCGATCGGCATGGATGCGGACCGGGAGTGCCTGGTCGCCGGATGGGAGGGTCTTCATGACCCGATTGTGCCTCGCATGCGGCGGGAGCGCTGCCGGTCGTAGCCGATCGCGTTGCCGAACGCCTTCCCGTTGGTCGAACCCAGCACGATCCGGGTGCTCGGAGTCTCCCTCAACGGGGCGTCGGGCGAATCGGGCGATGTGGCCCCTCGCTTTCCGCCCGATGCCCCGACCCACTGGCCGCTGCGGTGCGCGATCATGACGAGATGATCGATCTCGCCAGCCTGCCCGCGCGTCTTGCCGACGCGTTCACGCGTCCGGTCGAGGAGGTATCCGCCGTGCTCGGCGTCGATCCAGGCCAAGGGCTGTCGACGGCCGAGGCCGAACGCCGGGCAGCGACGCTTGGGCCCAACGAACTCGAGCCGGCTCGCCGGGAATCCATCGTCGCTCTGGTCTTCGAGGCGGCCACCGAACCGTTCGTCCTCGTCCTGGCCGTGGCCGGCATCCTGGCCATCGCGCTGGGCGAGGTGCGCGACGGCGTGCTCATCGTGATCGGCTTGCTCCCGATCGTTGGAGCAGACGTCATCACGGAATATCGGGCCGAGCGGGCCCTCGACGCCCTTCGAGATGCCTCGGCGCCGACGGCTCGCGTACGACGCGACGGTTCCGCGCTGGACATTCCCGCGGCAGGCCTCGTGCCCGGCGATGTCGTGCTGCTCAGGGTGGGCGACATCGTGCCGGCCGACCTGCGGGTTATCGGAACGGATCGCCTGCTCCTCGACCGGAGCGCCCTGACCGGCGAATCGGTTCCGGAACCCGTGCAAGCTGCAGCCGATCCCGCTGCCGCAGTCCTGGCCGATCGACGGGCGATGGCCTACGCCGGAACCAGCGTGGTCGGCGGATCCGGCGCGGGCCTGGTCGTTTCGATCGGGGCGTCCAGCGAGATCGGCCGAATCGCCGGTGGATTGACCGACCGGATCGTCCGCCGATCACCGCTCCAGCACGAACTGGACCGGCTGGTCCGAATCATGCTGGTCGTCGCGATCGCCCTCATCGCAGTCGTGGCGGGCCTGGGGTTTGCTCGCGGCCAGACGCTCGGCGAAAACCTCCTCGCGGGCATCTCGGCGGCGATCGCAGCGATTCCCGAGGAACCGCCGGTCCTGCTTGCCGTGATCCTCGGCCTCGGTGCGTATCGGCTCCTGAAGCGCGGCGTTCTGGTCCGCCGGCTCAATGCCGAGGAGGTGCTCGGAGCGATCAGCCTGATCATCACGGACAAGACCGGGACGCTCACCCTCAATCGTCTCGATGTGGCATCGCTCCGGACGGCCTCGGGGCCGGTTACCGACCGAGCTGTTCGCATGGCGATGCTCGAAGACGCGCTCCGCGCAGAATGCGATGCTTGGTCAATCGGCGATGGCCTCAAGCCCGGAGCCTTCACGCAGGCCCTCCTCCGCGCGATCGAGGGTGAGGGCATGCACGTCCGACTCGACCGCCGCGACGTGATCTCGACCGACCCGCCGACCGGATCGCGCCCCGTCTCCATGACCGTTGCCAATCGCGAGGGGTCCAGGGAGCGACTGGCAACCGGCGCACCTGAGGCCGTCCTCGCGATGGACGCGTCGTCGGATCGAGCGTCGCTCGAGGCCTGGGAGGCCCAGATCACGATTGGAACCGAGGCTGGGGAGCGCCTGATCGGCGTCGCTGGGGCAGTGGACGACCAGCCGTGGGGTATGCGCGGCCTGATCGGCTTCGCTGATCCACTCCGGCGGGGGATCGGACCGGCCCTGCGCGAAGCCGAGGGCGCGGGAATCAAGACGATCGTGGTCACCGGCGATCATCCGGCAACCGCGGCCGCGATTGCCCGGGCGGCGGGTCTGGGCGGGGAACGGATCGTCTCCGGAGCTGAGATCGCGGCCTGGGATGACGCCAAGCTCGCCCGCGAGCTGCCGTCGATCCAGGTCGTCGCGCGATCGACGCCGGAGCAGAAGGAGCGCCTCGTCCGGATCGCGCGGACGGCCGGGCACATGGTCGCCGTCACCGGCGATGGCGTGAACGATGCGCCGGCGCTCCACAACGCCGATGTCGCCGTCGCGATGGGAAGCGGTACCGCGGTCGCGCGTGAGGCCGCGGACCTGGTCCTCGGGGACGATTCGTTCGTCACGCTGATGTTCGGGCTGCGCGAAGGGCGTCGACTCGTCGACAACATCCAGAAGGGGCTCGTCTTCCTGATCTCGACGCACCTCGCGTTTCTCGGGTTTGTCCTGCTCGCGACGCTCGCCGGCTACGGCCAACCGCTCCTGCCGATCCAGATCCTGTGGATGGAGCTGTTCATCGACACGTCGACGTCCATCGCATTCGAACGTGAGGCGGGCGAACCCGACGTCATGGACCGTCCGCCCCGGCGCCCGGGCGCCCCGCTCCTGTCGGCCGCACTCCTGGTCCGGATTGCCCTGGCCGGAGGCTTTTCCGCGGCCGCGGCACTGTGGCTGCTCCAAACGCAGCCGGGCACCGCGGACCACGTCCGGTGGCTTGCGTTCACCGCGCTCGTCTGTGGCCAGGTGGTCCGTGCCTACGCGAACCGGAGCCTGCGGATCCCGGTCTACCGGATTGGCGCGAACCGCGTCCTGCTCGTGGGTGCCGCTTTCGTCGTTCTGATCCAGATCGTGATCCCGTTCGTGCCCGTCCTCGCCGATGCCTTCCGGGCCAGCGGCCTCGACCTTCGAGAATGGGTGCTGGTGGCCGTCATCGCCCTGGTGCCCGCCGTCGCAGCGGAAATGATCCGGGCGCGGGCGCGAACAGTCTGGGTCGCCTGACGGGACCATTGGGGGCAGGGACGGGCTGACGCTTCCCGGCTATCCTCCGCCAGATGTCACTCGTGTTCGACGATCTCCACAAGCGGTTCGGCGTGATCCGCGCCCTCGATGGCCTGTCCCTCGAGATCCCGAAGGGCCATATCTACGGGTTCCTGGGTGCGAACGGCGCGGGCAAGACCACGACCATGCGGATCGCGCTCGGCGTGCTCCGGGCCGACAGCGGCGCACTGACCTGGGACGGCGCGGACCATCGAAGCCTGTCGCGCGCGACATGGGGCTACCTGCCCGAGGAGCGCGGGCTCTATCCGAAGATGACCGTCCTCGATCAACTCGTGTTCTTCGGACGCCTCCACGGCATGCCCGCCGATCGGGCGGCCCGAACCGCGAACGAATGGCTCACCCGACTCCGTGTCCCTGACTTTGCGACCCGCAAGGCGGGCGAGCTGTCGAAGGGGAATCAGCAGAAGGTCCAGTTCCTGGCCGCCGTGATCCACGATCCGGAGATCCTGCTCCTCGACGAGCCGTTCACCGGCCTCGACCCGGTCAACGTCGTCCTGCTGCGTGAGGCGATCCTCGAGCTGCGCGCACGGGGCAAGACCATCGTCCTGTCCACGCACCAAATGGAGACGGTCGAGGCGATGTGCGAATCGATCGCGATCATCGACCAGGGTCGGACCGTGATCGATGGACCCCTCCAGGATGTCAGGCGCTCGACTGGTCGCCAGAGCGTCATCCTCGCGACGGAAATCGGGCACAGCCTCGCCTGGACGGGCGACCTCACGGGCGTCCGGGTCATCCGGCCCGGCATCGATCGCGTCGAACTGGGTCTGGATCCGGGCGTTGACCCGGATTCGGTGCTCAAGGCCGCGATCACGCGACACGTGCCGGTTCGCCACTTCGAGGTCGCCGATCCGAGTCTCGAGCAGGTCTTCATCGAGCTGGTCGGGCACCCGCCGGATATGGACACGAGTCTGGCCCCGATCGTCGATCACGGGGCAGGCCTGGATACAGACGTCGATCCGGATGCATCGACCCAGGAGAACCCGGCAGCATGACCGAACGTCCGTCGGATCGGCCCGATCCGATCCTGCCGAACGCCGGCATCGTGGCGCGCCGGGAGTTCACCGAGCGCGTGCGCAGCCGCCCATACGCCGCGTCCACCCTGCTGCTCTCGCTGCTGGCTATCTTCGTGGCGTTCCTGCCGATCATGATCCGCCTGATTGACCGCGACACCACGACCACCATCGCGATCATCGCCGACGACGTGAGCCTGGCGCAGCGGTCCGAGTCGATCATGCGGGGCGTGCTCAGCACAACGAGCGGCGGCTCGCCGGACACCTGGGTCTTCACGATCCAGACGGACCGTGAAGCCGTGAAGAGCGACGTCAGCGAGGGCCGCCTCGACGGAGCGCTCTTTGCGACCAGGGGTGCGAGCGGCCGCCTCGAGTTCACGTTCCTCACGGGTCAGGGCCTCGGTGCTGACCGCACCCAGTTCGTGGCCATCGGGACGTTCGCGGTCGCGTTCCTCGAGTGGACCGACCTGGTCCAACCCTCCGGGGAGGTTCCGTTCCTGCCTCCGACGCTGCAGGTCCTCGCCGGGGCCGGGCCGACCGCCGGCGGCGTTCCGCTTGCCGCCACCGAGATCGCGAGTCGCCAGCTCCTCGGGACCGTCCTGATCGTGATCCTATTCCTGACCATGACGATCTACGGGATGTGGGTCGCCGCCGGTGTCGCTGCCGAGAAGGAAACCCGGGTCATGGAGTTGCTCATCAGCGCCGCGTCACCTCGGCAGCTCGTGCTTGGCAAGGTCGTCGGAATCGGGCTCGCGGGTCTCCTCCAATACATTGCGATCCTCGTCCCGGCCATGATCGCGCTCGCGCTGCAGCATCCGATTGCCGAGCTCCTGGGGCTTGGTTCCGGGATCAATCCACCCCTGTCCGGGATCACCGCGGGCTTCATCGTCGCCTACGGGTCGTTCTTCGTGCTCGGGTTCACGCTCTACGCCCTGATCTACGCAGCAGCCGGATCGCTCGTGAGTCGCGTCGAGGATCTGCAGGTCATTGCGCTGCCGATGAGCCTGCTCGGGATCGCCGGGTACATCCAGGCGGTGCTCGCTCTGTCCGGCGGCCTGTCGGGGTTCATCAGGCTGGCCTCGTTCATTCCGTTCTGGAGCCCATTCGTGATGTTCACGCGATTGACCGTCGGGCGTGTGGAGCCGTGGGAACTCATCCTCGCGTACGGCCTGCTGATCGTGTCGATCGTCCTCGTTGCAGCCCTCGCGATCCGCGTCTACGCGGCTGGCGTGCTGCTCTACGGGCAGCGACCTGGCCCGCGCCGGATCCTCCGAGCCGTGATCAACCCGAACGGCTGATCGGCCACCGCTTGATCATTGGTCGCCCATGCCCGGATCGAGATCGTCGAGCCCGAGTGGCAACCGTCGGATCACGGCCAGAACGGGGGCGCTGGCCGCGCGACCGACCAGGTCATCGACGGACTGAAGATCGTCGCCGGGATCTGTGTTGCGAGTCAGGCTGCCGGTCGTCGAGGGGATGAAGCGCCAGAGCCGACTTCGAACACCCGGCAGGTACGGCCCGGATCGATGCCTCGCCAGAACCCCGGCGAGGCCCTGGGCAACAACGGCATCGAACAGCGCCCGACCCTCGCCCGGGATTGCCGGTACGGTCAGGACCTCGTCGCCGGGCCGGAGCGTGCGCCGCAACTGCTGACGCCGACGTTCGAGGGGCTGGTTGAGCAACGAGACCCCATCAAGGTGCAGCAGGTCGAAGGCCAGAAACGCGACCGGTCGGCCCGGCTCGCCGGCCAGGCGGCGGGCGAGTTCCGCCGGATCCGCCGTTCCCGTGGTATCGGCAACCACGAGCTCGCCGTCCAGGACCGCGGAACGGGCAGCAACCCGAACGCCAAGTCCGGTCAGTTCGACGGGCACAGTCGAGAGCACGGAACCATCGAGCTGATGGAAGACGACATCGCCGCTGCCCGGCTCCTCGCCCGGCCCGATGATCGCGAGGACACGCAGACCTCCCCATGACGGCTCGAACAGGTGGTCGGCCGAATCGAACGGCTCGGTCGCGGTTCGGGCAAGCATCGGACGCAGCGTTGTCGGCGGGTTCGGCAACGCCGCACTGAGCCGCAGCGAAAGCTGATCGGTCATCGCCGCCCGATGGTAGCCGGTAGACTCCGGGTGGGCGTCCCCCGGAATTCCATCGGAGTATCGAATTGCCATCGATTGCCAAACGCAACGTCGTTCCTGACGATCTGTATCGCCTGCGAGTCCCGACCGATCCTCGCCTCGCACCCGACGGACGATCAATCGTCTGCAAGGTGAAGACATCCGCGCCGGCCCACGACGGCTATCGATCCGCGATCTGGCGCGTGCCGTTGGATCCATCGGGCCAGGCTTCCGGAGCGCCGGAACGCCTCACGATCGGGGTCCGCACGGACGGTCGGCCCCACTTTGCTCCGGATGGCAGGACCCTGGCCTTCCTCAGCGATCGCCGGAAGGTCGTCGAGGAGGAGCTCGGTGGTCCGCGAGATCGGGAGGATGCGTCGCAGGTTCATCTCCTGCCCCTCGATCGTCCGGGCGAGGCACGACGCCTGACGAACCTCCCGCGCGGCGTCGATGATTACGCCTGGTCCCCGGACGGAACGCAGCTCGCCGTCATTTCCTCGTCCCGAGGCGCGGATCGCGCGACGGACGATCGATTGCGCCGCCGCCTCCGGGATCCGGGTCCTGACAAGCCGCCGACGAGCGACTATTGGTTCTTCGATCGACTCGGCTACCAGTTCAATGGAGCCGGCGTCATCTCGGTCCGAACCCCGCACCTCTGGGTGGTCGATGTGGCGACCGGGGAGGCTCGGCGCCTGACGGACCTTGCATCGGGTGTCTCCGATCCGGCGTGGTCGCCCGACGGCCGTCGCATTGCCGTGACCACGGGCAGGACGCGCGATCACGACCTGTCATCCGACGCGCGGGTCGTCGTCATCGATGTGGCGAGCGGAGCCCACACTCCCGTCGCAGCGCGTCGGGATGCCTACTTCCACCTGGCCACGTGGCTGGGTGAGGGTACCGAACTGGCGGTCATCGGCGGCGACATGCCCCACGGGGGCTATCGGGCCGACATCTGGGTCTTTCCGGCCGATGGGTCTGATCCGTCCGGCGGTCGAAACGTCTCGGGCCGTCACGACATCATGCCGGGCGCCGGCATGAACAGTGACGTGACCGTGGGAGAGGATGCGCGCCTCATCCCGACCCGGGATGGCAAGGCGATCTATTTCACCGCCCCCACCGCCGGGTCCTATGAGGTCTGGCGCATCGAGCTCGACGGCGGCGATCTGGTGCAGGTCACGAGCGGTGAGCACTTCGTGTCCGGTTTCGATGTCCTCGAACGGCCGGACGGCGATGTGCTGATCGGAGCCCTCCGTTCGACGCCGACCGCGTTTCCCGAGCTGCACACAGCGCGAATGGCGAAGACTCGCGCGGGTCGGGGCGGCGCTCGGGGCGCCACCGGCGCTGCATCGGCGTTCACGGCTGTTTCGACCTTCAACGCCGAACTGACGAGCGAAGTGCAACTGCGGCCCGCGGTCGAGCGCTCGGTGACCGTCGACGGCCGCTCGATCCAGGGCTGGCTCATTCCTGCCGGTTCCGGGAAACGACCTGTGGTTATCCAGATCCACGGCGGGCCGCACACCCTCTACGGCTGGTCCCCAGTGCTCGAATTCCAGATCCTTGCTGCCGCTGGGATCTCGGTCTTCTATTGCAATCCCCGTGGATCCGAGGGCTACGGGCTCGCGTTCAACGAGGCGAACCTCGCAGATTGGGGCGATGGGCCGATGCGGGACGTCCTTGCCGGCGTCGATGCGCTCGTCGGCGATGGACTCGCGGATCCGGATCGGCTCGGGGTGACCGGCGGTTCGTATGGTGGATACCTGACCAACTGGATCATCGGCCACGACCAGCGTTTCCGCGCCGCGCTCGCGGCCAGATCGGTCAATGACCTGTCGATGCTCATGCTGACCGGCGATCTCGGCGGCACGGATTGGGCCAAGATGGAGCTCGGCGCCTATCCGTGGGAGGACCCGGATCTCTTCCGTCGGCTCTCGCCACTCACGTATGCGTCGAACATTCGGACGCCCCTGCTCCTCCAGCACTCCGAGCAGGATCTCCGCACGACCATCGGACAGGCCGAGGCATTGTTCGCCGTCCTGCGCCGGCATCGGCGCCCGGTCCGGATGATGCGAGTCCCGGGCGAGTCGCATGAGTTGACGCGGTCGGGAACACCGTTCCGACGAGCGGAGAATCTCGTCCAGGTCCGTGACTGGTTCGCCCATTTCCTCGTGGCCGGCAAACGGTCGATGCCACGAGCGCCACGAACCCGACACGGGGACTGACCGCCCCACACGAGCGTGGAGTGTCCCCGCGTGAGCTGATCGGCGGTATCCTCACCGTCCGATGACCAGCCCAAGTCGAACCGACACCCTGACCCGCGAGCGCGCCAGCGAGCTCGTTCGCGCCTGGGCCGGCGGGCGCCCCGGCCCCCTCGGGTCCGTGCTCGGCCGGTTGACCGCGGTCGATCAGGTCGGCGTGGAGCTCCGCGTCGAGAACCTCAAGAAGCGGTCGATCAAGAAGGCATCGAAGTTGTGGGCCCTCGACCTCGCGATCCGGATGATGGATCTGACGACGCTCGAGGGTAAGGACACGCCCGGCAAGATCCGGGCCCTGTGCGCCAAGGGAATGCACCCGCAGCCGGGCGATCCATCGATCCCGTCCGTGGCGGCCATCTGCGTCTACCCGACGATGATCGCCGACGCGAAGGAAGCCCTGAAGGGCTCGACCGTCAAGGTCGCGAGCGTCGCGACGGCCTTCCCGTCAGGCCAGTCATTCATCGATATCAAGCTCGCCGAGGTTCGAGCGGCGGTATCCGCCGGCGCCGACGAGATCGACATGGTGATCGATCGGGGCGCCTTTCTGAGCGGCCAGTACGGGGCGGTCTTCGACGAGATCGTGGAGGTCAAGGAAGCCTGTGGCGACGCGCACCTCAAGGTCATCCTCGAGACCGGCGAGCTCGAGACCTACGACAACGTGCGGCGGGCCTCGATCCTGGCCATGGCCGCCGGTGCCGATTTCATCAAGACGTCCACCGGCAAGGTCACGCCGGCGGCCACGCTGCCCGTGACGCTCGTCATGTTCGAGGCGATCCGGGACTTCGAGAAAGCCACCGGCCGTGCAGTGGGTATGAAGCCCGCCGGAGGTATCCGCACCGCCAAGGAGGCCATCCAGTACCTCGTGGTCCTGTATGAGACGCTCGGGCCGCGCTGGATGACCCCGGATCGCTTCCGGTTCGGGGCGTCGAGCCTGCTCAACGACGTGCTCATGCAGATCGAGAAGGAGCGGACGGGCCGCTATCAGGGCCCGGACCACTTCACCCTCGACTGAGGTACCGGCGCGCGAGGGCAATCCCGATCAGCAGCAAGCCCACCGGCGTGAGCAGGAGGCCGGTCACGCCGAACAGGACGACAGGGGCGCTCTCGAGGGGGTCGAAGGTCATGCCGGCGGCGATGACGTTCGATATCAGGAGGCCGCCTGCGCCGATGGCGAGCAGGCCCAAACCGAACCTCGCGAGCCTGCCGACGAAGGGTGGCCGGGGTGAGATGCAGACGGCAGCCGCGCTGAGGGCCGTGACGGCCATGCCGAAACCGGTCACGAGGTTGGCGTACGGGACCGCCATGACCGCAAGGACGTAACCGCCGATGAATACCGCGATTCCGCCGCCGAGCAATCGGGAACCGATCCAGCCGAGCCGCATGTGAGTCCTCCTTCATGGTGCGCTGTTCAACGCTGCCAAAGGGTCGCGATGCAGAGAAGACGCTTTGCAGGATCGGCTGTTACCTCGGCGATCGTGACCGCGCGCGCAAGGACGCCGTATCGGTCCCTCGGAACCCGATGCGCGGCCGCGGCGTCTGGCGACCATGAAGCGACGGATCCTGCTCATCGGTGCCGCCCTCACCGTGATCCTCGCCGCATGCGGGTCGAGCGGCACGCCGAGCCCGTCGCCTTCCCCGATGCCGACCCCGGGTCCGGCCCGCTCGGTCACCGAACTGAAGCTCGCCATCATTTCGACCTACGGTCCGCTCTGGTACTGCGACCGGGACTTCTACCCGATCCAGCGCCAGGACGAGATCCAGAGCGCCAAGGAGCGTTGGGCGGAGGTCACGGCCGATGGAGCCGCGTTCAAGGCCATTGCCGATGCCGTGGGCATCGATCCGGCCGGGCCCTTCACGGACGACCAGCGTTTGACCCTGTACCGATCCTGGAAGGTCGTTCAGGCCATCGTCCTCGACTCGATCGGGAACGACACGTACCGCTTCGACTACCTTGCGCAACCGAAGTCTGGCGGGGCGGAGGGAACAAGAACCGGTGGCAGGATCGGGGCTGACGGCTCGATCTCGGTCGAGCAGCAAGTGGCTGCCACCGAGCCGATCTGCCCGATCTGCCTCGCCCGAGGGGCATTGATCGAGGCGCCGGACGGCGGGGTCGCTGTCGAGGATCTCCGGATCGGGGACCCGATCTGGACGCTCGACGCGTCGGGACGACGGATCGAGGGGACGGTCATCGCCATCGGCTCGACCATCGCACCGCTCAATCACCGGGTCGTCCACCTGATCCTCGCCGACGGACGCACCGTGACTGCGTCGCCCGGCCACCCGCTCGCGGACGGCCGCCAACTCGGTGATCTGCGCGTCGGCGACATGGTCGGCGGCTCGATTGTGGCCTCGGCGGCGTTCGTCGCCTACGAGGGCGGCCGGACGTTCGATCTCGTCGTCTCGGGCCCGACCGGCACCTATCTGGTTGACGGCATCCCGCTCGGATCGACGCTCCGGCCCTAGTTCGGGACGCGGATCCCGGGTACGGTCCGGGCGAGGAATTCGAGGACGACGCCAGTCTGCTTGATCCGTTCGTCGATCTGGAACGGGGCGTGACCCGAGGGGAACAGGTACAGCTCGTGCGGGTGGTCGCGCGCGGCGAGCCGATCCGTGTAGGCGAGCACCTGCCCGATCGGGCAGCGGCTGTCGGCCTTACCGGCGAGGAACAGGATCGGCGCCTTGACGTTGTCCACGTACGAGATCGGCGAGCGCTCGGCCATCAACTGCGGGACCTCGTCTGGGGTTCCGCCCAGCAGCGCGCGGTCATAGGCCTGGAGCAGCGGTGAGAGATACGCGTAGCCCATGGCGTAGTCGCCGACCGGCACCCCGGCGACGCCGGAGATGAACCGATCCGGATGCATGCCATGCATCAGCAGGGTCAGGTAGCCGCCCCATGACCAGCCGGCGATCGCGAGCCTCGACGGATCCGCGAGGCCCTTCGCGAGGAGGTCGTCCACGCCTGAGTTGATGTCCTCGAGCTCCGGCCACCCGATGTTCCCGATCAGGGTGTCACGCCACTCCGCGCCGAAGCCGATCGAGCCTCGGTAGTTCACCAACACAACCTGGAATCCGGCGTCCACGTAGGCCTGGAGATCCGGCACCCAGCGGTCGAGATCGACCGACGTTGGGCCGCCGTGAACATGAACGAGGGTCGGGTACGGGGCCAAGCCGTCCGGCTCGATGCGCCAGCCGGTGACGGTCTGGCCGTGCGGGTTCGGAAACGACCACGGGATGAACGTCCGTCCCGCCGGCGCAGGACCGGCATCGAGGATGGGCTCGGTGCGCCCGACCTGGAGCAGCACGCCCGGGTGTTCGCCGTTCTGGAGCCGGTACCAGACCGAGCCATCCGGACGGACACGGGCGCCGGAGACTGATCCCGGTCGCGTGTCGAGGTCGGTGATGACGCCGGATCCAAGTTCGTAGCGGTGCAGGAAATGCCGCCCGTCCTTCAACTCGACGAGCAGCAGCGCGCTGGCATCGGGCCACCAGTCGGCAACTTCGGTGTGGCCTGCCCAGGGCAGGTCGAGATCCACGAACTCCCCGGTGCGGGGGTTCCACACCGCCGGGGCGTGCTCGCCACGACGCTCGTGACCGATGGCCAGGCGATCGTCCCCGGGGACCGGCGACCACGCCTCGGCTGTGAGGGATCGTCCTTCGTCCTGCAGATCCGCAACGGTTGCGCCCGTTCGGGCGTCGATGACCCGAAGCGCCGGATGGATGAGATCGCCGTGTTCGCCATGTTCGATCGCGATCAACGTCTCGTCAGCCGACAGGCCGGCCAGCTCCGTGCCGCCGCGAATGGTCGCGTCGGCACCGCCGAGCAGGAGCGATTCGGTGCTGAACGCGAGCCGTCGCGCCGAGCCCGAATCGTCGATGACATACAGGCCGAAGCCCGAATCGTTGCTGATGACCGCAACGGAGCGCTCTCGGCCAGGGGCCATGCCTTCGTCCCAGCCGGTCGGCAGGCCCTCGGCGAGCGGCTCAGGTTCGCCGCCCGTGAATGGCGCTGCCACCCATTCGCCGGCCTCGGAGCCGGTCGTATCGCGGTGCCACAGGACCCACTCGCCGTCGCCACTGATGTGGCCTGCCACCAGGCCGATCGGCTCGCTGGTGATCTGCCGGTGCACGCCGGAATCGAGGTCCCACGAGTGCAGCTGGTAGATGCCGCTCGCCGATGAGACATACACGATCCGGTTCGGTGCCGTCCGCGACCAGGTCGGGAACCCGATGATCGGGGCACGAAATCGGCGCTGCCAGAGCGGCGATGAGTCAGTCATGTGGTGGCGAACCTCCTGGGCACGGGACGGCGTCGATAGTGCGCGGGCTGTGGCCGCTCATGATGCCCGCTGGATCAGGATCGCGGCGGTCAGCAGGATCTGGCCGAGGTGGTAGGGGACCATCACGCCGAGGCGATGCCACGCCGGCGCATCGTGGCGCGCTTCGGGAGAACCGACGAACTGACGCCAGCCGAGGACCGCGTCCGACGTCACGAACAGCCACGCGCCGGCGGCTGCGACCCACGAACCGCTCGCGGTCGCCGCGATCGCCATCAGGACGATGGCCCCGAAGTACGCCGCCACGGGACGTCGCATCCCCGCCGCCGAGGCGCCGCTCAGGATCGGCCGGCCCACCAGCACGAGCAGCACAACCCCGACCACGGCTCCGACGGCCGCCGCGGGCGCGTGCAACGGCCCGAGGAGGAAGGCGGCGAGGTAGGCCACGTGAGCAAGGAGGAACGCCGCGAGCCCGGCGCTGAACCGGACCGGTGGAAGCAACAGGATGTCGCCAAAGAATGACGCCCCGAGCGCGGCCGCGAGCAGCAGGCTCATGGGCCGGGCTTCGGGATCGCCAAAAAGGGCGGGGAGCAGCAGGATCACGATCACCGCCGGTTTCGCGATGCGCTCGTGCCGTGCGTCACCTCGAGCGACGAAGAACCAGTCGGTCGCGGCGACCACACCGGCGGCCGCCAGCAGCACAAGTTCCAGGCTCGTCACGACCGGGCGGCCCGGGTAGAGAGGGCGTTCATCCCGGGTATGATGCCCCACGTGACGAACGAACCAGCGAACCTCCGGCCCTGGTCGGGCGACCGCGGGCCAGCCGGATGGGGGCTCGGCGACGGGCAGGCCATTCCGTGGGAGTACGCGCCGGCCCCTGAGGCCCGCGATGTCGTCAAGCTTCAGGATCGCTACGGGCTGTTCATCAACGGCAAATTCAGCGAGTCGTCCGATGGCGCGGTCTTCGCGACGATCGACCCGTCGACGGAGGAGCAGCTGGCCGAAGTCGCGCGAGCCACGCCCGAGGACATCGATCGAGCGATCCGAGCGGCGCGGCGCGCCCAGAAGCGCAGCTGGGGCACGCTGCCGGGTCGCGAACGAGCCAAGTACCTGTTCCGGATCGCCCGGATCCTCCAGGAACGCAGCCGCGAGTTCGCCGTCCTCGAGACCATGGATTCCGGCAAGCCGATCAAGGAGAGCCGGGACGTCGATGTCCCGCTGGCAGCGGCGCATTTCTGGTACTACGCCGGCTGGGCCGACAAGCTCGAATACGCGTTCCCGGGCCGGGTCGCGAAGCCGCTCGGCGTCGCGGCACAGGTCATTCCCTGGAACTTCCCGCTGCTCATGCTGGCCTGGAAGATCGCACCGGCGCTGGCGGCCGGCAACACGGTCGTCCTGAAACCGGCATCGACGACGCCGCTGAGCGCGTTGCTGTTCGCCGAGGTCTGCCGCCAGGCCGATCTCCCGCCCGGGGTCGTCAACATCGTGCCAGGCCCCGCCGCCGTGGGCATGCATCTGGTCTCGAGCCCCGGCGTGGACAAGGTCGCCTTTACGGGCTCGACCGGCGTCGGCAAGCTGATCCATCGGGCAGTTGCGGGAACGGACAAGGCCCTGACCCTCGAGCTGGGCGGCAAGGCCGCCAACATCGTTTTCGAGGACGCGGCGCTGGATCAGGCCGTCGAGGGCATCGTCAACGGGATCTATTTCAACCAGGGCGAGGTCTGCTGCGCGGGTTCGCGCCTGCTGGCCCAGGAATCGATCGTCGAGCCGCTCATCGAGAAGCTCAAGGACCGGATTTCGACGATCCGGGTAGGGGACCCCCTGGACAAGAACACCGATGTCGGGGCCATTAACTCCCGGCAGCAACTCGACAAGATCACGGAACTCGTGGCGGCCGGCGTTGCCGAGGGCGCCGAGCTCTACCAACCGAACTGCGACCTTCCCGATCGCGGGTACTTCTTCCGCCCGACGCTGTTCACGAATGTCGCCCAGAGCCACCGGATTGCGAAGGAAGAGATCTTCGGGCCGGTCCTTTCGGTCCTGACATTCCGCACACCCGAGGAAGCGGTCGAGAAGGCGAACAACACGCCGTTCGGCCTGTCGGCCGGGATCTGGACGGAGAAGGGCAGCCGGATCCTGTCGATGGCCCGCCGGATGCGCGCTGGCGTCGTGTGGGCGAATACCTTCAATCGGTTCGATCCCGCGTCGCCATTCGGCGGCTACAAGGAATCCGGTTTCGGACGCGAGGGTGGGATGCACGGCCTGCATGCCTACGTCCGGCTGGAGGATCGCTGATGGTCGCCCGGAGGCGTTCGGCTGTCGTGCCTGCCAGCACTGCGAGCGTGAGCGCCGCTGCGATGCCCCCGCCCCGAATCGACGTCAGGAAGACCTACAAGCTCTATATCGGTGGCGCCTTCCCGAGGACAGAGAGCGGGCGTTCGTACCTCATCTCGGCTGCCAATGGCACACCCATCGCCAACGCTTGTCGAGGGTCACGGAAGGACGTTCGTGACGCCGTGCGCGCTGCGCGCAAAGCGTTCCCCGGCTGGGCCGACCGCACTGCCATGAACCGCGGGCAGGTCTTGTACCGCGTCGCCGAGCTCATGGAGGGTCGCCGCGACCAGTTCATCGCCGAGGTCGCCCAGGCTGAGGGACTGCGCGCCGATCGGGCACAGATCGTCGTTGACCGGGCCATCGATCGTTGGGTCTGGTACGCGGGCTGGGCCGACAAGATCGCCCAGGTCCTGGGATCGTCCAATCCGGTGGCCGGCAGTTACTTCAACTTCACGATCCCGGAGCCGACCGGCGTCGTCGGAATCGTCAGCCCGGAGACGTCGTCGCTGCTGGGCCTCGTTTCACGCGTTGCGCCGGCACTCGTGACCGGTAACGCGGTCGTGGTCCTGACATCCGAAACCCGCCCGCTGCCCGCCATCACCCTGACTGAGGTCCTCGCGACGTCGGATGTCCCGGGCGGCGTGGTCAACGTGATTACCGGGTTCAAGAAGGAACTGGCGCCAGTCCTCGCCGCTCACGACGATGTCGACGCGATCGATGTCTGGGGCATCGACGACGCCGCTCGTCGGGACATCGAGCTCCTCGCCACCGACAACGTGAAGCGGATTGCGCGCCGGCCCGCCGGCATCAGCGACGCCCGATTCGACTGGCTCGACGATCGGGCCACGGAACGGCCCGAATGGATTGCGGCCTACCTCGAGATGAAGACCGTCTGGCATCCGATCGGGGTGTGAGCGGGAGGGGCCGGGCACTCGCCCGGAAACGCGCGGGTCAGCCAATCCGGAGCCCAGGCGTTCAGCGGAGGGATCGTCGACCAGCATGACCAACGTCATTGAAACGAGCGCCCTGACAAAGTCCTACGGGCCACATCGAGGCATCGTTGACGTGGACCTCGAAGTCCATGAAGGCGAGATCTTCGGGTTCCTCGGTCCGAATGGCGCCGGCAAGACGACGATGATCCGCGTCCTCCTGGACCTCATTCGCCCAACATCCGGGTCGGCCCGCGTCTTCGGGATCGACTCGAAGGCAGACCCCGTCGCGATCCGCCGACGCACCGGGTACCTGCCCGGGGAATTCAACCTCTATGACCGGCTCACGGGCGCAGAGACCATCGAATACTTCGCGAACCTTCGGGGCGGGGTGGATCGGATCTACCAGACGCAGCTGGCCGAGCGACTGGACCTCGACACATCACGGCGTTTCCGGGAGTACTCCAAGGGCAACAAGCAGAAGGTCGGCCTCATCGTCGCCCTCCAGCACCGGCCGGATCTCCTGATCCTCGATGAACCGACGTCGGGTCTCGACCCGCTCGTCCAGCAGACGTTCAACCAGCTCATGTTTGAGGCCCAGGGGGAGGGTCGGACCATCTTCCTGTCGTCCCACATCATCGGCGAGGTCGAGCGGGTGTGCGGACGTGCGGCGATCATCCGCGACGGCGAACTTGTTCGGATCGACAGCGTCGCCGGTCTGCGTGACCTCGCCGCCCACGAGGTGGAGCTGCGCTTCCCCGGCCCGGTCCCGACGGCCGAATTCGAGGCCATCGAGGGCGTCTCGAACGTCGTCGCGGAAGGGCACACGCTCCGGATGCTCGTCACCGGCGCGATCGCGCCGGTCGTGCGAGCCGCTGCGGCCCACGACCTGAGCGACTTCGTGAGCCGTGAGCCGAGCCTCGAGGAGGTCTTCCTCGCCGAGTACGGTCACGAGGCCACCAATGGCCGGTCCTGAGGTTGCGACACCGACGCTCGGGCGCACGCCAGCCATCGATCTGATCCGTCCGACCCTCGGGGCGCGGATCGGCGGTCTCGGGACGATCTTCGGCAAGGGCCTTCGCGATGCCCGCAGGACAATCCTGATCATCGGTGTCCTGCTTGCGGTCCTGATCGTCGTCACGGCTTCGCAGATCGCCCTCGCATACAACACGGCCGCCGAGCGGATCACGCTCGCTGCCCAGATGTCGGCGCTCCCGGAGATCTTCCAGGGCATGTTGGGCAAGCCCATCGCGATCGACACGCTGGGCGGCTTCATGTCATGGCGGATGTTCGGGTTCCTGCCGGTCATGGTTGGCATCTGGTCGGTCGTGACGCTGTCAGGAACGCTCGCCGGCGAGCTCGCGCGAGGCAGCCTTGACGCCATCGCCGCGGGACCCATCTCCCGGCGTCGACTGGCGCTGGAGAAGGTTGGTTCTCACCTGGCCGCCCTCGGGATCGTGGTCCTGGTCCTGGCCGGCGCGACCTACGGTTCGATCGTGGCATTCGGCAACCTGCCGGGGGATCAGATCGGCCCGGGCGCCGTCCTGGCTCAGCACGTGTGGGTCTTCGCGGCGTCCCTCGCTCCGGGTGCGGTGGCCTTCGCGGTCGCCCCGATCCTGGGTCGCGGAACGGCGCTCGGCGTCGGTTCCGTGGTCCTGTTCGGCAGCTTCGTGGTCAACGGCTACGCCGACAGCGTTCCCGCCTTTGACCAGGTGCGCGGCCTTTCCTATTTCGGACTCACGTCTGCCCACCGGCCGATGGCCGGCGCGTGGGACTGGGCCTCGATCGGGGTTCTCGGTGTGTTCATCGTCGTGGCGCTCGGCGTCGGCGTAGTCCTCTTCGAACGGCGCGATCTCGTCGTCCCGTCAGGTGGCAAGCAGCGCATGCCACCACTCCGCCTCGGTGTTGCCGGACCATTCACCCGAGCCTACTTCGAGCGCGTTCCAGCGGCCATTGCCTGGGGCCTCGGACTCGCCCTTTATGGACTCATCCTCGCGACATCCGCCGATGAATTCGTCGCCCAGCTCTCGAAGATCCCGCAGGTGCTGGACATGATCACGCGGTTGTTCCCGGACGCTGACATCCTGTCTGTCGGGGGTTTCCTGCAACTCGCGTTCTTCGGCGAAGCCGTGATCCTCGTGGCCCTCGCGGCAGCGGCCTTTGTCGGCGGCTGGGCGTCCGACGAGGGCGATCGTCGTCTCGAGATGGTGCTCGGGGCCCCGGTCAGTCGCGTGGGCTGGGCGCTCAAGAGCGGGCTCGGCGTCTTTGCCGCGATCGCGACCTTGATCCTGTTCGCCGACCTCGGGGTGATGATCGGGGCCGCCATCCAGGGAGAATCCGGCCTGAAAGTCGCGATCGGCGTGTCGGTCCTCGGCGCCTACGGCATGGCCATCGCCGGCGTCGGGCTGGCAGTCGGCGGACTCGTTCGGCCATCGATCGCCGCACCGGTCACCGTGGGGCTCGGGCTCGGGTTCTACCTCCTCGAACTCCTTGGTTCGATCCTGCACCTGCCGGATGCGATCGTGGAACTGTCGCTGAACCGCCATCTCGGGCGGCCGATCCTCGGCGACTTCGACATCGTGGGCCTCGTGATCTGCGCTGTCCTCGCGTGCGGCGGGCTGGCGCTCGCGGCGATCGGCATGCAGCGGCGCGACCTCGGCCGCTAGGGACGTCAATTGCCACCTCTCGCGGTCGCCCTGGTCCTGATTGCGGCCGTTCTCCATGCCGGCTGGAACGTCCTGCTCAAGACGTCCGGCGACCCGCTCCGGACGGCCGTTCGATTGCAGGCGGTGGGGACGGCGGTGCTCGTTCCGTTTGGTATCTGGGCCTGGGTCGCACATGGAACTCCGGCGATTGACCCAGGGGGTATCGGGCTCGCGCTTCTCTCCGGAGTGCTCGAGGCCGGGTACTTCGTATTCCTGTCGTCGGCCTACGGCCGGGGCGACCTGTCGCTCGTCTATCCGCTGGCTCGGGGCAGTGCCCCGCTCATGGCGATTGGCGTCGGTCTGGGCATCCTCGGCGAGCGGCTGTCCGGTCCGGCACTCGTCGGTGTCGCCTGCATCCTCATCGGGATCATGCTCGTGGCTCGACCGTGGCGCGCGGTTCGCGCCGCCGGTCGACACCATCGCGGGGCAATCGGTTTCGCGCTCCTGACGGGCATGATGATCGCCGCCTACTCGACGGTCGATCGCCTCGGGGTCCGCGTGCTCGACCCGTGGCTGTACGGATCGTTCCTGGCCGTGTTCGCGACGATCATCCTCACGACCGTTGCCGTCGTCGGGCGTCGCACGGGGATCATCGCGACGCCGCCCGCGCCGCGTTACCCAACACCGCTGTGGCGCGACGCAGTCACCGGGGTCCTGTCCCTGGGGGCGTACCTGCTGGTCCTGTTCGCGTACTCGCTGGCGCCGCTTGCGGCCGTGGCGCCGCTGCGCGAGTCGGGCATCGTGATCGCCGCGGCGTGGGGTGCGCTGCGTCTGGGCGAGGCAGCCGGACGGCGGGAGGCGGGTGCCCGGATCGCCGCGGGCGGGCTTGTCGTCCTTGGGGCGGTGCTCCTGGCGGTTGCGCACTAGCGGCGGACGCGCCGTTCGCACGCGGGCGGGGGAAAAGATTGACTACGACTGGATGTGCGGGGCTCCGCGCCCGAAGAGCCGTCGCTGCCCGAAGCGGCTGTTGACCAGTGCGACACCGGCGAACACGAGTGCCGTCCCGAACAGGACCCGCGCGTCGACCGTCTCCTGAAAGACGATCGCGCCCGAGGTGATGCCGACGATCGGCAGGAGGTAGGCCACGAGGGATGTCCGCGTCGCGCCGATGCGTGCCAGCAGCCGGAAATTCACGAGGTAGGCAAATCCGGAGCCGAGGATGCCGAGCCAGACAACCGAGCCGATCGCCGGCGTCGTCCACGTCACCGAGAAGGGGTCCTCGAACACGACCGCCATGACGCTCACGATGACGAATGCGAACGCCACCTGGAAGAACGCCGGGATCATCGGCCGCAGGCCACGGACGTTGCGCCGCGCGTAGACGGCGCCAACGGCATAAGCGAGCGTGGACCCGAGGAGAGCCAACTCGCCGGCCAGACTGTTCTCGCCGCCTGCGAGGCCCAGGCTCCGGCTGACGAGGATGATCACACCCGCATAGCCGACGATCAGGCCGACCAGCCGGTTCACGGTGATCGGCTCGTCATGCAGGAACAGCGACGCGATGACGATCACGAAGAGCGGAACGGCGCCATTCAGGATGGCCGCGAGGGCCGAATCGACCGATCGCTCCGCGGTCGTGATCAGGTAGAACGGCAGAACGATGTTGATGACCGCCATGACGATGAGGTGCCCGTAGATCCTCGGGCTTCGCGGCAGCGGTTCCCGGGCGACGAAGACCACGGTCGCGAGAATCGTGAGGCCAATGCCCAGGCGGGCGGCAATGAGCGTGAACGTCGGCAGCGTCTCAACGCCGATCTTGATGAAGACGTAGCTCGTGCCCCACATGAACCCGAGGGCAACCAGGAGCAGCCAGTCGACTCGTGAGGGACGCGCGATCATCGGCGCATCATAGCGCGCGTTGGCCTAGTGCGATGGGCCAACTTCGACGGCGGATGACGCTCCCGGATACCATCCGCTGATGCTCGCGTTGAGGGTCCTCTTCCTGCTCGCCGGCTCCATCCTGGGGGCGTTCTATCCCTTCCTGTCCGCGATCCTCGCCGACCGTGGCTTCGGGCCAGCCGAGATCGGACTTACGGCCGCTCTTGCTTCGCTCGCATTCATGTTGGCGGTGCCGGTTTGGGGGCATCTCGCGGACGTCGTGATCGGCAGAACCGCCGCGCTTCGGGCCGGGATCATCGGATCGACAGCAGCCTTGTTGGGGCTGCTCCTGAGCGACCCTCCGATCATCGTTGTTGGACTCATCGTTACGTATGCCGCGTTCGAGTCGTCGATTGCGCCACTCACTGACGCGCTGGCCGTCAATGCCCTGAGCCGCTCGCCGCAGTCGTATGCCCGCGTTCGTCTCCTGACCAGCTTTGGTTTCGCCGGCACATCAATCCTCGCCGGAGCTCTCTACAACGTGACGGGCTTCTGGCCCGCCCCGCTTCTCGTCCTGGTCAGTGGGATCGGCATGGTGGTGGCGCTTCGCTGGGTTTCCGATGTGGCACGGTTTCGATCGAGCGGTGTCACCGATGCCACCCACGTGAGTATCGTCGCCCGTCGCGGTGGCTCATTCCTGATGGTGCTGCGGGCGCAGCCGCGCTTCCGTGGCGTGCTACTTGGCCTGGGCCTCGTCCATGTCGGCATTCTGGCCGGCTTCACGTTCCTCGCCCTGCGCCTGCTTGAGTTGGGCGGGCAGCCATCGGATGTCGCGCTATCCGCCGGTATTTCTGCCCTCGCCGAAATCCCCGCAATGGCCCTCATTCCCCGGATCGTGCGCCGCACCGGGACCCGGGCGCTTCTGGCGAGCGGCATGATCCTTTACGCCGCGGTCCTCGTTTCGTGGGCGTTCCTCGCCGATCCTTCGCTGATCGTCGCGACCCGCCTGCTGAGTGGACTGGCATTTGCCGCCATCACGATCGCAGCGGTCATGACGGTTGCGACGCTCCTGCCCGCGGAACTTCAGGCCACGGGGCAGGGCCTCTATCAGACGGTCGGTTTTGGTGCTTCGGCGGTCGTCGCGAATGCACTGGGCGGAGTTGTCTTTGGACTTGGCGGCGCCATGCCATTGTTCCTCGGCTGCGCCGTCCTGGCACTCGGTGGGGCGGCAGTGATCTGGAAAGCAGCGGAAGTTACGCCTCATGGTGGGCTGGCCGCAGCCGGTCCCGGAGTTGCCCGGTAGCATCGGGAGCGACATGTCGATCTCGAGAAGAGTTCGACGGCCCGCGCGCGGTCGACCAGAGCGACGATTAGTTGCTCACCCGGGATCTGATCGTCCGGCGCAGCCCAAGCTGCGTCGAAGTCGTCCCGCGCCGTTACGATCCGTCCTGGAGGTGCCATGCAACGCTGGGGCGGTCGATTCTCAGGCGCCACAGACCCGCGGGTCGTGGACTTCACGCGTTCGATTGAGATCGATGCCGCCCTTGCCGGTGATGACATCGATGGCTCGATCGCACACGTTCGGGGTCTCGGCCGGATCCGCGTGCTCAGCACGGACGAGGTTGCCCAGTTGACAGGAGGCCTCGAGGGTCTCCGGTCTGAAGTCGCGGCGGGAACGCTGGCGCTTGACCCGGCGCTCGAGGACATTCACATGAACATCGAGGCCGCCCTCGAGGCGAGGATCGGGCCTGTCGCCCGCAAGCTGCATACCGGCCGATCGCGCAACGATCAGGTCGCCACTGACCTTCGGCTGTGGACGCGACGGGCAATCGATCGGCTCGACGACGCAATCGCCGAAATGGAACGTGCCCTCGTCGGCCTCGCCGAGCGGGAGGGGGAGGCGATCCTGCCCGGAACCACGCACATCCAGCCGGCACAGCCCGTTCTCTTCGCGCACCACCTGCTCGCGTACGTGGAGATGCTCGAGCGCGATCGCGGTCGGTTCGCCGATGCCAGGATGCGGCTCAACGTGTCGCCGCTCGGCTCCGGCGCCCTTGCCGGCGCCGGCTATCCGCTCGACCGGGACGGCGTCGCTGCGGAACTCGGATTTGATGGCATTACCGCCAACTCGCTCGATGCGGTCGCTGATCGCGACTTCGTTGTCGAGGTCCTCGCTGCGGCGGCACTCACGATGGTCCACTTGTCCCGCCTCGCCGAGGAGATCACGTGGTGGTCGAACCCGCGGTTCGGGTTCGTTCGCGTCGCCGATGCCTTCGCGACGGGCAGTTCGATGATGCCGAACAAGCGCAACCCGGATCCTGCAGAGCTCGTCCGGGGCCGAACCGGGGCCGCCATCGGTGCCGTGACCTCGATGCTCACCGTCCTCAAGGGCTTGCCGTTGGCCTATCAGCGTGATCTCCAGGAGGACAAGCCGCCGCTATTCGCGAGCGTTCGGGCGCTCGAGGAATCGCTCGGCGTCATGGCCGGCCTGATCGAAGCGCTGGCGGTCGATCCGGTGCGCATGCGCGAGGCCGCGGACGACGGATACACGACCGCCACGGCCGTCGCGGATGCCCTCGTTCGCGCCGGGGTGCCGTTCCGGAGCGCCCACCACGTCGTCGGAACGCTTGTTGCCGCGGCGGAAACCCGCTCGGTACGCCTTGATGCGGTCACCGACGATGAGATCGCTGCTGCGCTGGGCGGGGCGGATGATTCGATGGCTGCCGGTCTGGTTGGCGACGCAGCCATCGGCGCCACGATCCGCGCCGCAGCCACGGTCGAAGGGGCCCTGGCTGCCCTCGACGTCGCGGGTGGGACCGCACCGGATCGCGTCCGCGAGCAGCTGTCGCGGGCCCGGGCGCGGCTCGGCCCCGCCTAGGCTTGGACCAGGGGCGAACGCCGCCCGTGGCGGCCGCCCGCAATCACCGCTCTCGTGAGCGGTCCTAGAGTTCCTGCGTCGTTGCGATCGCGATGTCGCGGATCAGGTGCGGATCGGGCGCGAATGCCGTCGCGAGAATCACGTGGAGGGTCGCCTCGGTCTGGCTGTGCGGCAGTTCGATCGACGGGAGCGATGGACCGTCAAGCTGGCCGTCGATCTCGATCGTCCGATCGCCCTGGAGCGAATCTGCCCGGATGACGCCCCACCAGGCGGTAAACGTTTCATCGAGCCCGCTCGATACGGTTGCCTTGACCCGAACCCTGATCTCGACCCGGATTTCCTGGAGCTTCCGCGCCCGCGCGGAATGAAGCGTGATCGTGCCGTGGAACGGCAGTCCCAGGCAGAGCGGAGCCGGGTCCACCGTCACGGAGCCCGTGACGCCGTCGGCGCCGACGTCGGCCGCCCCGTACATCGCGAACGCACCGACATGGACTGCGCCGGCCCGAAGCAGGGCCGTCGGCTGCAGGACGCGGACCGGCCGCTCGATGGACGAGTCGAGGCCGCCGGGGACGTCGAACTTGGCAATGACCGTCCAGCTCAAACCTGCGACTCGGGCCTCGAGCGTTGCCGGGCCAAGCGGCGGAACGGGTAGCTCGAAACGCCACTCGCGCGTCTCGCCTCGTCCAAGGTGGATCGCGCCGGCCACCTCGACCGGTTCGAAGACCAGCTCCTCGCGTTTCGTTTCGGTGTGGGACGAGGTGTGGCCGTTCGCGTCGGTCGTCGTCACCTCGTACTGCCAGTGCTCGATGGCCCGGAGTGCAACGATCAAGGCCCTTGCGTCCACGGTCCCATGCGACACGACACTGACCTTGCCGGCCACGAGCCGGCCGGGCAGGAGCGCATCGCGGTCGAGCTCGAGGCGCCAGTCGACGCCATGGCAAGAATCGTGGAATACGACGGTCATGGCGCCATGATGATCGAAAGCCCCATGCCCGGCAGGATCCTTGGGCCACCAGCGCGGGTTACCATCGGCGAAACGCCCGGAGGCCCGTCCATGCTGAAGCTCGATACCATCCAGCGCGCTCCCAAGGCCCTGCTCCACGACCATCTCGATGGTGGCCTCCGCCCCGAGACAATCGTCGACCTCGCGGCCGAGTACGGCTACGGTGGGCTGCCGACGACGGATCCGGAGGAGCTCTCCGCGTGGATCCGGCGCGGAGCCGATCGGAAGTCGCTCGAGCTCTACCTCGAGACGTTCGCCCACACGGTCGGCGTCCTCCAGGAGCGCGATGCGATCATCCGGGTTGCCGCGGAATGTGCCGAGGACCTCGCTGCCGACGGAGTCGTTTATGCCGAGGTCCGCTACGCACCGGAACTGTCCACCGAACGGAAGCTGACGCTCGACGAGGTCATCGAAGCCAACATTGAGGGCTTTCGAATCGGTTCTGAGCGCGCTGCGGCGGCCGGCCATCCCATCGTGATGAAGATCCTCGTCACGGCGATGCGCCAGGCGGCCCGATCGGTCGAGGTTGCCGAGGCGGCCATTCGGTGGCGGGACGCCGGGGTGGTCGGTTTCGACATCGCAGGCCCGGAAGCCGGCTTTCGCCCGACGAGGCATCTCGAGGCCTTCGACCGGATCCGCCACGAAAACTTCCACATCACCATCCATGCCGGGGAATCGTTCGGGCTGCCGTCGATCTGGGAGGCGCTCCAGTTCTGTGGCGCCGAGCGGCTCGGGCACGGAACGCGGATCGTGGATGACATCATCGTCGAGCCCGACGGCGCCGTCAGGCTGGGTCGATTGGCAGCCTTCGTGCGGGACCGGCGCGTCCCCCTCGAGATGTGCCCGACCTCGAACGTCCACTCCGGCGCGGTCGGTTCAGTCTCGGAGCATCCAATCGACCTGCTCCGGCGGCTTCGTTTCCGGGTCACCCTCAACACGGACAATCGGCTGATGTCGGGGGTCTCGATGTCATCTGAGTTCGCCGCGCTCGATGCGGCCTTCGGGATCGGGCTCGGCGAGATGGAGTGGCTGACAATCAACGCGCTAAAATCGGCATTCGCTCCGTTCGACGAGCGGCTGACGCTGATCAACGAGGTCGTCAAGCCCGGCTATGCCCACCTGCGGACCGACGAGTCCCGGGCGATCGCTACCGGCTAGCGCCAACCTCGAGTCCTGCGCTCCGGTCTATGGAGTCACTGCGAACGTATCGCATGCACTCGCCGCACCCTGCTGGTAGCCCGTCGAGAACCACGTCTGGCGTTGCGTGGCGGATCCGTGCGTCCAGCCCTCAGGGTTGACTCGGCCCTGAGTGGCCTCCTGGATGCGATCGTCGCCGACGGCGGCCGCGGCATCGAGCGCTTCGTTGATATCCGTCGATGTCAGCGCCTTCAGGAACCCTGTGCCCGTTGCGTGGGAAGCCCAGACTCCGGCGAAGCAGTCGGCCATGAGCTCGATCCGGACGGATGCACTGTCTGCCCCGGTTCCACCGTCCTGTGAGCTGAGGATCCCGAGGAGATCCTGCACGTGATGGCCGTACTCGTGCGCAACGACGTACGCCTCGGCGAATGGGCCACCCTTCGCCCCGAAGCGGGACTGGAGTTCCTCGAAGAAGCCGAGATCAAGGTAGATGTTCTTGTCACGCGGACAGTAGAACGGGCCGGTCGACCCGCTCGCCGTGCCACACCCCGATGACGTGGACCCGGAAAAGAGGACGGTCGTCGCCTTGACATAGGGCGTCTTGGTTCCCGCCAGGGCGGTCGTCCAGTAGGCCTGGACGCTGTTCACGTAGCCGACGATCCGGCAATCGGCGCGGGCGTTCGCGTCCGCACCCGTCTTGCATTCGGTGGTGAGCGTCGAGTTCCCGGGACCGACCACCCCGCCGTTTGCGCCATCGGTGAGGCCATTGAGGGCGGCGGGATCACCGCCCAGCACCAGATAGGCAATCACGAGGATCAGGCCGAGACCGCCGCCACCCACGGCCATGCCGGTGGCCCCGCGACGGCCACGGATGTCACGGACCTGGCCGGGATCGAGATCGGCTCCGGGATTGAAAGACATGTGGGCCCTTTGTGCGGCTGGTTCGCAGGGCCGCCATTCTAGCTTGCCCTGCTGCGCTGAGTCCCACGCGAAAAAAAGGCAGATCTGATCTCTCCGCCAGACGATGCCTCCGCTACGACACGCGCTCTCCGCCACGCCCGCTACGAGACGCCCTCTCCGCCACGCCCTCTCCGCCACGAGATGCCACTCGCTGTAATACGAATGCGGCCGTCAGCGGAGCGGCGCTCTCTGGCGCAGCGTCGTCTCCGCGGTCTGGCCGGGCAGGCGGCGACGCGGCGCTGGCGGTTGGCCCAAGTGAGCAGATCGCGGGTCGAGCCGCAGGACTCCGATGACAAGGGCGAGCCTTGGGAGGCGCATCCCACGGAGCGTGCCCGACTCAAGTCGCGAGATCGTCGATTGCGACATGCTCACTCGCCACGCCAACTGCCGCTGCGAGAGTCCCAGATCGAGGCGACTCGTGCGAACGAGGTCACCGATCAGGGCCATGCCCGCGTGGACGATCTCTTCGTGCGTCGCCGCGGCAAACTGGTCAAACGGACGAGTCAGGTGCATCTCGGCGTCAGTGTCTCGCGGCCGACTCGTCGCGACCTCATCCCCAGGTCATCTCAGCCTTACGATTCCGGGCACGGAGTGGTCTTCACGGATCTGTCGGCCGAGGCTGCGGGCGGTCCGTCGCCGGTTGGGAGCACGGAACGAATGACCACGAGTGGCATAGATGACGGCGAGGGACATCGCCCAGATGGGGGTCGCCTGACCTCGAGCTGCCTGACCTCGAGCTGCCTGACCTCGAGCTGCCTGACCTCGAGCTGCCTGACCTCGAGCTGCTTGACCTCGAGCTGCCTGACCTCGAGCTGCTTGACCTCGAGCTGCTTGACCTAGCCTGCGTCGGGGTCCTGGACCGTCGTCGGGAGGTCGACCAGAAGCGGTGGCGTCCATGCCCAGGCAGCGCCGTGGTGCTTGCCTACGGCACCGTGGCGCGCCGCTTCGACCCGGAGCGGCAGTCCGAAGATCTCGATGAAGCCGACAGCCGAGGCGTGATCGAACGCATCGCCTTCGTCGTACGTCGCGAGGTTGCGGTCATACAGGGAGAGCGGGGACTGCCGACCCGCAACGACGGCGGATCCGTGGTCCAGGCGCATCCGGACGTCGCCGGACACCACGCGCTGCGAAGACAGGATGTAGCCGCGCAGGTCCCGGTGGAGGGCCGAGAACCACAGGCCGTCATAGGTCAGCTGGGCATGTTCGTTGGCGACGAGTCGATTGAACCGGAGCGTGTCCTTGGACAGGGTCAGGCCTTCGAGTGCCCGATGGGCCGCGTGGAGGATCGTTGCCGCGGGGGTCTCGTAGATCTCGCGGCTCTTGATCCCGACGAGTCGATCTTCGACATGATCGACACGGCCGACCCCGTGCGCGCCGCCGAGGATGTGGAGTCGCTCGACAAGCTCCACCGGCGGCAGGAACGCGCCATCGAGTGCGACCGGGATGCCACCTTCGAATGAGATCGTGACCTCGACCGGATCCGGCGCCGCGGACGGGGCGACCGTCCACTCGTAGGCATCCGGAGGTGGCGTGACCCAGGGGTCCTCGAGGACGCCCGTCTCGCACGATCGGCCCCACAGGTTGACGTCGATCGAGTAGGGCGAGGCCTTGGTGATCGGGATTTCGATGCCGCGCTCGGCGGCGTAGTCGATCTCCTGGTCGCGCGTGAGGCCCATGCCCACGCGCATCGGGGCTACGACATTGAGCCCAGGATCGAGCGCGTGGACGGCGACATCGAAGCGGACCTGGTCATTGCCCTTGCCGGTGCAGCCGTGGGCAACCGCGTCGGCGCCCTCCTTCTGGGCAACTTCGACGAGGAGCTGGGCGATGAGCGGTCGTGCCAGGGCCGTCGCGAGGGGATAGGCACCCTGGTACAGCGCGTTGGCCTGGAGATGCGGCCACACGAAGTCGGTGATGAATCGTTCTCGAGCATCGACAACGTACGCGCGCGACGCGCCGGCCGAGATCGCCCTCCGCTCGACGCCCGGGCGGAGCGACCCGCCGCCGACATCGACGGTCAGCGTGATGACCTCGACATCGTGCTCCTCCCTGAGCCAGGCGACCGCGACGGACGTATCAAGACCGCCCGAATAGGCGAGAACGACCTTCTTCATCGGATTCCCTCCGTGCCGGCGCTCGTTGCTGCCGGCGACTGCAGTTCTGTGAAGCGGGCGAGCCACCGTTCGAGGGCGGGTTCGTCCGCGAAGAGCACGAGGAGCGTGTTGTCGCCGGCGACCGTGCCGACCTGCTGGGTAAGTGCTGATTCGTCGATGGCCTGAGCGATCACGGCCGCGGTGCCGGGCGTGCCGGTCAGGACAAGGATGAGGCCACTTCGCCCTACCGTCACGGGAATGTCGGACAGGATCCTCCGAAGGTGCTCGTCGCCATCGGACGGGGAGCGGGCAAGGTCATCCGCCAGCACATACAGGTGGCGATCTCCGCGCGAGACCTTGGCCAGGCCGAGCTCGGCGATGTCCCTCGACACGGTGGCCTGGGTGACCACGAAACCACGCGCCGCAAGCCGGTCCGCGAGTTCCTGTTGGCTCCCGATGCCTTCGCGGGCAACGATCTCCCGGATGATTCGCTGTCGATCGCGCTTACCGACGACTCCGGATCCGAGCGCGGTTGCCACCTTCACGACGCCCCGACGCCACTGGTCCGCGCGGCCCGTCCGATCGTCAGGCGAGTTCCGAAACTTGGATCGTCGAGGGCGCGCCCAACGGCGCCGGGCAGGGTGCCGTCGGCGATGATCGCCTCGGTTCCCTCCCAGGCAAGCGCGCCAAGCGCGGCCCGTACCTTGGCGACCATGCCCCCGGCGATCGTGCCGCTCGAAATCAGTAGCTCTGCTTCGGCCGCCGTCAGCGTGTCGAGCTTGTGGCCCGAGGCGTCGCGGACACCATCGACGTCGGTCATGAGGATGAGCTGACGAGCCCCGATGCCCGCCGCGATCCCGGCGGCGACATCGTCGGCGTTCACGTTGCAGACGATCCCGTCCTCGTCACGGGCGAGCGGCGCGACCACCGGCACCTGTCCGGCGACCATGAGCGCATCAAGGAGGTCCCGGCGCAGTCCGACGACCCGGGCCACGAACCCGAGATCCTCGACGCGTTCGGCGATCAGGAGACCGCCATCCACGCCCGATAGGCCCACCGCGTCCACGCCCAGAGCTCGCAGCCCCGAGACCAGCTCGCTATTGATGACGCCCCGGAGAACCGCGGCGGCCACCTCGAGTGAGGCCGCATCGGTCACGCGGAGGCCGCCGCGGAACTGGGACACGACGCCCATCCGCTCGAGCCACTCGGTGAGGCGCTTGCCACCGCCGTGGACGAGGATGACCGGACGCTTCCGAGCCAGGGCCGCAACCTCGGCCAGGACGGGTGCCTGATCGGCGATCGTGGTGCCGCCGAGCTTGACGACGACGGTCTCGCTCATGTCGTGTACTCCGAATTCTCGCGTACGTAGGTTTCCGTCAGGTCACAGCCGAAGGCCTCGCCGAACCCCGAGCCGAGCCCGAGATCCAGGCCGATCGTGATTTCGTCGCCCTTCATGGCCTCGCGGGCGGCAGGCCGATCGAACGGTTGCGGGCCACCGACGGTGCCGTCGAACACAACATGTCCGGCGATCGTGATCCGAAGGCGCTCCGGATCCAGCGCCGCGGCGGAACCCGCCCGCGTGCGGGCGGTTTCGATGTCCAGGCCGCTCGCCTCGAGGACGGCCACGCTCGCGAGCCTGGCATTCCCGGCCGCTCCGGCGATCCGGCCCCAGTTCGGGTCCCTGCCATGGGCCGCCGCCTTGACCAGGCTACTCGAGATCACGGCCCGCGCCGCGGCCCGCGCGTCGGCGTCGTCGGTCGCGCCGGTTACTTCGCAGGTCAGCAGGCACGTGGCACCTTCGCCATCGGCCGCCTGCTGGCGCGCGAGGTCGCGGGCGACTGCCTCAACGGCGCCCGCCAGCGCGTCGGCGGCCGGGGTTCCCCCGAGGACCGGATCCGCGTCCGAGGCGCCTGAAGCCAGCAGGAACACGGTGTCGTTGGTGCTCGTATCGCCGTCAACCGACAGCTGGTTCCACGTCCTGGCTGCGGCCGGCCGGAGGATCGAGGCAAGCAGCTCCGGAGAGGCCGAGGCATCGGTCAGGATCACTGAAAGCATCGTGGCCATGTTGGGATGGATCATCCCGACCCCCTTTGCGATCCCGGTGACGCGGACGTCGGAAGTGCCGCCAGCGCCCTGAGGCAGCGCTACGGTCACGGTCGCGGACTTCGTCCTCGTATCGGTTGTCCGGAGAGCGGTGGCCGCTGCCTCAAGGCTCTCATCGGTTGCCACCAGGGCCGGGGCCAGCACCCCAACGCCCGCTTCGACCTTGTCGAGTGGCAGCCGCGTTCCGATGATCCCGGTGGACAGGTGCAGAACGGCCAGTTCCTCGATGCCGAGGGCCGCGGCGACGATCTCGCCGACCCGGATCTGGTCCTCGTCCCCGGCCCGTCCGGTGGCCGCGTTGGCGGACCCGCTCGTCGATACGACGGCCCTCACCCAGCCGTGGGAAGCCGCCAGCACCGACTGCGACCGGCGAACCGGGGCGGCGGCGAACGTGTTCGGCGTGAAGACGGCGGCGGCAGCCAGCGGTCCGCCGGCGGACGCGATCAGCGCGAGATCCGGACGCCCACTGGCCTTGATGCCAGCGGCTCGGCCACCGGCGATGAAACCGGCCGGAATCCGGGTCCGGCGCTCGACGAGCGGGAGGTCCGATGGAATACGGGAACCTTCGCCCCGTGCGTTGGTCAGGGTCATGGCGCCAGCGGCAGGGCTTCGAGCCCCGTCGTCTCGGGGAGGCCGAACACCAGATTGAATGCCTGGATAGCCTGACCCGCAGCGCCCTTGACCAGGTTGTCGATGACCCCGATCGCGAGGATGCGCCCGGTCCGTTCGTCGGCCCGTACTTGGACACGGACATGGTTGCTGCCGATGACATGACCCGTCGCCGGCGGCGACGCGACGACGCTCACGAACGGCTCGCCTGCATAGGCCTCTGCATAAAGATCATCGAGCTCGGCCTGGGACACGGCGCGGGTCGGGCGGACGTGGCAGGAAGCCAGGATGCCGCGGGTCATCGGAATCAGGTGCGGCAGGAAGTCGATGCCGGCCAGCGCGACTTCCGTCCCGGTGCCCGCGGCCAGCGCCCCGAGTTCCTGTTCCATCTCGGCCGTGTGTCGATGCGAAAAGACACCGTAGGCACGGACGCTCTCGTTGACCTCGGCGAAGAGCATTTCGGCCTTCGCCTCGCGGCCGGCTCCGCTCACGCCGCTCTTCGCGTCGACGACCAGGTCCGCGATCAGTCCCGCCCGGGCGAGTGGCGCCAGCGCCAGGATCGTGGCCGTCGGATAGCAGCCCGGGGAACCGACGAGGGCCGGGATGCCCTCCACTCTCGCGGCCCCGGCGGCGGCGAGTGCTGTGCGATGAAGCTCAGGCAATCCGTAGACGGTCGTGTTCAGCAGCTCAGGATGGGGATGCTCGAACCCATACCAGCGCGGGTAGTCCGCCGGGTCCCTCAGTCGAAAGTCAGGCCCCTGATCGATGACGGTGATGCCGCGGTCCAGAAACGCGCCGACACGCTCCGCGGCAGTGCCGTGGGGAAGTGCGAGGAAGACCGCATCGACCTCGGACTTCAGGTCGCCATCGAGCGTCAGACCAGTCGTCGACAGGTGGGGATGCACACTCCCGATCGCATCGCCCGTTCGATCGCGCCCGGTGAGCCCGACGAGGCTGACAGCAGGATGACGATCGAGGAGCCGGATCAGCTCACCGCCGACGTAGCCGGTCGCGCCGATCACGCCGACGCGGATCGGGGCTCTCGGCGCTGGTGAACCGTCGCTGCGAGTATCCATGGACGCATGACTATACAGAAAAATGAATAGTCATGCACTATAGGGGCGCCGACCTCAGCCTCAGCCGGGGATCACATCCGGACGGCGATACGGTCCCGTGACCACGACTTCACCGCTTGCCTCGAATGGGGTATCGCCGGTACCGCGGACGACGTAGCGGTGGTGGACCTCGGTCGCGCCGGCGGACAGCATGGCATTGACCGGGCAGTACTTGATCGCCGACAGCTCGATGCTGCGCCGGATCGCGCCTTCGTCGACGCGGGGTCCTTCGACCTCATGGGTCACATCTACCCGGGTCAGAATCTGTGGATACTCGTCCCGCTGTTCCGCCCGGACCTGGACGGAGTAGGCAGTGATCTGCTGGCGCTTCTTGGTGGTGATGGACACGACATCCATGGCGCTGCAAGCGGCAAGCGCCACCGCAACAGTCTCTACCGGGCTCAGTTCGGGAACCGTCGCGTCATCGCCCCACCGAAACGCCCGCCCGGTTCCGGTGGTCGCGGCAAACGCCATGCCGTGCTCATGAACGAGGGTCGCGGTCCTGATGGTGGGCATCGTCGATCAACTCCAGGTCGTGCTGCGGGCGTTAGACGATCGTAGTCCGGACGGCCTCATGCCGCTGGGGCGCGGTCGCCTTTGTCAGTGGCGGGCTGTGGCGCCTCGTTCGTCTTGCGTGGGCCCTCGAACTGCTCATGGTAGAGACGTGCGTAGAGGCCGTTGGCGGCGAGGAGTTCGGCGTGCGACCCGCTCTCCACGATCCGCCCGCGGTCGTAGACAAGGATTCGATCGGCTCGCAGGATCGTCGACAGGCGATGCGCGATCGCGATGGTGGTCCGTCCGCGCTCGAGCTTCTCGAGGGCAGCCTGGATCAGCCGCTCACTGACCGTATCGAGGGCTGAGGTCGCTTCGTCCAGGATCAAGATCCGCGGATCCTTGAGGAGGACACGCGCGATCGCGATGCGTTGCTTCTCGCCACCCGACAGCTTGTAGCCGCGCTCGCCGACGATCGTGTCGTAGCCGTCGGGGAGCTCCATGACGCGCTCGTGGATGGCCGCGGCTCGAGAGGCGGCTTCCAGTTCGGCCTGCGTCGCTTCCGGCTTGGCATACAGCAGGTTGTCGCGGACGCTGGCGTGAAACAGGTATGTCTCCTGGGTCACGAACCCGATCACCGAGCCGAGCGACTGCAGGGTCAACTGGCGGATGTCCGTGCCGTCGATCTCGATCGAACCCGAGGCGACGTCGTACAACCGTGGCAGGAGGTAGGTCGTCGTGGTCTTGCCGGACCCGGATGGCCCGACAAGGGCGACGAGCTCGCCCGCGGCCGCCGCGAAGTCGATGTCTTCGATCCCGAACGGCTGGGCGTGCTCTGCCAGCGGCGGCGGCGCCGGCTCGGGGACTGGACCCGTCGTCGTGGTCGAGTCTGCCGCTGACGGATCCGCACTCGGGTCGGTCGCCTTGACGATGGGCGGGGCGGCGGGATACCGGAATGCGACATTCCGGAAGCGGACCGCGCCATGGACCGTCGCCGGATCGAGCGCCACCGCGTCGGGCGCATCCACGATCTCTGGATCCATTTCGAGGTACTCGAAGATTCGGTCGAACAGGGCCAGGGCGCCCTGGATCTCCACCTGTACGCCGAGGAGCTGGCCGAGTGGAAAGAAGAGGCGGGACTGGAGCGTCGTGAAGGCCACGATGTCGCCGATCGTCGGCGCTGATGGGTCGCCGTTGATCGCGAGCCAGCCCGCCAGCCAGTAGACGAACGCGGGAGTGATGCTGAAGACCGTTCCGACGATCATGAAGAACCAGCGACCCACCATGGCCTGCCGGATCTGCAGCGCAGCAAGCCGCTTGTTCAATCGAATGAACCGGGAGACCGCCGCGCTCTGCTGACCGAACGTCTTGGACAGCAGCATGCCTGAGACCGACAGGGTCTCCTCGGTCACGGCAGAGAGCTCTGCAAGTGACTTCTGGGTCTCGCCGCTCACCTCGCGGCGAACCTTGCCCACGCGATAGGTGAGGTACATGAAGAACGGCAGCATGCCCAGCGACAGCGCCGTGAGGCGCCAATCGATGATGACCATCGCGATGACCGTGCTGATCGCCACCGCGAGGTTGGCCGTGACCGATGACGCGGTGTCCGTGACGACGCTCTGAACGCCGCCAACGTCGTTCGCGAGGCGGCTCTGGATCTCGCCGGTCTTGGTCTCGGTGAAGAAGC
>JBDTOJ010000137.1:0-30034 GCA_039933295.1 Chloroflexota bacterium
GGGCGAACCCCGTCACGAGCGTCTCGCCGTAGAGCGGCTTGAACTCGTGGAACCGGCTGCCGTCCACGAGGCGGGCAATCAGCTCGCGGACCGCAACGGGTCGGCGCGGGTCCGCCGAGATGGCCCCGTACAGATGCGCGCTCGCGTCCGAGCCGGTCGGATCCACCGCGGGCGCCTCCGGCGAGCGTCGATCCCATGGTGTCGCGGGTGCCTTTCGCTCGAGGTGACGGACGATGGAACGCCCGAGGGCCAGGGCGTGTTCGTCATCGAGCGCCTCGTGATCCGCCACGCCGGAGCGTCGCGTGTGGACCTCGGCCCCGCCGAGCGTCTCGGCATCAACGTCCTCGCCCGTCGCGGCTTTCACGAGCGGCGGCCCACCCAGGAAGATCGTGCCGGTGCCCTTGACGATCACGGTCTCGTCGCTCATCGCCGGGACGTAGGCACCGCCGGCGGTCGAGGAACCCATCACCAGGGCGACCTGCGGGATCCCCTCGGAACTCATCCGGGCCTGGTTGTAGAAGATCCGCCCGAAATGCTCGCGATCCGGGAAGACGTCCGCCTGGAGCGGCAGGAACGCGCCGCCGCTGTCCACGAGGTAGACGCACGGCAGGCGATTCTCGAGCGCGATTTCCTGGGCCCGGAGGTGCTTCTTGACGGTCATCGGGTAGTACGTGCCGCCCTTGACGGTCGCGTCGTTGGCGACGATGACGCAGAGCGTGCCCTCAATGCGGCCGAGCCCGGTGACGATGCCCGCGCTCGGCGCGTCGTCGTCGTACATCCCGTTGGCGGCCAGCGCGCTCAGCTCGAGGAAGGGCGCGCCGGGGTCCAGGATGCGGTCGATCCGTTCGCGGACCGGGATCTTGCCGCGCTCCCGATGGCGGGCAATCGAGCGATCGTCGCCACCGGCGCCGCGAGCCGCCACCGCCACCGTGCGCGCCCGAAGATCGGCAACGAGGGCCCGCATCGCCTCGACATTGGCGATCGCGTCGGGGCTCGCGAGATCCAGACGGCTGCGCAGGACAGGCATGGCGCGAGTGTATGCCGCCGAGCTTGACCGCTCGCTGGGACACCGTGATGATGTATACATCATCAGGAGGTCGCAATGGGAATGGCGTCGCGGATGCTCCGACACGCGAGGCGGACGGCGGGACTGACACAACGGGCTCTGGCCGCGAGGACCGAGGTCCCGCAGGAGACGATCGCTCGGATCGAATCTGGCAGGGCGGACCCCCGGGTGGCCACGCTCGACAGGCTGCTCGAGGGTTGCGGGTACGGCCTCGAGCACCTGCCGCGACTGGGGATCGGGATCGATCGCTCGCAGATTCGTGAACGCTTGGCGCTCAGCCCGAGTGAGCGGCTGGTGAGGGCCATCGAGGAAGATCGGCTGATGCTCGAATTCCGCACGAATCTCAAGCGGGTGGCCGAATGACGGATGGCCCTCGCTTTCAGCCGCGCGAGCTGATCGACCGGCTGACCCGAGCCGGGGTCCGTTTTGTCGTGATCGGCGGTCTCGCGGCACAGGCGCATGGATCGCCGTCGGCCACATTCGACCTTGACCTGGTGCCGTCCTGGGACGGCGACAACCTCGCGAAGCTCGAGACGGTCCTCCACGACATCCAGGCGATCCGGGATGGGCTGCCTACGGATGGTCCGCCGATGCCGCCGCTGGACGCGCGCACCCTGCGTGCGACTTCGGTGCTCACGCTCAACACGACGTTTGGGCGTCTCGATCTCCTGGCCAACCCGGATCCGGGCCTCGATTTCGACGCCTTGATGCGATCTGCTGAGCTGCGGGATCTGTTTGGAACGCGGATCCATATCGCATCCCTGGACGATCTCATCGCGATGAAGCGGGCCGCCGGGCGGCCCAAGGACCGCGTCGAGGTCGAGATCCTTGGGGCACTTCGCGAGGAGATCGATCGCCCACATCGCTAGGCGTCGCTACCCGGGCGTCGTCAAGGTGTCGGATCGTCAGTTACGCCCGCAACGCGCCCGGACCGCGCCGAGGGACAGGGCGCTCCCGAGTACCAGGATCGCAATCCCGATGGCCAGGTAGGTGTCGATCGTCGGCGCCGCGCAGCCCGAATTCACCGTACAGCTGAACTTCACCCGGCCGAGCAGGAGGGTCCAGGTACCGCCGAGCCCGATGAGCAGGCCACCGAACCCGGAATTTCGGTCCCCTTTGACGGCAACGAGTACCGCCGCCGCACTCAGGACGACCAAACCAAAAAGCGGACTTTCGAGCAGCAGGAAGCCCGCCAGCAGGCCGAGGGCCGCGCCCGCGATCCAGCTCGATCCGCGCGACGCAGCGGGAGCGCGCATCACTCAGGGCCGGAGTCCGCCGTCGGTCGGCCCAGTGCCTCCCGAAGGGCCGCCTCGAGGTTGCCATAGCGGAAGCTG
Source organism: Chloroflexota bacterium (assembly GCA_039933295.1). Taxonomy (GTDB): domain Bacteria; phylum Chloroflexota; class Limnocylindria; order Limnocylindrales; family CSP1-4; genus UBA5189. The sequence continues at coordinate 2,401 of JBDTOJ010000137.1, forward strand.
AATCCCGAAGCGAGGAGCCTCGCGGGGACGACGCGTCGTGACCCGAGGAGCAGCGTCGCCTCCTCACGTAGGACCAACCGAAGGACCCAGGCGGGAATCGGCAGCCAGTTCGGGCGCCGCAGGACGCGGGCGAGTGTGGCCACGAGCTCGGACTGGCGGCAGGGTTCCGGCGCTGCGGCGATGAGTGGCCCGCGAACCGACGCGTCGGCGATCCCGTATCGATAGGCAGCGACGAGGTCGTCGATGTGCACCCAGCTGAACCACTGCTTCCCGCTCCCGAATCGGCCGCCGGCGAAGAGGCGGACAGGGAGAGCGAGCAACGGAAGGAGCGCACTGCGACGCGCGAGGACGAACGCCGTCCGGACGAGGACGACTCGCATGCCGAGGGCTTCAGCGCCGACGGCCGCCCCTTCCCAGGCCCGGCCGACGTCGGCCAGGAATCCGACGGCCCCCGACACGTCGGTGTCCTCGGTCCCCGCAACGACATCCGCATCGGTGTATCCATCGATCCCCGAGGCGCACACGAAGACCGCGGGTCGCCGCGACGGATCGAGGGTGCCCAGTGCCGCGACGAGGTAGCGCGTCGGGTCCACGCGACTCGCGAGGATCCGCTTGCGGCGGCCGGCGGTCCACGGCAGCGGACCGACCGGCATGCCGGTCAGGTTCACGACGGCATTGGCGTCCGCCAGAACGTCGGCCAGCGCGGCCTGGCCCGACGGATCCCGCGGGTCCCAATTGATCACTTTCGCCGTCACCCCGGGCGCTACTGCCTTCCGGCCGACCTCGCGCGACAGGATGATGAGGTCCGCACCGTCAGTCGAGAGTGATGCAGCCAGCTCCCGGCCGATCATGCCCGTGCCCCCGGCGATTACGATCTTCGGCATGGGAATCTCCCGCTTCCTTTGTGCTACTGTCGCTTAGCAAGTTATGATCCAAGAACGCGCTACTGTCAAGTCGCAGGTTTCGGATGCCGGTTCCCCCGTGGCCGAAGCCATCCGCCTGCGCCTCGCCGACGCCTGGGGGGCGATGGGTGCCGCCTGGGGCGTCGCGCCAGCGATCGCCAGGGTCCATGCCTACCTGATGACGCGACAGGCCCCGCTGACCGAGCGCGAAGTTCGCGAGGCCCTCGGCCTGTCCCATCGGGCGGCCAGCCTCGCCCTCGCCGACGCCGAGGCTTGGGGTCTGGTCGAGAAGATCGCTGAGCCTCGCCGTGTGGGCCGGCGCGGACCGGCCGGCGCGGCCTACCAGGCGGTCGGGGACCATTGGCTCTGGTTCGGTCGCGTCGTCGCCGAGCGCAAGGTCCGCGAAGGCGACCCGATCATCGACGTCCTCGAGGCAACCTCCCGGGACGTCGCCGCCGCCGCCGCCGCCAACCCCCATGACCCGGATCTCGTCCATCTGGCCGAGTGGCTCGCGACATTTCTCGTTTTCGTGCGCCTCTTCGATCGCGCCGTTGGGCTGGTCCCACAGCTCGAGCCTCGCGAGTTGGAGCGCGCCCTCCGGCTCCTGGGCGAGGTCCCCGATGGCACCGTCCTGCGTCTCGTGAGGCTCCTCGACGGCCTACCGGACGACGACGTACTCGAGCTCGTCGAGGCGCTGAGTCGCCTTTCGCCGAAGGCGGCCCAGCGTGCAACGAAACTGATGTCGGGAGTCATTCGCACGGTCGGACGCTAGCGTCGCCCGGGTCGCTCGCAGACTCGTGCGATAATCGCGCCGCGCTGCGGCGAACCGGGCGGCTCGAACGGGCGATGACCCCGAGGCAGGCGGGCCGGCATTACCGCAACAGGATCTGAGGAAGCAGTCCCAACATGACCGTCGAAACGTCCACCTGGGTCACCAAGAAGGGCCTCGCCCAGATGCTCAAGGGCGGCGTCATCATGGACGTCGTCACAGCCGATCAGGCGAAGATCGCCGAGGATGCCGGCGCGGTTGCCGTCATGGCCCTCGAGCGAGTGCCATCCGATATTCGCGCTGCCGGCGGCGTCGCCCGGATGAGCGATCCCGAGATGATCGTGGGCATCATGGATGCCGTCACGATCCCGGTGATGGCCAAGGCCCGCATCGGCCACTTCGTCGAGGCCCAGATCCTCGAGGCGCTCGGCGTGGACTACATCGACGAGTCCGAGGTGCTGACGCCGGCCGACCCGGCCAACCACATCGACAAGCACGCCTTCAAGGTCCCGTTCGTGTGCGGTTGCCGGAATCTGGGGGAGGCGATCCGCCGGATCAATGAGGGCGCCGCGATGATGCGGACCAAAGGCGAGGCGGGCACCGGCAACGTCGTCGAGGCGGTCCGCCAGCTGCGCGACGTGCTCGGCGAGATACGGCGCCTGCAGGGCATGCGTGAGGACGAGCTGTTCGTCGCCGCCAAGGAGCTCCAGGCGCCGTACGAACTGGTGAAGCAGATCGCCAACGACGGACGGCTGCCGGTCGTCAACTTCGTGGCGGGCGGCATCTCCACCCCGGCCGATGCGGCCCTGGTCATGCAGCTCGGCGCCGAGGGCGTGTTCGTGGGGTCCGGCATCTTCAAGAGCGAGGATCCGGCCCGGATGGCCAATGCCATCGTCCAGGCGACGACCCACTTCGACGATCCCAAGATCCTGGCGGAGGTCAGCAAGGGCCTCGGCGCCCCGATGCGCGGCATTTCGATGGAGCAACTTGCCGAGTCCGATCGGCTGGCCAGTCGGGGTTGGTAGGCCGCCGCGCCGGTGACGGCGAGGTGCGACCGATGCGGATCGGGGTGCTCGCCGTCCAGGGGGCGTTTGCCGAACACATGGCGGTTCTCGGCGCGATCGGCGTCGAGGGTGTCGAGGTGCGCCTGCCATCGGACCTGGACGGGATCGCCGCCCTGATCCTGCCGGGCGGCGAGTCGACGGCCCAGCGTCGGCTGATCGATCGCTGGGGCCTCCACCAGCCGATCCTCGAGCTCGCGCGATCGGGGACCCCGCTGTTCGGCACCTGTGCCGGGATGATCCTGCTGGCAAAGGACATCGTCGACGGTGACGAACCGGTCTTCCCGCTCCTTGACGTCGCGGTTCGGCGTAATGCCTTCGGGCGGCAGCAGGACTCGTTCGAGGGACCGATCGATGTGCCGATGCTCGGCGGCCAGCCGGTGCATGGGGTGTTCATCCGCGCACCGCTCGTCGAGCGGACCGGCCCCGGGGTCGATGTCCTGGCTACGCTCGACGATGGCCGGATCGTGGCCGTTCGCGAGCGCAACGTGATCGCCACCGCCTTCCACCCAGAGCTCGCCGGCGAGACGCGCTTCCATCGGCTGGTTGCCACCATGGCCGCAGAGCACGAGGATCCCGGCGAGGGATCCGGACGTCGCCATCACCCGACGCGTCGCGCGGGGCTCGCTGGATGACGGCAAGCCGGCCTGCGCGCCCAACTGGCAAGGTGCGCGCCGCGCGCCTGACCGACCTCGCAGCGCTCGGGGAACTGTCCCGTCTGTGCGAAGACGACGCTGCAGGTGGTCGCTCGCTCGGCCTGCCGGTCAATGGCCCTCGGATCGGCGTGTTCAGCCTGTTCCGACTCCCGCTGGGTGCCTTCCGGCCGAATGACCTCCTGTTCGTGTACGAGGAGGACAAGCGCGTCGCGGGCCTCGTTCGCGTCGAGCGCGAGAGCCACCGCGATGACTGGACCATCGTAGAACTCGACGGGCTTTCCGGCCTGCCCGGCGCGGGCGCCGGGGACATTCGGTTCCGACTCGTCCAGCAGGTCCTTCGCGAGGGCCAGAAGCGTGGCGCCGCCCACTTCCACGTGGCCTGCACCGATGCCGGCGGCAACGTGGAGCTGTTCATGCAGGCGGGATTTGCGCGGTACGGCGAGGAGCGGATCCTCCATCGCGAGGTCGGCCAGGCGCTCCCCGAGCCGTGGCCCGACGAGCGCCGCAGTGCGGCCCGGATCCGAACGGCGACGCCGCGCGATGCCGTCGCCCTGATGCAGCTCTACACGGCGGTCACCCCCGCCGCCGTTCGTCGCCTGGAGTCGTTCCGGATCCCGGACTGGGAGCGCCAGGGGACACACTGGCGAGTCCCGCGGAGCAGTCTCGCACCGCTCCTGCGGTTCGCCGACATCGAGGGGTACGTGCTCGAGGCGCCCGACGGCGTGACGATCGATGGGTTCATCCAGCTCGGCGTGGCCCGCGAGGATCAGCCGCACTATCTCCGGGTCATGGGCCGGCCCGAGGCTGACCTGAGTGCCCTCATCGACTTCGGGCTAGGCGACATCCGGGCACGATTGGGCCGGAGCGGCGAGCAGGCTCAGACCAACGGCGTCATCGCCCCCGTGCGAACCTATGAATCGCCCCTGGATCGACGACTCGAGGAGGCCGGCTTCCGGACGATCTCCACCGTGACGCTGCTCATGAAGGAAACCCTCGTCCGTGTCGCCGAACCGGCGCTCGCGCCGGCCGGCGTTCGTTCACTGGAGGTCACGCGTGGCTCCTGAGGATCGCTCCGAGCGCCGCGAAACGATCGACGACATCGACGCCCTGCTCTCGGCTCTGCCGCCGGAGATCGTGGCCGCCATCCACGCCCTGCCGGACCAGTCCTCGATCATCGAGGTCGTGCTGGATCTGGGGCGGAGGCCCGAGGCACGCTTCCCGGATTCGGAGGTCACCCTTCTCGATCGCGAGATCACCGAGGCGGATATCGCCCATGTCGTCGATCACATCGGAACATTCGGTGATGACAACCGCGCGGGGATCGAGCGGACGCTTCACCGGATCAGCGCGATCCGCAATCGAAACGGCAAGATCGTCGGGCTGACCTGCCGGATCGGCCGGGCGGTCTACGGCACCATCGACATCATCGCGGACTTTGTGGAGAGCGGGAAGTCGATCCTCATCATGGGGCGGCCGGGTATCGGCAAGACCACGATGCTCCGCGAGGCCGCCCGTGTCCTGGCTGATGACTTCGGCAAGCGCGTCGTCGTGGTCGACACCTCGAACGAGATCGCGGGCGACGGGGACATTCCGCATCCGGCGATCGGCAAGGCCAGACGCATGCAGGTCCGGACCCCGTCCATGCAGCACGAGGTCATGATCGAGGCGGTCGAGAACCACATGCCCCAGGTCATCGTGATTGACGAGATCGGGACCGAGCTCGAAGCGCAGGCTGCGAGGACGATCGCCGAGCGCGGCGTCCAGCTGATCGGGACGGCCCATGGCAACAACCTCGACAACCTCATGCTCAACCCGACCCTGTCCGATCTCATCGGCGGGATCCAGAGCGTCACCCTGGGGGACGAGGAGGCGCGCCGCCGACGGACCCAGAAGAGCGTCCTCGAGCGCAAGGCGCCTCCGACGTTCGACGTCATCATCGAGATCCAGGACCGCGAGAAGGTGCTCGCGCACAGCGACGTGGCCGAGACGGTCGACGCCCTGTTGCGCGGCGAGCCGGTCGCGGGAGAACAGCGCTGGCGCGATGAGGAAGGTGTCCATCGATCCCAGGCTCGACCCAAGCCCTCGCCGCGCGAGGGATTCGGCCCGGACCGGTTCACCGGGCTGGCCGGAAGCGGATCGTCGTGGCGGATGGAACCCGGGTGGCGTGGCGACGGAGCTTACCGTTCCGGCTCGGGTGGTGGCGTCGCGTTCCCGGCAGGCGACCGAGGCGGCTACCGCTCCGGATATCGGCCCGGCGCGTCCGGGTCGTGGCGACCGACACGGGGTGGCGCGTCGTCCGGGACCGGTGGTGAGCGAAATGGTGGCCCTGCTCCACGCGCGACGGCGGACGGACCGTTCGTCGCCGGAGGTCTCGCGGACCGGGGACCGCTCGAGCGCGGCAGCACCGCGTCCCTCGATGCCCGCGCCCGTGAGGCCCGCGAGCTGGCTCGCCAGCGCGAGTGGCGAGCATCGGCCTCCAAGGCAATCGACGCACTCAAGGCCGACGAGGGCACGGCTCCGGTGAATGCCCCTGACCTGGTCGCGGGTCCCCTGAATCCGGCCGCGTCGCTCGGCAATCGGGAGTCTGTCCGGGACCTGGAGGACGGCCCTGAGTTTGACGATGACGGCACGCTCCAACTCAACTCCGCCCAGGGACTGCCGACCCTGCGGGTCCTTCCGCAGGGGATCAGCCGCAAGCGACTCGAGCAGGCGATCAAGGAGCTTCAGCTGCCGGTAGTCGTGGCACTGGACGTCGATGAGGCCGATGTGGTCATGACGGTCCGGACCGAATACCGGCAAAAGACGCCGCTCGTGCGCGAGGCCGAGGAGCGAGCCCTCCCGATCTACGTCCTCAAGAACAACACGATCCAGCAGATGCAGTCCTCGCTCACATCGATCTTCTCGCTCGAGCTGGATCCGCGCGATGCCGCGCTCCGTGAGACCGAAGAAGCCATCGGCATGGTCCGGCGGCAGTCCGAACCGGTCGAGCTGTCCCCACAGAGCGCCTATATCCGGCGACTTCAGCACCAGATGGCGGAGCGGGCGAACCTCGTGTCACGCTCCCGGGGCCGCGAGCCGTATCGCCGGGTCCGGCTCTACCCGGACGCCGCCAAGAGCGCCTGGCGCTAGGGTCGCCCGTGACGAACTCGGTGCATCCCGGGCCCGAGCATGGGGCACTCGCGCGGGCCGGATTCGCCGCGTTCATCGGTGGAGTCTGGCTGATCACCATCGCCATCGGACTGGCCCATCGGCTTCGCTGGGACTTCCGGGACGTCATGGCCCCGACGTTCCTGGTTGGGGTGCTGGTCGGCTCAGTCGTCGGCGCGATCCTGTGGGCTTCCGCTCGAGGCCGGGGCCTGCCTCACCGCTGGATTCTCCTGGCGTTTGCGTGGGGCCTTCTCCCGGCAATCTGGATCGCGCAGGCGGCCGGTGCCACAATCGACCCGGCAATTGCCGATCAAACGCCCGGAATGCTCGATCGAGCAGTGATCGGCGCTGTCGCCGTTGCACCGCCGGTGGAGGAACTTGCGAAAGGGCTCGGAATCCTGATCGTCCTGGGCGCGTTGCGATTTGGCGGGTACCCGTTCGGGATCGTCACCGGTGCCATGGTCGGCGGGTTCGTGGGGCTCGGGTTCGAGATCGGTGAACTCGTCGAGCAGGTTCATACCGAAATCGGGAACTGGACCGTCGATCTCATCGTGCCGGACAACGTCTATCCGGTCATTGCGTCGCATGCGGCCGCCAAGTTCCACCTCCTCGGGTTCGACGGCCACGTCCTCTTCTCCGCGCTGTTCGGTGTTGGCGTGGCGACGGCGATTTCGGGTCGGCGCTGGGCCGGCGTGGGCTGGATGGCCGCCGCCGTCGCGGCGCATGGCTTGGGAAATGGGACCCTGATCCTGATGGGGCCGTGGCTCTTCGGGTTGCTGGCGCCGAGCCCATTTGCGTCGATGCCAATGGTCATTGCCGTCGTGATCGGTGTCGTGACGGCCGTTGTGTCGCGCGGTTGGGCTGCCTGGCTCCTTCTCCGGCACCTCCGACGCGCGCCCGTGCTCACCCCGATCGGGTTCCGGCCATGAGTCTCCGACAGGGCGACATCGTCATCGACTGCGCCGAACACGAAGCCGTCGTTCCGTTCTGGGAGGCGGCGCTCGGATGGGAGCGCCACGACGTCAACGACCAGTACGTGTCGCTCGTACCCCCGCCGGATCAGCGCGACGCTGCGGGCCCACGCCCATTGCCGTTGCTCTTCCAGAAGGTTCCGGAGCCGAAGGTTGGCAAGAACCGGGTCCATCTCGACTGGCGGTCCGAGGACCGCGTCGCGGAGGTCGCCCGGCTCGTGGGGCTCGGCGCCCGCGAAGGCGCCACGCGGAGCCTGGGTTCCCTGACCTGGACGGTCATGGAAGATCCCGAGGGCAACGAGTTCTGCGTCCAGTAGCTGGTGCTGGCCGTCTGCCGGCTACGAAACGCGGGCTTCGTACGCGGCGAGCACCTCGCTGAGACGGTGTCGCTTTATCGGCTCGGTCACGATCTCAATATCGGTCTGACTGAAGTCGTTGCCCTTGAACAAGAGCGGTTCATCGAAGTCGCGTGCGAGCGCGTAGGAGAAGCAATCGCCCATGTTCAGTCGCGCCGGGTGCCCGCTGCCTCGTCCGAACTGCTGATATGCGGTCCTGGCAATTCGCGCCTGAGCGGCTGTCAGGGGCTCTATCTGGATGCCCGATCCGGTCAGGAATGGATCCAGGGCGCTCGATGACACCGCGGCCTGGGCACGATCGATGACGACCGCCAGTTCGACGTAGGTTCCAGCCGAGATCCTCGCGATGGGCGCTTCAGCAATCAACAAGGCGAAGGCCGCCGCTTCGGGTTCCCTGTTGAACATGGCGATGATCACCGAGGTATCGACGATCATCTTGGCAGCCCATCTTCGTCGTAGAGCAGCGTTTCGAAGTCCTGATCAAGGTAGCCCGAGGGCATGCTTCGCCCGATTTCGGCGGCCATGGCGAGCATCCGTTCGACACGCCCGACTGGATCGTCGCCACGCTCTGCGCGGATGCGGTCGAGTTGCACGCGGATCGCTTCCGTCACGGCGGCCGTCATTGATTGCCCGGTGGCCTCGGCGAGCTCCTTGGCAAGGCGGAACGTCTCCGGGTTCTTGATGTTGAGGCTCATCGTGGGTCCGGGGTCGGACGACGCCTGGGCACCGCCCGCCGACGGCCGACAGTCGACTTCAACTCATCGTCGGTATCGAGTTCGCCGCGGACGAGCATGAGGCGTTCTCGGACGGCCTCCGTCACGGCCACGGTGATGGATTCTCCCGTGGCCGCCGCCAGCTCCCGCGCGAGCCGCTCCGTTTCAGGGTTCTTGATCGTCAACCGCATGGTGGAATTCTACCACGACATGGTAGACAGAAACCCACAATCGGTCAGTGCTCGGTCGTACCCGTGAACGTCCAGGCGTCGATGCGGAGCGCCGGGACCACGACCGCCCCGAACGAACCCTTGAGTGTTCGAAGCTCGCTGCCGACGGCCGACACCCCGGCGAGTGCATCCAGATAGCTCTGCGTGAAGCGCAGGTTACGGACCGGGGCGACGATCGCTCCGTTCTCGATCAGGAACGTCCCGTCGCGGGTCATGCCGGTGATGATCGCGAGCTTCGGGTGGACCGGATTCGTGTAGTGGAAGCGTGTGACGAGGAGGCCGCGCTCGATGCCCGCGAGGAGGTCCGCCCGGGGCGTCGAACCATGCGACATGATCATGTTCAGCGGGAACGGCCCGTACGGATTCGGTGCGGGGAGGCCGTGCCCGGTCGAGCGTCGACCAGCCCGTGCCCCGGTCTGAGCGTCGTACACGACGTCCCGACACACGCCGTTCTCGATCAGGACGACGCGCTCCTTGCGTACGCCCTCGTAGTCGAAAGCCATCGGCAGGCCGCTCACGTTCGCTCCGTCGTCGACGATGGTCACCAGATCCGAGCCCACACGCCGTCCGGGCTCGGCGAACGAGCGACCCTCCTCGACGGCCAGGCCCGAGAACCCGACGAAACCGAGCATGTCGAGGATGTCGACGACGGCGTATGGCTCGAGGACGACCTGATAGTCGCCGGCGGGCATCGAGATCGCGTGGTCCGTCGCCTTGGCCCGAGCCGCCGCCTCGCGCCCGATGCTCTCGGGATCGATGTTCGTGACGTCGGTCGCGGCTCGCTCGGCATAGCCCGTGCCGCCGTCGGGCGACATGTGCACGGTCAGGAGCTGGGCACTCGTCCGCTCCTCGAAGGCACGGATCCCGGAGGAGTTCGCCACGGCAATACCCTCGCGGCCCGTGGAGAACGACCCATACGCCAGCACGCCCTGCTCGTCCGCGGCAGCGATGACGGCACGCACGCCCTCGGCGCGAAGTTCCGGCGTGGCATCAGCGGTGGCGACTGCGTAGGCGGCGGCGAGCCCGCTCGTCGGGCCCGACGGATCGGGACCTGGAAGGCCCGCCCAGTCCTCGAGTTCCTCGCAGGTCCGGGCAATCGCCGCTGCGCGATGGACCACGGCCGCCAGTCCGGCCTCGTCGATCCGACCCGTCGATGCGGTCGCGATCCGCCGACCGAGCGCGAACCGTAGATTGACGGACGCGCTCGTCTCGGCCACGTTCTGGTGGATTTCGCTGTTCGCGAAGCGGGTCAGGGACTGATCGTCCGACATGACCAGGACTTCGGCCTCGGTGGCCCCGGCTTCGAGGGCTCGGGCAAGGACGGCTTCCGCGATCGACAGCGAGTCGCGGCGATCGTGCGCGCTCACCACTTGCCGACCCCGACCTGGACATTCCTGAAGCGGGCCCCGGACACGCCATGTCCGACGTGCGCGCCCTGGCTTGGTTCGCCCTTGCCGCAGTTCGGCGTCCCGAGCATCACGTAGCTGCTGGCGTCCCCGACGGCGTCGCAGGATCGCCAGAACTCGTAGGTGATCCCGGTATAGGTCGGGTTCTTGAAGATCCGGCCCCGCTTGCCGCCCTTGATCTCGTAGGCGATTTCGGTGGCGAACTGGAAGTTCAGCCGCCGATCGTCGATGGACCAGCTCCGGTTCGAGGCGAGATATAGGCCGTCATCGGTGTCCGCGACGATCTCGTCGAGGCTCATGCCATCGACCGGCAGGAGGTTGATGTTGGTCATCCGGATGAGCGGGATGCGGTTCCAGCCGTCGGCGCGCATCGCGCCACCAGACGCCCGACCGATTCGAGGCGCCGTTTCGCGCGAGGTCAGGTAGCCAGCCAGAATCCCGTTCTGGATGAGCGGCACGGATTGGGCGGCCACGCCCTCGTCGTCCCAGCCGAAGGTGCCCATGCCGAACGGAGCCGTGGCGTCGGCAACGATCGTGATGAGATCGGAGCCGTACCGAAATCCTTCATCGAGCTTGTCCGTCGTCAGGAAGCTCGTGCCCGCGTACGAAGCCTCGGTCCCGTAGACACGGTCGAGCTCGGTTGGGTGGCCACAGCTCTCATGGACCTGCATGTACAGCTGGGTTGGATCCAGCACGATGGTCGTTGAACCGGATGGGCATTGCGGTGCCGACAGCAACTCGACCGCTTCCTCGGCGTGGCGTTCCGCGTTCGCGACGAGATCGAGGCCCCCGATGTATTCGTAGCCGGCCGCCACCCAGCCGCCGCCGGCATCGGGATAGCTGCGTCGCTGGTGCTCGTCCCCGTCGATGGCGTTCGCTTCGACCGCCGCTCCGATATGGGTGAGGACCTGCTCGGTAAAGCTTCCGTCCGAGGCCGCGAACGTCTTTTCCTCGCGTTGGGCACCGTAGGACGACTCAGTGAACGTGACTCCGCGGACCGCCCCCGCCGCGCGGTCGGCCTCCATCAGGTGCCCAATTTTCCGCTCCAGCGGAATATTGAACGGATCCTCTTCGACCGGCGTTTCGAACCGACCCAGCGCCGGTGGCCGATCGTCGAGTTCGACGCGCCTGCGGAGCGCGGTTGCCGACGCCTTGGCGATTCGCACCGCGAGCGCGGCGACGCGGTCGGCCTCGCTCAGGTCGAGGTGATTGGAGGACGCGAAACCCCATGCTCCATCGACAAGGACGCGGACGCCGAAGCCCTCGGTCTCGCTCGTCGCGACGCCTTCCAGTCGGCCCGACTTGATGCCGATCGACTCGTCCCGACGACGTACGATCCGAACGTCGGCATAGCCCGAGCCGAGCTGAGTGGCGACTTCGAGGGCACGGTCGGTCAGGGCTCGCATGTCGGGCGGGAGCCTAGCACGGGCGTTCTCGAAGTCGTATCGGGCATGTTGCGTATTGGCCGCGACGTGGCACGCGAATGGGCCGGCTGGCCCCACGCGTCTCGGGGCTGACCTCTCCCTGCCGGATCAGAGGGTGGGGCCACCGCCGATGGCCTGGACCGTCAGCCACAGCCCGACGCCAAGGACCACGACCGCAGCGGCCAGCGGCGCGTGACGTGCGGCCCGCCCGAGGCTCGAGGTCAACGGCAAGCGCTCCATGCGCTCGCGGGCGAGGACCATGAGGGCGCCGACACCGCCGAGGACCAGGGCCATGCCCAGCCCGAAGGCCACGACGAGCACGATGCCGAAGGCGGCGCGGCCGGCGACGATCGTACCGAGCAGGATGATCAGGGCATTGGTCGAGGGGATGATCCCGCCGGCGAGTCCCAGGGCGAACAGGTTCTTCCAGCTCAGCGTCCGATCATCCGCGGGGAGATGCGAGTGGCGAATCCCACCGTGGCTGTGCTCGGCCGATGCCGCGCTCGCTGCGGCGCCCACGCCCGCGCCTGCGTCCGCGTGGGCGTGGGCTCGGTCGTGTCCGCTGTCGTGGTCGTGTGCCTCGCCGTGCCCGTGCCCGTGGTCATGAGCCGATCCGTGGGCAGCAGCCGTCAGCGCCCGCGCCCGGACGCGTCGACGCAACTCTGTAAACAGCATCGCTCCACCGATCGCCACGAATGCCAGGGCGGCGACGATGGGAATCGTCCTGACAACCACATCCGCCGGCAGGAGTGACTCGGCACCAGTGACCAGAAGCGCGAGAAACAGGATGCCGAGGGTGTGCGACACCGTGACCGCCAGACCGAGCCCGGCAGCATGACGCACGGTGCCCCGCGTCCCCACCAGATACGCCGCCATGAGCGTCTTGCCATGCCCGGGCGTCAGGGCATGACCCGCACCGAGTGCGACGGCCAGGAGGATCGATGCGAGTGCGACAAACGGCGTGAGATCGGCCCTGAACAGATCCGGGATCTCGCCCGACACGCCGCCCGGGACGACGGCAGGACCAGGCGTGGCGGTCGGCGCCGAGGTTGGCACGTTGCCCGATGCATCCGGCGATGTCGAAGGCGTGAGATTGCCGACAGGCTGGGCATCGGGCGCGTTGAACGCGGGGAGCGCCGCACCGCCCGACGTCACGGTGAACGCGACGGCATGTTCGTTGAGCGGCTGGGTCAGCAGGTCCTTGGGGTAGGCGGTGAGTCGCGCGGACCGATCGCTCGACGCGGGCAAGGGGCTGTTGGGCACCGCCCCGATCGCAACTTCGTCACCGAGCACCACGATCTCGCGCCATCCGATGCGCTCGATGCTCGAGGTGTCGGCAAAGGTGACGAGCGCCCCGGCGGCCGCATCGAGCGTCCGCGCGGCCACGAACTCGCAGACCGTTCGCATTGTCGGAACCCCGCCTGCTCCGGCGGGAAAGGTCAATCCCGCGGCCACGAGCGACAGGTCGGTGCGCGTGCCGTCGACCTGCAGATCGAGGCTCGGGGCGAGGGTGGTGCATTCGGATTCGCGCGCTGCGGCGGCCTCCGCCTCGCTGACGTCGCCATCGCCGTTGGCATCGATCCGGATCCGCTCCTGGAATGCCGGGATCTCAGCGAGGTCGACGACCACATCGAGCCGGATTTCGGATGGCCCCACGCGCAGCACCGCGTAGTGGTTGATCGTGAAATTGCCCAGCGGGTGGGCGGATGCGACCGCCGGGAATCCAAGGGCTCCGATCGCCAGGAGGGCGGCGAGGATCCGGCGCCGGACGGTGGGGGTTCGCATGGCAGGGAGGGTACGCGCCAACGCTCCGGTCGGATCACTTCGAAGTGGCACGATGGGTCTCGGCTACACTCGGCGGGTGACGATTGCGGACCGGCCAACCGGCCAATTCATCTCGATCGAAGGCCCCGATGGCTCTGGCAAGACCCATCAGGCCCGTCTCCTCGCCGACGTGCTACGGGAGCGGGGCCATGACGTCCTGCTGACCCGCGAACCCGGCGGTACGCCACTGGGCGATCGTCTGTATGAGCTCCTGATGGCGAACGGGGGCGAGCCAATCGATCCGATCGCCGACGCGATGCTGTTCAACGCGTCGAGGGCCCAGCACGTCGCGAAGGTCATTCGCCCTGCCCTCGCCGCCGGACGCGTCGTGATCAGCGCGCGCTACGCCGACTCGACGATGGCCTACCAGGGCTATGGCGGCGGCGTGGACCTCGGTGTCCTGCGCCGGATCATCGCGATCGCAACGGGCGGCCTGACGCCGGACCGGACTCTGCTCCTGGATCTGGCTGCGGAGACAGGGCTGGCGCGCAAGACACCGGACACCCACACGCGCTTCGAGACGGCATTCGACCTGGCCTTCCATCTCCGGGTGCGAGCCGGCTTTCTCGAAATGGCACGGGCCGAACCATCCCGCTGGGTCGTCATCGACGCCGATCGATCTTCTGAGAAGGTGTTCGAATCGATCCTGGACGCTGCCCTCGAGGTCGTCGATCGTCCGGTCACGGCAGCGATCGTGGGCGACAGTGAACCGACTGTCGGTCGCGGACGCATACATCCATGACCGACGAGGCTCGGCCTGCGCTGAGGGCGACCTCACCGGAGGATGACGCCGACCGGCAGATCCTCGTCGATGTCGGCGAGGGCAGACTTGATGCCCTGGAAGGGCTGTACGACCGGTATCGAACCATGGCTTACGCAATCGCACTCCGCATCACCGCCGATCCGACCCTCGCCGAAGACGTCGTCCAGGACGCCTTCCTCGGGGTCTGGCGTCATGCCTCGCGCTACGTCGAGGGACGTGGGAGCGTCAAGACCTGGCTGCTCTCGATCGTGCACCACCGAGCCATCGATGCCGTCCGCAGGCGCAAGCCGGTGACCGAGCTGCCCGACACCGAACTGCCCGCTCCCAGCCAGCTCATCGAGGGTGACATCTGGCCCGAGGTCGCCGGCCGCCTCGATGCGGTCGAGGTTCGGGCCGCCCTGGACTCGCTATCAACGGTCCAGCGCGAGGCCATCGAACTCGCCTACTGGGGCGGGCTGAGCCAGTCCGAAATCGCCACCCAGACCGGTGTTCCCCTGGGGACGGTCAAGTCGCGCATGCGCCTCGGCCTCCAGGTGCTCCACGGCGCCCTTGTCCGTCATGCAGGTGAAGCGGTGCATCGACCCAGCCTGATCGACCGCCCCGGAGCCTCGGCATGACCATGACCTGCGACGACGTCCGCGACCAGGCCGCCGGGTTCGTGCTCGGCGTCCTCAGCCTCGACGAGGCCGCCGCTGTCCGCGCCCACCTCGCGAGCTGCGATCAGCCGCATGCCGAGTTCGCCGAATTGGGTGGCGTGGTCCCGTACCTCGCCGATTCGCTCGATCCCGTCGAACCGCCGGTCGGGCTCCGGGCGCGGCTCCTGGCGGCTGCGGCCGCGGACCTGGCTGACACGGCCACGGTGCGTGCCTCAGTGCCGGCCACGGTGCGTGCGTCAGTGCCGGCACAGGCATCGCTACCCGTGCCGACGAGCCCGATCCCGTTCCCGTCGGCTGCCGAACGAGAGCAGCGCGCCACCGCGCGCCCGAGCGGCCGCGGAACGTGGATGCTTCGAATCGCCGCGGTGCTTGCGATTGCAGTTCTCGGTGGCTGGAACTTCCAGCTCCAGTCCCGCCTGTCCGGGGTCGAGGGTGATCTGGCGGCCGCCCAGGCGTACCGCGCCGCGGTCACCGCAGTCCTGGATGCCGCGGCCCAGCCCGGAGCTCAGTCGGGATTTCTGGCGGCAGCAGGGCCCGCGTCGAGGGCCACGGGCGTGGTCGCCGCAACCGGCGGTTCTGTCATTCTCGCGGTCGAGAATCTCGCGCCCACAACCGGCGCCCAGGTCTACGAAGCGTGGGTGATCGTCGGCGATGCTGCGCCCGTAGCCATCGGAGGTTTTGAGGTCGGCGCCGGCGGCACGGGCGTGTTCCGCGGCTCGACGGCTTTTGCCGCGCCGGGAGCTATCGTCGCCCTGACGCTCGAACCTGCGCCCGGAGCCACGGCGCCGACCTCGCCGGTCGTGACGCTCGGGACGGTCATGGGGGCTGCCGGCTAGCCCGCGAGCCGACGCCGCGGCCTGGACGCGCGCCGCCCAGCTCCTTGCCTGAGCCTAGTTCGCGGCTGCCTCGGTGACCACGCCAGGACCCGATGACTTGGCAGATCGGAGCGCGGCTCGCGCGGCATCGACCAGTTGATCTGCGGACGCGCCGTCCAGCGGGAAGCACGCTACGCCGACGGAGACGCTGATCCTGCGTCCGTTCGACGCTGGACGCGCCGCCAGCGCATCGACCACACGCTGCGCGACCGTCATGCCGGCCGACCCCGGCGCCACGACCAGGAACTCATCACCACCCCAACGGGCAACGGTGTCCACGAGGCGAATGGACTCGGCGAGTGTCGCGGCAACCTCGCGCAGGATGTCATCGCCCGCGCTTGGCCCACCGTCGGCGTTGGCACCGGCAAGATCGTCGACGTCGAACAGCGCGACCGACAGGTCCGTGCCCTGGCGTCCGGCACGCGCCAGTTCGAGTTCGAGGATGCGCGACAGCGTTCGCGCGTTCGCTAGACCCGTCAGGGCATCGGTATGAGCCATCCGCTCCTGGTAGTCGCCGCGCTCCTGGAGGAGGGCCGAGAGCCGGGCGCGATCGACGGTGATGGCGATGAGATCGGCGCATGCCGCGAGCATTGATGCGTCGGATTCGCCGACCGTCCACGGCCCGGTCCGGCTCACCGCCAGCGCGCCCAGCGGCACCTCGACGCCATCACTCGTGACTCGGAGTGGCCACGTCGCCATGACCGTGGCGATCCCATCGGCAGCGGCGCTCTCCGAGCCGAGGACAGCGGTCTGACCGTGGGCCGTGCGGGCGACGGGATGTTCCGGATTCCCCGCGACCGCCTGCTCGAATGCCGTCGCCTCGCCCGGTTCGTACCCGGTCGACGCTGCAAGGGCGAGCTGACCGCGCTCGGCGTCCCACAGGACAACGGCGCCGCGTGTTGCCCCGACGGCGCTCGTCGCCGCTTCCAACAACTTCGAAAGCGCGCGTTCCGCGTCGACAGCACGGGCGACGGTGGCAATGGCGTTCGCAAGGACGCCGTCGGCGCTCGCTGATTCCCGGTTTCGGTCGGTCACGATGACTCCTGGCAGCTCATGCGAGGCCGTTCGCGCCGGCCCATCGCTTCTCTCGGCATCGAGAGCGACGCGCCGCATCGTACACCGGTGGTCCGCAGCGAAGCGACCTCGATCGCCCGTTTGGGGCCGTCAGGCGGCGACCCTGCGTGCTGTCGGACTGGCCAGGTCACGCGCCGGGTCGATCAAGCGGCGTGCACCAGCCCTATACTCCGCGCCATGAAACTCATCGTGGCGATCATCCACAACGAAGATGCCGGCGCGTTGGTCAACGCTCTTCTGGAGCGAGATCACCGCGCAACGCGCCTGCAGTCCTCGGGCGGCTTTCTCAAGCAATCGAATGCAACCGTGATCGTTGGCGTCGACGACGATCGGGTCAACGAGGTCGTGGCGATCATTCGCGAGAACTGCACCTCGCGCACGCAGGTTGTGAACCCGATGCCCCCGATCATGGAGCCGGGCGAGTTCTTCATGCCCTATCCACTCGAGGTCGAAGTGGGCGGCGCGACGGTCTTCGTACTGCCCGTGGAGCGGTTCGAGCGACTCTGATCCGTGGGCGCCGCCGGTCGCTGGCGACAACTGGCGGTCTTCGGTGCCGGCACGCTCCTCGCCCTGAGCCCGTGGTTCAGTGCCGCGGCCGTCGGGCCGCTGCTCGTCTCTGACTGGGGTCTGAAGGGTCTCGATCTCCCTCTCCAGACCGTCCTCGTCCAATTCGGATTCGCGGCCGCGGCCCTGGTGAGCGCGATGATCGGGATCCCTGACGTCATTCCGGGCCGCTGGCTGTTCGGGATCGGCGCGATCGTGGCCGGACTGGCCAATCTCGGGTTCGCCGTCCTCGCCCATGACGCGGCGACGGGCCTCCTGTTCCGTGCGTTGACCGGCGCGGCAATCGCGTTCGTCTATCCGGTTGGCATGAAGGTGATCGCGGGCTGGTTCGGGCGCGACCGGGGACTCGCCGTCGGCATCCTGATCGGTGCGATCACCGTCGGGTCTGCGACGCCGCACCTGTTCCGGGCGATCGGCGCGTTTGCCGGTGCCGACTGGCGACCGATCGTCGGCGCCGCGTCAGTTGCAGCGTTCCTCGGCAGTGCGCTGGTCTTGGCGTTCGGCCGACCCGGTCCGCTCGAGGCCGCCGCCCCTCGCTTCTCGCTCCAGCTCGCAGCTGCGGCATTCCGCGAGCCATCGGTTCGCCTCGCCAACATCGGCTACCTCGGGCACATGTGGGAGCTCTACGCGATGTGGACATGGGTGCCGTCGTTCATCGTGGCCAGCCTCGCCCTGGCCGGGGTCGGAGACCGCGGCCTCGCCTCATTGGCGGCGTTCGCGGTCGTGGCCGTCGGCGGCATTGGCTGCGCCGCGGCGGGGTACGTGGCCGATCGCATCGGCCGGACGACGACCACGATGGTGGCGATGGCCGCGAGCGGGACCTCCGCGGTGGCGATCGGCTGGCTGTTCGGCGGTCCACCCGCCGTGATGATTGCGCTGGCGATCTTCTGGGGACTCACGGTGGTCGCGGACTCGGCGCAGTTCTCGACGGCCGTGACCGAGCTGGCGCCACCCGGGACTGCCGGGTCGGCACTGTCGCTCCAGGTTGCCGCTGGTTTCGTCCTGACGGGCGTGACCATCCTGGGCGTCGGCGCGATCGGGCCGGCCGATGGCACGGGATGGCGGATCGCCTTCGGGGCGCTGGCCCTCGGCCCGCTCGTCGGGATCGTGGCGATGGCGCGCCTGCGGGCGAGGCCGGATGCAACCCGGATGGCCGGTGGCCGACGATGACTGTGGCGCTTCTCCGCCACGCCGCGCCGCCGCTCCGGAGTCGTGCGTCCGCCGCCTCGTGCTACCTTCCGGCGTATGTGGCTTGACGACCTCGAGTCCGAGGCACCTGATCCCATTGCGGCGTTCCGTGGCATCGAAGCCGGGAAGTTCATTTCCGTGCGTCGCGAAGTTCGCCGTCGAGGCGGGGCCGGGACGGCGCCGCTGATCGTCCCGCAGCTGGCGGCGATCGCCGATGCGCTCGGCACCATCGTCGGCGGGCTGCCTGAGGCCGCATTCGCCGCGCCTGGTGGCGAGGGCGACTGGAACGTCGCTGAGGCCATCGGACATGTCGCGGAGTCCCGGGCCGGACTGGCGATGGCGGCGTCCCTCGCGGCTCAGGACCGCTTTCCTCCGGACGCGCCGAGTGTGGTGCAGGGCATCCCGGGCGACACCGGGTTGACTCGCGAGGCCCTCGTGCGTCGATTGGCGGGCAGCCAACGAATCATCGAGCGAGCTGCGCGATCGATCGCGGGCCACGAGGAAGATCCGTGCCCGCTCGAGCACCCACAGGTCGGACGCCTGCGCTGCGGCGAGTGGCTCCTGTTCGCGGCCGTGCACGATCTCATGCACCTGGAGCAGCTCCACGGCATCGCGGCTCAGTTCCCGAGCGCCGACGCCTGATGGGGGCCCGCCCTGACCTCGTTGCCTGCTGGCTGTTCCGGGTTGGCACCGATGCCGGTGTCGAGATTCTGCTGATCCGACGTGCCGCGGGCCGCATGTTCGCGGGCCTTTGGCAGGGCGTGACGGGTCGCCTCGAGCACGGCGAGCGGATCGTTGCGGGCGCGTTGCGCGAAGTCGCCGAGGAGACCGGGCTCGGACCGGCCGATTTCGAGGCGTTCATGGAAACCGATCTCGTCAACTGGTTTCATGCCGACGACCTCGATACCGTGCTATGCGAGGTGGTCTTCGCGGCGCGGATCCGGCCTGAGTCCGAGGTGACGATCTCCGACGAACACGACGCCTACCGATGGGTCACGCCGGACGCGGCTCGCGAGCTCGTGACGTGGCCGGCGTATCAGGAGGTGATCGACCGGGTCGTCTGGCTGGTCGACAACCCATCGCGCGCCGTGTCCTTCCGCCTGCCCGACCCGGGCTGATCGTTCCGTGGCCGGCTCGCTGGTAGACTCTGGCCAGCCAGCCAGCGCGTCATGAGGTGCCCCGAATGATCGATCAGCGCGGCGCGTCGACATCGCGGCCGCTTCCTGCGTTCCGCTCGAAGCTGGACGCGATTCGGTCCACCTACGGGTTCGAGGATGTCTCGCTGGCGCCTGGCACCAGCACGATCGAGCCGAACGACGTCGACCTCGCCCAGTCGTTCTGCCGCATCGACCTCGCGATTCCCGTACTCGCGTCGGCGATGGACGCTGTCGTCGACCCCGCGTTTGCAGGAGCCCTGGCGCGGCTGGGCGGCCTCGCCATCCTGAATCTCGAAGGCGTCCAGACGCGCTATGACGATCCATCCGAGATCCTCGGACGCATCGCCGCAGCCCCCGATGACGAGGTCCAGCACGTCCTGACCGAGGCCTACGCGGCGCCGATCCGCGACGAGCTGGTGGCCCGCCGCCTGGATGAGATCCGCGCCGTCGGGTCCCGAGCCGCGGTCTCGGCCACTCCCGGCGCGGCCCGCAAGTGGGGTCCGTTCTGTGCCGAACACGGTGCCGACCTGTTCCTCGTCCAATCCCAGGTCTCGTCGGCGCGCCATCTCGCGTCCGGCTACGACCCGCTGTCGCTCGAGGAATTCACGCGATTCATGCCCATTCCGGTCGCGGTCGGCAACACGACCAACGCCGAGGCCGCATTCCTCCTGATGGAACAGGGTGCTGCGGCGGTTTTCGTGGGCGTGGGCCCCGGCGCGGCGTGCACGACTCGCGAGGTCCTCGGGATCGGCATCCCGCAGGTCACGGCGATCGCGGACGTGGCTGGCGCACGAGACGCGTACTTCGAGCGGTCCGGACGCTACGTCCCGGTGGTCGCCGATGGCGGCATGCGCCGCGGGGGAGAGCTCGCCAAAGCGATTGCGGCCGGCGCGGACGCCGTCATGCTCGGCTCCCCGCTGGCCCGCGCCGGCGAGGCGCCCGGTCGTGGCGTGAACTGGGGCATGGCCGCCCCGTCGGCCGTGCTGCCCCGCGGTACGCGAATCAAGGTCGGGACCGTCGGCTCCTTGGACAAGATCCTGTTCGGTCCGGCGGGCGTGACGGACGGATCGCAGAACCTGATGGGCGCCCTCCGCCAATCGATGGCCGCCCTCGGTGCCGCGACCATTCGCGAAATGCAGCAGGTCGAAATCGTCTATGCCCCGTCGGTCGTGACCGAGGGCAAGTCCTGGCAGCGGGGCCGCTGAACACGGACGAGATCGGGGCACAGCTCACAGCCTGGGGCAAGGTCGTGCGGATCGAGACGCGCGGTCGAACGAGCGGCCGGACCGTCGCCGTCGCGGTCGGGTTTCTCGAGGAAGCCGATGGATCCCTGCTCGTCGCCTCCGGCGAACCCGACGCGGATTGGGCCCGTAACCTCGAGATGGAACCGCGTTGCCGGCTGACCGTCGGTGAGCGCTCATGGGATGCGCTGGCCGAGCCATTGGATCGTTTCGAGGCGGCCGGCGCGGTGTCCGGGATGATCCTCAGGTACGGCACCCCCGCGGAGCGCCTGGGCCGCGGCCAGGCCTTTCGGCTCCGCCCCGCGGACTGAGGACTCTCGCGACTCACGACGAGGCTCGGTCGTACACTCGGGCCGATGCCTGAATCCCTGCCGGTGCGCCCGGCCCGTCCCGATGAGACCACCTCCGAACCCACGTCGCCGCCGGGCGATGTCGGCGCCTACCAGCCGACCCTCGACCGCACGCCTGCCCGTCGGTCGGTCTTCGAGGAAGCCGGCGGGATGCCGTTCTTCGAGGACCTCGTGGACCGGTTCTATCAGGGCGTCGGAGCGGATCCGGAACTGCTCGCGCTGTACCCGGATCAGAGCGACCTCATTGGCGCCCGGCACCGGCTCGCGCTGTTTCTCGCCCAGTACTGGGGCGGACCCACGACATACAACGCCGAGCGCGGACAGCCCCGGTTGTACATGCGCCACATGCCGTTTGCGATCGACCCGGCAGCGCGCGATCGATGGCTGACCTCGATGCGGGCAGCGGTGGCATTCATGGACCCGGCACCGCACATAGCCGCGCGGCTACTCCAGTACTTCGACATGGCCGCCGAGGCGATGCGCAACAAGGAGTAGACGCCGCCGCGATTGGAGCCTATGAGCGCGGGGCATCGCGTCCTGATCCGGCTGGTTCATCAGAATCGCACTGATTGAGCGTGGCCGTACCCGACTTCGGTCGATTCCGTCGCTCGGTCGAGCGTGGACAGGTCTGGATTGATCAACCAGATCGATCAGCTCATGGGAGGTCGCCACGCAACAACCTCCATGGGAATCACAGCTAGGGCCGGCTCCGGGCTTCCCCGGCGTGCCGCGCAACCGGCCGATCCGACGCGAATGCCGCCAGGTTCTGCAACCAGTCCGCGATGATCCCCGAGGCGTAGTGGTCGGCCGCCCACGCTCCAACCAACGGGATCCGCAGTTCCGTCCCGTGCACGAGGATCCGGAGCGGCCGAAGGCCGTAGCGAGGGTCGTCGGTCACGATCGCGACGCCCCGTCCGCTGGCCGCGAGCGCCTGAGCGACCTGCGGTACGGGTGCCTCGAAAGCCAGCTGGTAGCCGAGGCCCTCGGCCGCCATCGTGACATCGAACAGGCGGCGTGTGCCGTGCCCGGTCTCCAGCAGGATCAACGGGAAGGAGCCGAGTTTCTTCACGTCGATCGACGTGCCGCGAGCGAGCGGGTGCCCCGCGGGGACGTAGGCGTAGACAGGGAACTGCCCCACGGACCGCGACTCCAGCTCCGCAGGCGGTGGACCCGATGAGATGCCGACGTCGGCCCGTCCGGCCAGGACCTCGGCGAAGACATCGGCCGGCAGCGCCTCGCGGGCCAGGATCGTTGGGTCGTCGCGTCCCTGCGTCGCCAGGAACGGGGCGATGACGTCGGCCACGGTCGTCTCGGGTGCCACGAGCGCAAGCCGAATCCCGGACCCATCGGCGAGGCCGTGCATGAGATCGCGTGCCGCGTCGGCGCGCGCCACCAGTTCGCGCGCCATGGGAACGAATCGGTGCCCGGCCGCGGTCAGACGCATCCGTCCGGATTCGCGGGTGAACAGCTCGAGTCCCAGGTCCAGTTCGAGGCCCCGGATCTGCCGTGACAGCGAGGGCTGGGCTACGCCGATCGCGGATGCTGCCCGGTTCATCGAACCGTGATCGACGATCGCGAGCAGGTAGCGAAGGACGCGGAGCTCCAAAGTCGATGCCTCCAGGGCATTAGAATGGCACAGAACAAGTATTGGACGGAATAGCGTGCGACGCGCAATCTCCGCCCATCGAGTGGCAGACCGTCTCTATGCGGCTGCCTCCGCACGAGCGCGAGGGTAACGACGGATGGATCGATCACTCATGGCCCCACGCCCCACCCCATTGCTGCGACAGATCGGCGCCCTCATTGGCGTCATCGCCCTGGTCACGGCGGCCTGCGGCACGTCCGCGAGTCCTGCGCCGACAGGAGCGTCCACCGCTCCGACGGCCGCGCCGACGGCCACGCCGAGTGGCCCGCTCGTCCTGAAGGTCGCCACGACGGCCGGGATCACCACATGGGATCCGGTCAAGTCGTTCTCGACCGAAGCGCTCTACATGGCCAACATCTACGAGCCACTGCTGTGGGTCAACGCACCCGGTTCAACGGATCAGTTCCGGCCCGGTCTGGCCACCTCGTGGGAGGTGAGCGCGGACGGCCTGACCTGGACGTTCAAGCTTCGCGCCGGCGCCACCTTCCATGACGGCGAGCCGGTCACGGCTGCGGCTGTCAAGCAGTCAATCGAAGCCGCCGCCGATCATGGCGGCGCCTCCTTCATCTGGGGGCCGCTCGACACGATCGATGCGACGGATGCCACCACGGTCACGATGCACCTCAAGTACGCGGCGCCGGCCGACCTCATCGCGTCCTCGCTGTACGGCGCCTGGATCGTCAGCCCCAAGGCACTCGCCGCCGCTGCAGCTGATGACACCTACTTCGAGACGGGCGTCGATGGCGGGTCCGGCCCGTACACCATCGAGTCCTACACGCCCGATGCCGAGGTGGTCCTGGCCCAGTACCCCGCCTATTGGGGCGGCTGGAGCGACGTCAGCCACTACGACAAGATCCTGCTGACGATCACACCGGAGGCGGTCGTTCAGCAGCAGATGCTCGACGGCGGCGAGGCCGACATGGCCCTGTCCATCCCGCTCGAGAATATCGGCCAGTACAAGACCAACCCCGATTACACGTTCATCGACGAGCCGTCGTTCTTCAATTACGTCGGCTACTTCAACGTGAACAAGAAGCCTCTCGACGACGTCCGCGTTCGCCAGGCGCTGTCGTACGCCATCCCCTATGACGACATCATCACGATCGGGGCCCAGGGCTACGGGACACAGTCGCACGGGCCCGTCCCGGCCGGCGTCTTCCCGTACTCCGCCGACGTGCCTCAGTACAAGCAGAACCTCGACATGGCCAAGCAGCTCCTCAAGGACGCCGGCCACGAGGGTGGCGGGTTCAGCCTCGAGCTGACCTACGCCTCGGAGAACCAGAACGAGGCCCGGTTCGCGCCGCTCATCAAGGATGCCTACGCGAAGATCGGCGTCGACGTCACGCTGACGCCGATGCTGTTCAGCCAGCAGTGGGAACGCTCGAAGGGCGATGCGGCAGCTCGTCAGGACATGTTCCTGGTCCTCTACTGGCCGACATATAGCGACGCGGGCTCGGACAACCTGTGGAGCCTCTTCCACAGTTCCAAGAACCCGTTCTTCAACCTGAGCTACTGGAATGACCCGGCGTACGACAAGCTGGTCGACGATGCCGGTGGCCTGACCGCCACCGATCGCGCGGCCGCCCAGGCAAAGTATGTCGAGGCCATGAATCGCCTCGTGGATCAGGCTCCCGGCCTGTTCTTCTACGACACCAAGTTCGTCATGCCCCTCAAGAAGACGATCGCCGGGTACCAGTACAACCTGAACTACCCGTTCGCCCAGTTCTTCTACCCCCTCCACCCGGCTTCCTGACCTAGCTTTTCACCGGATCTCGCCGGCTGGCCCCCGGTCGGCGAGATCTAGCCCGTTTCGTACCGGAGCTCCACGCATGGCCAGGTTCCTCGCGCGGCGGCTCGGTGGCTCTGCGCTCGTCCTGCTCGGGCTTTCGGTGGTGACCTTCCTGCTCGCACGGGTCATTCCATCGAATCCGGCCGCCCTCTACATCGGGCCTCGTGCCCGACCGGAGGACATCGCGCGCGTCACCCAGGCGCTCGGTCTCGACCAGCCGCTGCCGATCCAGTACCTCACCTACCTGCGGGGCGTGCTCAGTGGTGACTGGGGCACCTCGATCGGCACGAAACGCCCAGTCCTCGAGGAGATCCTCGGGCGGCTACCGGCGTCACTCGAACTCATCGTGGTGGCCATGTTGATCGCCATCCCGCTCGGGATCGGTCTCGGCGTCCTGTCCGCTCGGTGGCGCGGTCGCGGGTCCGACCTCCTGTTCCGGGTCATATCGATCGTGGGAGTATCGATGCCCGCGTTCTGGCTGGCACTGCTGCTCCAGATCGTCTTCTTCCGCCAACTCGACCTGCTGCCGCTGACGGGCCGCGTCGATGCCGATCTGCGGTTCACTGCGCCGATCACATCACTCACGGGCTTCTTCCTCGTGGACTCACTCATCTCCGGGAACTTGACCGGCTTCGTGGATGCAGCCAGACATATCGTCCTGCCGGCGGTCACGCTCGCCGCGTACCCCGCCGGGTTGATCGCCAGAATGACGCGCAGCTCGATGCTTGAGGTCCTCGATCAGGACTACATCCGGACGGCCCGCGCGTTCGGGCTTCGGGGCCGCCTGATCGCCAATCAACTGGCCCTGCGCAATGCCATGCCGCCGGTGCTGACGGTCATCGGGCTCACGCTCGCGTACGCCCTGACGGGCACATTCTTCGTCGAAATCGTGTTCAACTGGCCGGGACTCGGGACCTTTGCGGTGCGATCCCTCCTCAACGTGGACTACCCCGCGATCATGGGCATCACGTTGATCGGGGCGGCGGGCTACGTGCTGATCAACCTTGCCGTTGACCTTGGACAAGCATGGCTGGATCCTCGGGTGAGGCTCACATGACCGATGCGGTCGTGATCGCCGGCCGTTCCGGGTGGCGAACCCGCTGGCGCGCCGTGCTCCGCATGGATCCGCTGGCGTTGGCCGGACTCGTCGTCGTGGCCGGGCTGGCGGTCGTCGCGCTACTCGGGCCGGCGATCGCGCCCTACCCGGACCAGGGGACCGGCACCGCGAACGTCGCGGAGGCGATGCAAGCTCCAGGCCCCGGCCACCTCCTCGGGACCGATCAGCTCGGGCGGGACGTCCTGAGCCGAATCATCGTCGGGGCCCGGAATGCCCTCGGCGTGTCACTCGCCGTCGTGGGGCTCGCGATCGCGATCGGCGTTCCGCTCGGGGCGATCGCCGGGTACCGTCGAGGCGCCATCGACGCCGTGATCATGCGAGCGACCGATCTTGCCCTCGCCTTTCCTCCGCTCCTGCTGGCAATGGCGATCGTCGCGGCGCTCGGACCGGGGCTCGAGCACGCCGCCCTTGCCCTCGCCATTTCATGGTGGCCGTGGTACGCCCGTCTGGCCCGTGCGGCGGCGGTGTCACTGCGCGAGCGACCCTTCGTGGAAGCTGCCCGCGCGATCGGCGTCTCCGACCGGCGGATCATCATCCGCCACGTCATTCCAAACTCGCTGAGCCCGATCATCGTCCAGGCCACCGTCGACATCGGCACCGTCATCCTCGCGGCCGGGTCGCTCGCCTTCATCGGCCTCGGCGCACGGGCTCCCCAGGCTGATTGGGGGCTCATGGTCGCCGAGGGCCGGACCGTGATTCTCGACCAGTGGTGGATCCCGACGTTCCCGGGCCTCGCCATCTTCGTGTCGGTGCTGGCGTTCAACCTCGTGGGCGATGGGCTCAGGGACCGGTTTGATCCGAGGAGGCGGCGATGAGCAGCGCTTCGGCCGGCCCCACGCCATCGAACGGGACGCCGTTACTCGCAGTCCGGGATCTCGTGGTCGAGTTCGGCAAGGGCGAGGGCGCGACCCGGCCGATCGACGGCATCTCCTTCGAGGTGGCTCGCGGCGAGGTTGTCGGTCTCGTTGGCGAAACGGGCTGCGGCAAGACCCTGACCGGGCTGTCGATCCTGGGCCTGCTCCCGAACGGTGCCGCCATCACGCGCGGTCAGATCGAGTTCGATGGCATCGATCTCACGAGCCTGACGTCCGAGGAGATCCGCCGTGTTCGGGGCCGGCGGATTGCGATGGTCTTCCAGAATCCGTCGACGGCCCTGAACCCCGTCTTCACGATCGGCACGCAGATCGACCAGGTCGTTCGGCAGCACCTGGGGCTGCGAGGTCGAGCCGCCCGGGAGCATGTTCGCGAAACGCTGGCGAGTGTTGGTCTGCCGGAGACCGAGCGGGTGATGCGGTCCTACCCGCACCAGCTTTCAGGTGGGATGCTCCAGCGGGCCATGATCGCGATGGCGCTGGCGTGCGGACCGGACCTGCTCATCGCCGACGAACCGACCACCGCGCTCGACGTGACGATCGGAGCCCAGGTCCTCGAGTTGCTCCGCAACCTCCAGGCCTCGCGCGGCTTCAGCGTCGTCTTCGTGACCCACGACCTCGGCGTGGTTCGGACCGTCACGGATCGAGTCGTCGTCCTGTATGCGGGCCGCGTCGCCGAGGTGGCCCGGACACCCGAGCTTCTGGCGTCGCCTCGGCATCCGTACACCGAGGGCCTGATCGGGGCGGTGCCCCGACCGGAACGCCGCGGGCGCGAACTCACGATGATCCCCGGGACCGTGCCGAGCGACCCGGCCCGGATCGGCGGCTGCGTCTTCGCCGAGCGCTGCCCGGTGGCCATCGAGCGCTGTCGCGCCGAGCGCCCG
>JBDTOJ010000138.1:0-17852 GCA_039933295.1 Chloroflexota bacterium
GCTACGAGGCGGCGTCACTTGTCGCCCTCGGAACGCGGATCGGCATCCGCGAGACCCGTCGCGTCTACGGCGACGCGCGCCTGACCCGCGACGATGTCCTCGCGGCCCGCCAGTTCGATGACCAGATCGGGCTCTGCGGCGCCCCGATCGAGGATCACCGAGCCGGGCCGGACACGCGCTGGACCTATCTGCCGCCAGGGTCCGCAGTCGGCCTGCCGTATCGGTCCCTCATCGTCCGCGACGCGACGAACGTCCTCGTCGCCGGGCGCTGCTTCTCGGCAACCCATGATGCCCACGCGTCCGTGCGATCGATGGCCCAGTGCATGGCGATGGGCCAGGCCGCCGGTTCGGGCGCCGCACTCGCGGTCACAACAGGGTCGCGCGACGGGGCCGTCCGGGCCGTGGCAGGCGACACGCTCCGACGGACGCTGCTCGATACGGGGGCGATCCTGACGATCCCCGCCGGGGCGCCGGCATGAGGTTCGTGCGGACGATCCTCGGCGACATCGAGCCGTCGTCGCTCGGGATCACCTACGCCCACGAGCACCTCGTCATCGACGGCGGCGGCGCGGTCACGATGTCGCCGGACTTCCTTCTCGTCGACGCAGATCGATTGACGGAGGAACTCCAGGCCGGCGCCCAGGCGGGGCTCCGCACCGTCGTTGACGCGATGCCAGCGGACTGTGGGCGCAATCCCCTGTTGCTGGCCGAGCTGTCCCGGCGCAGCGGTGTCCAGATCATCGGCTCGACCGGGCTCCATCACGAGAAGTTCTACGGTCCGTGGCACTGGAGCCGGCGGGCGACCGACGAAGAGATCGCCGCGCTGTTCGTGGCCGACATCGTCGATGGCATCGACGCGCGGGACTATGGCGGGCCGATCGTCGAACGGACCGCGATCAGGGCCGGCCTGATCAAGATCGCCGGCAGCGCGAGCGGCCCCTCAGAGAGGGACCTGCCGATCTTCCGCGCGGCGGCACTCGCACATCACCAGATCGGCGTGCCGGTCCATACCCATTGCGAGGGTGGCACGGGTGCCGTCGAACAGATCGCCCTGCTCACGGGGAACGGGATGCCTTCCGATCGCATCTCGCTCAGCCACGTCGACAAGGTCGTCGATCGCGGCTATCAGCGCGCCATCTTCGAGACGGGCGCATTCGTGGTCTACGACCAGGCCTTCCGCTGGGGCGACCGTGACAACGGCACCCTCACGCTCCTCGAGTGGGCGGCCGAAGACGGCCATCTCGATCAGGTCATGCTCGGCATGGACGCTGCGCGCCAGGGCTACTACGCAGCTTATGGGGGACGGCCCGGCCTCCCCTACCTTCTCGTCGAGTTTTCGCGCCTGATGAACGAGCGCGGACTGGACGCGGCGACCCGGGACCGCTTCTTCAGAGACAATCCGGCCCGGGCATTCGCCTTCGCGGAGGTCTCTGCGTGAACATCGAACCGGCCAACACGTTGACCACGAATCCCTTGGCAGCAGCGATGGAGGACCCGCGATGAAGGCACACCACATTTCGATGCTCGGCACCGGCTTGATCGGCGACTTCTACACCGCGACGCTGCATGGCCAGCGAGGGCGGGACCATGTCCGGGTCGTCTTCTCACGATCCGAAGAACGCGGCCGCACCTTCCAGGAGCGCTGGTCCATCGATGAGCACACCACGGACCTGAAGGCCGCGATCGAGCACCACGACACGGACGTCGTGGTCATCGGATTGCCGAATTACCTGCACGAGGAGGCCGTCGGCCTTGCGGCGGCCGCGGGCAAGGCCGTCCTGTGCACCAAGCCGCTCGGCCGCACGGCCGAGGAAGCACGCCGGATGCTCGAGGTCGTGGAGAAGGCGGGCGTCTTCGGGGGCTATCTCGAGGACCTCTGCTACACGCCCAAGACGCTCAAGGCCGTCCGATCCGTCGAGGCTGGTGCCATCGGTGACGTGACCTGGGTACGTTCTCGCGAGACCCACCCGGGTCCGCACAGCGCCTGGTTCTGGGATGGGCGGCTCACCGGCGGCGGCGCGATCATCGACCTCGGCTGCCACTGCATCGAGATCATCCGGAACTTCGTCGGCAAGGGCAATCGCCCCGTCGAGGTCATGTGCACCATCGACACGCTCGTCCACCCGATCGACGACGAGGACAACGCGATCGCCCTGATCCGGTTCGAGTCCGGGGCCATCGGCCAGTTCGAGGTGAGCTGGACATTCCGGGGCGGCATGGACCTTCGGGACGAGGTGGCCGGCACGCACGGCACCATCTGGCTCAACCACTTCCTGCGGACCGGATTCGAGATGTTCAGTGCCGGCAGCGAAGGCGGCTACATCGCCGAGAAGGCGGAGACCTCGGCTGGCTGGCTGTTCCCGGTCGGCGACGAGGTCGCTGAGCTCGGCTACGTGGACATGTTCTCCGACATGTTCGATGCCATGGAGGGCGGTCGCGCCGCGCGCGAGACGTTCTACGACGGCTACGTGGTCAATGCGGTCATGGACGCCGCGTACGCATCAGCACGAACGCGGGCCTGGGCGCCGGTTGAGCTGTTCGAGTGGCGGGGCGGCACGACCCCACGGATCGCGAAGTCGCCGGAAGTCTTCGATGGCCAGACCGTCATCAAGCGGGAGCTGCTCCCGGACGGTCGGACCAAGCTGATCCTGAAGGATCCCGCGACCGGCGATTTCAGCGACCGGGTCGTCGCGGCGAGCTCGGCGGCGAGCCAGGCGGCCAGCTAGGCAACGGGCTCACCGGCGAGCATGCCGGCTGGTGCGCCCGCCTCGATCCAGCGGCCAATGACGTCTCGCGCGAAGAGTTGATCGACAACCATCGATGACCCGCCGATCACACCGGCCAGGCCCCCGAGCGACGAGCGCTGAACGAGGAGGTCTCGCGTCGCTAATGGAAGGGAGCGTCGATCGACGGTCTCCCGGATCGACGCGAGGAGCACGTCCGGGCTGTTCGCCACACCTCCGCCGACAACGATCAGGGACGGATTGAAGAAGTTCACGATGCTGGCGAGCATCGCGCCGATGTGCCGGCCGGCCTGTTGCAGCAGCGCGATTGCGATCGGATCCCCGGCTGAGGCCGCCCGCGCGACGTCCTCGGCGGTCACGCGGCCGCGCTGGTCGAGCGCGATTGCCAGCCGCGGGGAGCGGCCATTTCGAGCTGCCAGCTCCCCGGCCTGACCGAGCGCGCCCCCGCCCGCGAGCGCCTCGAGGCAACCGATATTTCCGCATCGACAGAGGATGGTCGGGTCCTCGACGACCTGGATGTGGCCGACGTCACCGGCACTGCCCTGCGCCCCTCGATGCAACCGACCGTCGGCGATGATGCCGGCGCCGATCCCGGTGCCGATCTTGATGACCACCACGTCATCGTGGCCGGCTGCGACCCCGGATCGCCACTCCCCGAGCGCGAGGACGTTGACGTCGTTGTCCACCCAGACCGGTGCGGCGAAGCGGCTGGCAAACCGCTCCCGGATTGGGTAGCCATCCCAGCCCGGCATGATCGGCGGGGAGATGGGTCTGCCGGTTGCGAACTCCACGGGCCCTGGAACCGCGATGCCGATCCCCCACGGCCGCCCAGGGACACCGCGGGTCGTGGCGACCAGCTGGTCGAACAACTCTTCAACTCGTCCGAGGCCGACGTCGGGACCCGCTTCGATCACGGCCGGTTCGTCGTAGTGGCTCAGGATCCGGCCGTCGAGCGTGGTGATTGCAACGTCCGTGCTCGTTGCACCGAGATCGGCGATCAGGAGATGCCCGGCCTCACCCCGGAAGGTCAGCTGGCGCGGCGGGCGTCCTCCCGTGGACGGGCCGAGATCGCCCTCGGCCACGAGTCCGCGCTCGACCAGCTCGGCGACGCGTCCGGCCACGATGGCCCGGCCGAGCCCGGTGCGCTCGATGAGATCGCTTCGCGACCGGGACCGCCCGAGCCGGATCTCGTCGAGAACCAGGACGAGTGCATCGAGAGCTTCGTCGGGCAGCGCACCGTACATGCCCGGATCATACGGCGAACGCATGCGCCGAGCCACTTATGCGCTTGACGCGCTAAAGTATGATCCATCTCCCAAGTGGGACCGGTCCTGATCACCGCGATCTCGAGCTGCACTCCCGGGGCGGTCGCAGATCGGCCAGTGGTCCGGACCTCGACAATCTAGATCGTCTAGACAATTAGCCCGCTCTTCCGTCGCATGCGCCAGCACAGGACAGGAGCTTGATGGTCAGGTTCGCCGACATCGGTGCCGCGGTCATCGGGACTGGCTTCATCGGGACCGTCCACGTCGAAGCCCTCCGCCGAATCGGGGTTGAGGTTCGTGGCGTCCTCGGGAGCACGCCCGAGCGCGGTGCCGCGCGCGCCGAGGCACTCAACGTTCGTCACGCGTACGGATCCCTCGAGGACATCCTGATGGATCCATCCGTGCAGGTCGTCCACATCACCTCGCCCAACAACCTCCACGTCCCGCAGGCCGCTGCAATCCTGGCCGCGGGCAAGCACGTCGTGTGCGAGAAGCCCCTCGCCATGACAGCGGTCGAGTCCGCCGACCTCGTGCGCGTGGCTGAAGCGTCCGGGCTCGTCAATGCGGTGAACTTCAACATCCGCTTCTACCCCGTGCACCAGCACATGCGCGAGGCCGTCGAGGATGGCTCGCTCGGGGCAGTGCGACTGGTGACAGGCCACTATTTCCAGGACTGGCTCCTCCACGAGACCGACTGGAACTGGCGACTCGAGCCGGACAAGGGCGGGGCGTTGCGGGCAGTCGGCGACATCGGGTCGCACTGGCTCGACCTGATGGCCTTTGTCACCGGCCAGCCCATCGTCGCGGTGATGGCCGACCTCGCCACGTTCATCACGCAGCGTCAGGAGCCGGTCGGCCCGGTCGAGACCTTCTCGACCCGCCGCGCCGGCGCCGCGGTCGAACGCAACGTCGGCACCGAGGACGTCGCCACGATCCTGCTGCGGTTCGCCAACGGCGCTCGCGGATCGCTCGCGGTCTCGCAGATCAGCGCGGGCCGGAAGAACTCGCTCCAGTGGGAGATCGACGGATCCGACGGCGCGGCGGCCTGGGACTCCGAGACACCGGACCACCTGTGGCTCGGACATCGCGATCGACCGAACGAGATCCTGCTCCGGAACCCGGCGCTCATGGGCCCCGCCGGCCAGGCCGCGTCGGCACTGCCGGGCGGCCACGTCGAGGGCTTCGGGGACACCTTCGGGGCGCTCTTCCGGGCCATCTATGCCGATGTGGTCGCTGGTCGGCCAAATGCCAACCCGCCCTACGCCACGTTCGCCGCGGGCCACGACGAGATGCTCGTCAACGACGCGATCGCCCTCAGCGCCCGCGAGTCACGCTGGGTCGACGTCGAGCGCTCCGCCGGATCCCATGCCCCAGCCAAAGCGACGGAGGTTTCCCGATGAGGCTCGGTCTGCTCACCGCGCCATTCCCCAACACGCCCCTCATGGAGGTCGCCGACTGGACCGCCGCAAACGGATTCGAGTCGATCGAGATCGCCTGTTGGCCGGTCGCCACCGGTCCGACACGCCGCTATGCCGGGACCTCCCACATCGACGTGGCCAATCTTTCTAAGGCACAGGCAACGGAGCTCGTCGGGGAGATCGGCGCCAAGGGGCTCGGCATCTCCGGCCTCGGGTTCTACCCCAATCCGCTCCATCCGGACCCGGCCCACCGCGAGCAGGTCATCCGCCACCTCAAGCACGTCATCACCGCAGCGAGCGCCATGGGTGTTCCGTTCGTCAACACGTTCATGGGCGGTGATGCGGCGAAGTCGCAGGACGAGAACTGGGACGAAGCCCTCAGGGTCTGGCCATCGATTGTCGCCTTCGCGCGCGATGCCGGAGTAAAGATCACGATCGAGAACTGCCCGATGCTGTTCAGCCGCGACGAGTGGCCGGGCGGCCACAACATCGCCTGGTCACCGATCATCTGGCGCCGGATCCTGGAGCAGTGGGGCGACACCGTCGGGCTCAACTACGACCCGTCGCATCTCGTCTGGCTGATGATCGACCAGACCCGGTTCATCAAGGAGTTCGGCCCGCACATCCTCCACGCCCAGGCCAAGGATCTGACGATCGATCGCGACGGCCTCTACGAGCGCGGCACGCTGTCGTCCGGGATCGGCTGGCAGGTCCCGCGCCTCCCCGGCCTGGGTGACGTGGATTGGGCGCGGTTCCACGCAGACCTGTACCGCGCTGGCTACGACGGCGACATCATCATCGAGCACGAGGATCGCGTCTTTGAGAAGACCGATGCCCTCGTCAAGCGTGGATTCCTGCTGGCCCGCGACGTCCTTCGCCCCTTCATCAAGTGAGTGACATGACCTTCTCTGTCGACAACCTGACCGAGCGCGACATCGCCAAGACCATCGACCATTCGCTCCTCCGCCCAGAGCTGGATGACGCCTTCGTGGAGGACGGCTGCCGCCTCGCGGCGCGATACGACGTGGCATCCGTGTGCGTCCGCCCGGCCGATGTCCGGCGAGCCGCCGCGATCCTGGCGGGCACGGACGTCAAGGTCGGGACGACGATCGGCTTCCCGCACGGCAACCATCTGACCTCGACCAAGGTCTACGAGGCACAGCAGGCCCTCGCCGACGGTGCAACCGAGCTCGACATGGTGATTCAGATCGGCGCCCTGAAGGCCGGTCGGGATGCCGAGGTCCAGGCCGATATCAAGGCGGTTGTGGATGTCGCCCATGCCGGCGGGGCCATCGTCAAGGTGATCTTCGAGAACGCCTATCTCA
Organism: Chloroflexota bacterium; assembly: GCA_039933295.1. Classification (GTDB taxonomy): domain Bacteria; phylum Chloroflexota; class Limnocylindria; order Limnocylindrales; family CSP1-4; genus UBA5189. The sequence continues at coordinate 6,753 of JBDTOJ010000138.1, forward strand.
CCGACGATGAGAAGGTTCGCGCATGCCGTCTCACCGAGGCGGCGGGCGCCGAGTTCGTCAAGACATCGACCGGGTTTGCGCCAACCGGGGCCACCCATGAAGACCTCAGGCTCATGCGGGCAAGCACTTCAGCGCACATCCAGGTCAAGGCGGCCGGCGGCGTCCGCACGCTTGATGCCCTCATCGATGTCATGAACCTGGGCGTCACGCGGATCGGAGCGACCGCCACCGCCGCGATCATCGACGACTTCCGGGCGCGAAAAGCGGGCGACCCGGCCGCCGCCGCAGGCGCTGGCGGAGAGGGCTACTAGGATGCGATTCGCGGACCAGCGCAACCGAGCGGCCCTTCCCCCGGTGAGGTTTCAGGCGTGACCGAGAGGCCAGCAGCGCCGTGGATGAGCGAGGCTGCCGCGCTGCTTCAGCGCGTCGCCACGAGTCAGGCAGGTGGCATCGAAACGGCGTCGCAATGGGCAGCCGATGCGATCGCGTCCGACGGGCTGGTTCACCTGTTCGGGACGGGTCATTCGCGGATCCCGGTCGAGGAGATGTTCCCGCGCTATGGCTCATATCCCGGCTTCCATCCTATGGTCGAGCTGTCGATGACATTCCACACTCAGGTCGTTGGCTCGAACGGCCAGAGCCAGGCGATGTACATCGAGCGGATGCCCGGCCTCGCCGAAGTCATCCTCGACAACTTCACGTTCGGACCGCGGGACGTGATGATCGTCTTTTCGGCCGGCGGAACGACGGCCGTACCCGTCGAGATGGCGCGGGGCGCGCGGAAGCGTGGCCTCCGTGTCATCGCGGTCACGTCGATCGAGCAATCGATGACCGCAGACATTGATCCGATTGTCGGCAACCGGCTCCTCGACGAGGCTGATCTGGTCCTCGACCTGTGTACACCGTCGGCCGACGCCATGGTCCTGATCCCGGGGCTCGATACGCCGGTCGGCCCGGGTTCGACCCTCGCGGCGATCGCCATCGTCAACAGCATCAAGGTCCGGACTGCCCAGCTGCTCACCGAACGAGGGGCGATGACGCCGGTCCTGACCCGGGCATCGGTGGTAGGCGCCGATCGATCACGGGCCCTGTTCAGCGCGGCCTACCGCGAGCATTCTCGACGAATCGCTCGCGCCATCGATCGGGAAACTGATACGGTGGCCCCGGACTTGCGACAGGAGGTGACGCCGACCGCATGATCCGAGTTTGCCCCGGGCTTCGGGGTTGGTCTCGATCACCTGGACGGCCACCTGGTCGGTCCATTCAAGTAGAGGAGTGCACATGATTCCGAGGGGATCCATCCGAGCGAAGCTGCTCATCGGGTTGGGGACGATCGCACTGATCGCCGCAGCCTGCGGCGGTGGCTCGAGCGCGGCGCCATCAACCGCGAAGCAGTTCAAGATCGGTTACTCAAATGGTGGTGGCGTCGGCAACGGCTTCCGCGAAGAGCAGGTCTGCACTGCCAAGGCGCAGGCCAAGGTCTCCGGCGAGGTCTCTGAGCTCACGACCATTCACCGCGACACGGATGCGGCCGGTCAGCTCCAGGACCTTCGCGACCTGATCGCCAAGGGTGTAGACGCGATCGTCTTCAACCCGAATGATCCGGAAGCGCTCAACCCGGCCCTCGCCGAGGCCAAGGCCGCCGGCATCAAGACCGTTTCGGTTGACGCGTATGTCACCGACCCGGATACCTACAACCTATACAACAACCAGATCAAGTACGCCGAGATCGGCGCCAAGTGGCTGTTCGAACAGCTCGGCGGCAACGGGACGGTCTACTACATGCGCGGCATCGCCGGCCATCCGGCCGACAGTGATCGCGACATCGGGTTCAAGAACGTCCTCAAGGACTACCCGAACATCAAGGTCGTGCCGAACGCCGACGGCGTCGCCACAGGCTGGGATCCGGTCCAGGGAACGAAGCTCATCAACGACTTCATCTCCAGCGGACAGTACGACAGCATCCAGGGCATCTGGACCTCGGGTATCGACTCCGTGGTGGTTGACGCCATCAAGGCCGCCAACAAGAAGTTCGTGCCGATCGTCGGCGCCGACCTCGGTGGTTTCGTGGCCCAGCTCCTCGACCCGACCGGCTACCCGGACCTCAAGGGCATTGCCGTCACGAATACCGCCGCCGTCGGTGGCGCCGGTGTCGGCCTGGCACTCAAGCTCCTGAAGGGCGAGAGCGTCACATTGGCGCCTTCGCCGGCTCGAGCCAACACGGTCCTCCTGGATCCGGTTGGCGCCGACAACACGACTGACGCGGGCAAGACCCTGTTGAAGTCGTGGCAGGTTGATGGTCTCGATCCGAACTGGCCGCTTGGCCTTCAGATCGCGGGCTACACGACCTACACGGGCGCCGAAGCGGTCGCCTGCAAGGGCCCGGGCGAGTAGCCCGCACCTAGCGGAATGCTGAGGAGGATGTCGGCTCCGCCGACATCCTCCTTGCCTATCCAACCCTCATCGACCGCATGACCGTCACCGGGACCGAACTCCTGCTCGAGGCGACCAATGTCGCCAAGGCGTACGGAGCTGTCATCGCGCTTCGCTCCGCCACGCTGGCGGTGCGGCCCGGGGAAGTGCATGCGCTGATGGGAGCCAACGGCGCCGGCAAAAGCACCCTGGTCAAGATCCTGACGGGCGCCGTCCGCCCGGACTCCGGCCGCATCACGGTTCGCGGCCTCGAGCGTCGAGTCCACTCACCGGCCGAGGCACGCCGAGGCGGTGTCGTCTCCGTCTACCAGGAACCGTCGCTCATCCCGGATCTCGACATCCGATCCAACTTGCGCCTTACAGAGACCCCGCTCGACGCCTTCCGACAGTCGCTCAGTGACCTCGGCCTGGGAGACGTCGACCTCTCGCAACTCGCGCGACGGCTGCCCCTGGCGACGTTGCGGATCATCGACCTCGCCCGCGCTCTCGCCATCGAGCCCGACATCCTGATGCTCGACGAGATGACGGCTGCGCTGCCGGCCAACCTGACTGAGCGCGTGCTGGAAGTCGTCGGCCGAATCCGCGGCGGCGACCGCTCGGTGATCTTCATCTCGCACCGCATGATCGAAATCGCCGCCGTCTGTGACCGGGCGACCGTGCTACGAGAGGGCGAAACCGTCGGCGTCGTAGACGTGACCGATGGGTCCGAGGAGCAGATCGTCAAGCTGATGCTTGGCGAAATCGTCGGCGGCCTGCCGACGCGTTCGCGAGACGCTCCCGATGATGGAGTCGGCGAATCTGTTGCGGCCGTAGCCGCGCGAGCCCCACGGCTCGCCGCACGCTCCCTGCGACTCGGCTCGCGGCTCAACGATGTCTCGTTCGACCTGCATGCCGGCGAGGTCCTGGGCGTCGTGGCGCTCGAGGGTCAGGGCCAGGACGAGTTGTTCGACGTTCTTGCGGGCTCCCGTCGCCCCGACGGTGGGACGCTCCATGTCGACGGCGAGTCGGCTGCCTTCGGCCACCCAGCTGACGCCATCCGCGCCGGCCTCGTATACGTTGCGGCCGATCGCGCCGACGCGCTCCTGATGCAGCGTTCGGTCCGGGAGAACATTGCCCTGGCTTTCACTACGCGGCTCCGGAACTGGGGCCTGATCGATCTTGGGCAGGAGAAGGAGCGTGTCGATGGAGCGATCGCCAGGCTTCAGATCGACACGCGCGCGACCGGCGAGGTTCGACGGCTCTCGGGTGGCAATCAGCAAAAGGTGACCATTGCGCGCTGGGTCGCGGGTGGCGTCCAGACGATGCTCTGCTTCGATCCGACGCGGGGTATCGATATCCGGACCAAGCAGCAGATCTATGTCCTCCTGCGCGACCTGGCCGAGGCCGGTGCCGCGGTCCTTCTCTACACGTCGGAGCTCAAGGAAATCCAGTTGGTGTGCGACCGCACGATCGTGATCTTCGGTGGCCGGGTCGTGGCCCAGATCGAGGCGGCCGATGCCGACGAGCCCTCGCTCCTTCGCGCGGCGTACAACCTCCAGTCCGACCAGGACTCCGCGCAGGACGACACTCGCACAAGCGGGACCGGCGGCTTGGCGGCGGAAGCTCGATGAGCGCTGCCGGACGAGTCGTGGCGCGACGGGCACCAAGGATGGTCATCTCAGGTTGGGCTCGCCATCACTCGTGGGCACTCGGCCTGCTGGCCTTCCTGATCGTCCTGCTGCTATTCACCAAGGGTATCCAGCCACGGTATGGGGCTGCGGGCATCCAGGGCCTCGCGATCTCCATCCTGCCCCTCGTGCTTGCTGCAGTGGCCCAGGCGATTGTCGTGATCGGTGGCGGGATCGACCTGTCCATCGCCTCGATCATGGCCCTGACGAGCGTCGTGGCAGCAACCCTCATGAAGGGACAGAGCGAGGAATTCGGCATTGTCGTCGTCCTCGGCGTCCTGGTCCTCGGCCTGGTCCTCGGTGCGATCAACGGCGCCCTCGTCGTCATCACCAGGGTCCCCGACATCGTCGTGACCCTTGCCATGTCGTTCGTCTGGGCAGGGACCGCGCTCCTGGTTCTCAAGACGCCCGGTGGCGGATCGGCGCTCTGGCTGAAGGACCTGGTCAGCGGGCCGCTCGGCAACGAATGGATCCCCAAGGCCGCCATCGTGCTGCTCGTGCTGGTATCGATCGTCTGGCTTCCCCTGCGACGGTCCACGGTCGGCTTGTCGATCTATGCCATCGGTAGCAACCAACTGGCCGCATTCCGGAGCGGCGTGTCCGTCGGCCGGACCAAGGTCATCGCCTACGCCCTGATGGGCCTCTTCGCCGCGCTCGGTGGATTGAGCCTGACGGCGAGCACCGGCATCGGCACGCCGGTTCCGGGTCCGTACACCCTGTTCAGCGTGGCAGCCATCGTCCTCGGCGGGGTGAGCCTCGCGGGCGGCGTCGGCGGCCTGTTCGGCCCGATCATCGCGGTGATCATCCTGTCCCTGATTCGGACCGACATGACGTTCCTCAACGTCAACACGAACCTCGCCGTCGTTGCCCAGGGCGTCATCCTCATCGGGGTCGTCATGTTCGGCAGCGTGATCCAGATGCGGCGGGCACGGTCGTGAGCAGCGTGGCAGGTTCAGGCGCTGCGATGAACCGCTGGGTTTCACTTCGCGTCTGGCGCCAGCTCTTCCGCGAGCGTCCGATCGTTCCGCTCACCGGTCTTCTCGCGCTGCTCGTGGTGATGACCGAACTCACGCGGCCGGGCATCGTGAGCCCACACTGGGTCGAGGGCATTGTTCGTCTTTCCATCCCGCTGGCCATCCTTGCCGGCTGCCAGACGATCGCGATGCTCACGGGCGGGATCGACCTGTCGGTCGGGGCGGTGGCCTCGATGTCGGGGTTCCTCGTCTCGACCCTCGTCAACGGGCCGGGCGTCGAGGCCGGCATCGCGGCCGCCCTCGTCGCAGCGGCGGTGGCCGGTCTCGTCACGGGGCTCGGCGTCGGGCTCTTCCGGGTCCATCCGCTGATCATGACCCTGGCGATGAGCCTGGTCGTGCTGGGCCTCGCGAACGTCTGGCAGATCCAGATGGTCCAGACCGGTGTGGGCGTCCCTGAGGGGATCCGTATGGTCGGATCCGAAAGCTCGTTTGGACTCCTGCCGAACAGCCTGTTCGTGTTCGTGCCGGTCGCGATCCTGATCCTCATCGGGCTGCGCCGGACGGGTTACGGGCGCCTGCTGTTTGCCGTCGGTGACAACCCGGTGGCCGCCCGGCTGGCAGGTGCGCGGTCGTGGCAGGTTCTGACATTGCTGTACGTGATTTCGGCCGTCATGGCCGCCATCGCAGGCTTCCTGTACGCGGGCCTGACCAACGTTGCCAGCGTGACGCTCGTCGGTTCCGAGGTGCTGCCGTCAGTCGCTGCCGCCGTGATCGGCGGCACCTCGATCCTCGGTGGACGTGGTGGATACGGCGGCACGATCATCGGTGCTCTGATCCTGACGGTTGTGGCGTCACTGCTCTCGTCGCTCGGGTATCCCGAGGCCGTCCGCCAGGTTCTGTTCGGGTCGATCATCATCGCGGTCGCGGCCGCCTATACGCGGGTCACGGCCGAAGGCTGACAGCCGTGGCGACTCAGCGCGGCGGCATCGCTCCGAACGTGCGCTCGACATCGTCGAGCATCCGGACCGTCGCCTCTGCGACGACGGCGAGGTAGCGCTCCCCGTATTCCACCGACGCCTCGCGCGCATCGCCCCACGTCCCGGAGTGCGATGCGCGGTGGACCGAACCGGGCGTCGAGAAGAAGAAGGCGGTGTGGACTGCAGGTGCGTTGGTGACCTCCGGAAACGGCGGCAGTTCGGCGTTTGCGTGCTCGAGATCGACGAGGTCGGGATTGATCGCCATGACCGCCGACGTCTCGCCGCGGTTTGCATGCAGCCCGGTGGTCGGCCCGAAGAACTCGCCAGCCTCGTCGGCCGTCATGCCATCCCAGTAGTTGATCGGGAATGCCCGGACGCCCGCGGGCAGGCGATCGGCAGCGTTGGCACAGGCGTACGCGATCGCGTACGTGTTGTCGTAGTGGCCGTTGAGGAAGACGATCCGGGTGAAGCCTGCCGTGGCGAGCGACGCAGCGACGTCTTCCACGACGGCCATGAACGTCGGGATCCGGAGGTTGACGACACCCGTGAAGCCGACATGCGGGTACGACAGCCCGTAGTTGATCGAGGGCGCCACGAGCGCGCCGACCCGAGGTGCGACGCGGCGCGCGACCTCCTGCGGGACGAAGACGTCGGTCAGCAGCGGGCCGTGAGGTCCGTGCTGCTCCGTGGATCCCGTAGGGACGATGACGGTGTGGTGGTCGACGAGGAACGTCTCGACCTCGCGATTGGTCATCTCGCCCATGAATACGGTCGGCGGCTTCATCGGGATTCCTCCTCTGGTCAGGCGATGCTGGTGGTGAGTTCGCCGATCTGCTCGATCCAGACCGTGGCAAGGTCCCCGGGCTGCAGATGGCGGTCGGGGCCGAGGGGTCCGGGCAGCCGCGCCGGGGTGCCGGTCGCGATCAGGTCGCCGGGGCGGAGCACGACGTGGTGGCTCAGATAGGAGATCGCCTCGGAGATCGAGAAGCGCATCTGCGCCGTGGATCCATCCTGGATGGCCGTCCCGTTGATCGTGCATCCAAGCCGGAGGTCGGCAGGGTCGATCTCGTCGGCGGTCACGATCACAGGTCCGACCGGGCAGAAGCCGGGCATCGACTTGCCGAGCAGCCATTGGTCCCCGTCCAGCCATGGGTCACGCGACGAGACGTCGTTGATGCACGTGTATCCGAAGACGTGATCCATCGCCTGCGCCGGCGAGACATCGTGGGCCGCCACGCCGATGACGACGCCCAACTCGACCTCGGCGTCGACGTTGTCGGTCAATGCCCGGTCCCAGGCCAGCGTCGCCCCGTGACCAGCGACGGAACCCGGCAACTTGGCGTAGACCAAGGGCCGCACCGGACGGTCAGGATCCGCTCCACTGACCGGGCCATAGTTGAGCCCGATGGCGAAGATCGCCCCAGGGTCCGGCACCGCAGGCCCCAGGTCCAGCTCTTCGAGCCGCCAGGACGGCCGACCTGGTCGCGCCTCCAGCCAGGCGCGGATCGCGGACAGCCCGGCGGGGCCGGCGGCGGCGATCTCACGGATTGAGCCGAAGCCCGCGACATCGATGTCGAGGGACACGACATGATCGCCGACCACCACGGCGACCCGGGCCCGACCCTCTGCCATGTAGCTCGCAAACCGCATGATCAGGCCGTCGCCAGCGGGTCGGCGAGGAGTGGCGCGACGGCCGCTCGCATGACGCTGGCCATGCCACCGACGCCGGTCCAGCGCTCGAAGGCGATCGCCGCCTGAGCGATGAGCATCTCCGACCCGTTCGCAGCGCGCAAGCCGCGGGCTCGGGCGGCCCGCAGGAGCGGCGTCTCGGGCGGCACATACACGAGGTCGAAGACGGTCGCGGTGGGCGGAAGTGCATCGACGTCGATCATCATCCCCGGATCGATCATCCCGACCGTGGTCGCGTTGACCGCGAGGTCCGCCTCGGCAAGCGCCGCCGCGATGCGCGAAGAGCCTGGTTTCTCGGCGTCGAGTCTCCCCCGCCCGAACTCGGCGAATCGCTCCACGAGGGCCTCGGCGGATGCGGGGGTCCGATTCACAATCGTCACCTGCCTCGCACCGGCGGTGAGGCAGGCATGGACCACGGCGTGCGCCGCGCCGCCGGCCCCGGCGATCACCACCGCGGTGCCCTCGAGCGAGCGCCCCATTGTCCGTTCCACTCCGGCGCGGAAGCCAGGTGCGTCCGAATTGAATCCGACGAGCCGTCCGTCGAGCGTTCGCACCACGTTGTTGACGGCCCCGATCACCTCGGCTTCCGGCTCGACCTCGTCGCACAGCCCGGCGATGACGCGCTTGTACGGGGCGGTGACGCCAAGGCCGAGAAAGTCGGACCCGCGGGCATCAGTGACCGCCGCCGCAACGGCATCGGGCTCAATCTCGAGAAGCTCGTAGCGGGCGTCGATCCCGGCCGCCTCGAACGCGGCGTTGTGCATCACCACCGAGTGCCGTCGCTTGAGCGGGCGGCCGATCAGGACGACGCGGAGAGTCACGAGGCGGCGGCGGGGACCGGGTTGCGGACCGGGCGGCGCACCGGGCCGGCCGTCGCCGGGAACACAACGTTCGGGATGATCTCGTCGACCCAGTGCTGGAGCTGGCCGGGATCCGGGGTCATGGTGTGGAGGATGAACTGCTCGACGCCGGCGTCGGCGCGGGCCTGAAGCGACCCGATGATCTCGTCCGGCGTCCCGAACAGGTAGACCGACTCGAGGTAGTGCTCCCCGCGTTCGGCGCTCATGACCTTCAGGAATGCCCGGTGCTGCTCCTCGCGAGCCTTCACCGGATCGTTGGTCAGGACGAGGTGGAGGAAGTTCTCGTGCGCTACGGCCACCTCGGTCGGGTCCTGGCCGTTCTCGCGGAAGAACGCCTGGAGCTCCCGCCAGTCGCGAGCGATCTCGGCCGGCGGGCAGGTCGGGCGCGGAATCCAGCCATCGGCCCGGAGCGTGCGGGCCTTGACCGACTTCACGAACTTGGGCACATCGGGCGACTTGGGATCCGCCAGCTGGGAGCCGCCTCCGACCCAGATTGCGGGGCGCTGCGCCGTGCGAGGCTCGATGAAGACATCGTCAACCGAGTAGAACTCGCCGTGATAGGTCACCCGTTCGCCGGCAAACAGCGGCAGCATGATGTCGAGCATCTCGTCGGTACGCTTGCCGCGCTCGGACTTGTGGACACCGACTGCCTCGTATTCGGCGTCATTCCACCCGACGCCCGCGCCGAGAATCATCCGGTCGTCCGACAGGAACTGGAGGGTCGCGAGTTCCTTGGCCAGGAGGACGGGGTTGCGGAGGGGCATGATCAGGATCGATGTGCCGAGGCGCACGCGCTCCGTCGCGCCGGCCGCCACGCCGAGCGCCATGAGCGGCTCGAGCCAGTTGACCGAGTAGAACCGTTTCGCGGCCAGGAGATGGTCCGTGATGAACAGTGAATCGAACCCGAGGTCCTCCACGGTACGGGCGAACGACTTGATCCCACGGGCCCGCTCTGGACCGTCGCCTTCCCAGACATACGACGGGAGGAAGACCCCGAATCGGCCGACTTCACTCATGCGTTGGCGCCCTCCATGGCAATTTGTTCGATGCGGTCACCGACCCCGGTAGTCGGGGTCGCGTTTGGCGAAGAAGGCGGCTGCGCCTTCGAGCATGTCGTCGCTGCCAAAGACGCGCACGGAAGCCGCCAGCTCGGCCGCGAGGCCGTCGCTGATCATCGCGTCCTCGGCGATGGCAATGAGCCGCTTGGCCTCACGAACGGCGAGCGGGCCGCGGAGCGCGATCTCCTCGCCGATCGCCGTAGCGCGCACCACGGCCTGGCCCGCCGGAACCACCTCGTGCACGAGGCCGATCCGCTCGGCCTCGGCAGCGGACAGCACCTTCCCGGTCAGGATCATCTCGCGCGCCCGCGCTGTCCCGACGACGCGCGGCAGGCGCTGCGTCCCGCCGGCACCCGGCGTCACCGCCAGTCGTACCTCGGGCAGACCGAGCTTCGCCCGTTCGGACGCGACACGAATGTCACAGCACAGGGCCAGCTCCAGTCCCCCGCCCAGCGCATTGCCCTCGATCGCGGCGATCGTGGGCATCGGGAGCTCGGCGAGGCGGCGCGCGACGCCACTCTCCAGTTCGTGGCGGGCGCGGCCGCCAGGGCCGCGCTGGGCCTCGAACTCGCCGACGTGGGAACCGGCCGAGAAGGCCCGGTCGCCGGATCCGCTCACGACGACGGCCCGGACTTCGTCGGCGGACTCCGCCTCGAGCGCCGCGAGCGCGGCGTCGAGTTCCCGGAGGAGGTCCTCCGTAACCAGGTTGAGCGGCGGGTTGACCAGGCGGAGGTGGGCGACACGACCCACCTCGAGCCGGATGAGTCCGCTCATTCGGCGGCCGCGAAGTCGGCGGCGAGGCCCATCGGCCCCTTCGCGTAGAGCCGGCTGTCCATTGCCCTGGCGTCCGGGGCCACGCGCGGCCGGAAGCCCATCTGGCCGAGAACGTCGCGCTCGACATCGATCCCCGGCGCGACCTCGATCAGCACGAGGCCGTCATCCTCGAGTGCAAAGACCGCCCGGTCCGTCACATAGCGGACCTGCTGGCCCCGCTCCCTGGCAAGCTGCCCATTGAACGAGATCTGGCGGACCTGCGGCACGAACTTCTGCAGGCTGCCCTCGTGGACCACGCGAACCCCGTCGTCGATATCCAGCTCGAGACCCTGTGCGGTGAGCGTCCCGACGAAGTTGATCCGGGGCGTGCGCGCACTGATGTTCGGAAAACCGCCCGGCCCGCGAACGCGGCCCTCGAAGGCATGAACGTTGACGTTGCCCTGGGCATCCACCTCGGCGAAGGAAAGGCTCGCGATACCGAGGCCGCCGCCGTCGTAGAAATCGAACATGTTCGGCTGGTCGATCATCGCCTGGTAGTTGAACCCGGCCCCGCCCTCGTTGCCGGCCACCGGGACACCGCCGAAGATGCCCTGCTCCACCGTCAGCACGAGTTGATCGGTGATGCCCTCTTCCCACGCCACGCGACCGATGAGCTGGCTGATGCCGAA
>JBDTOJ010000139.1:0-18955 GCA_039933295.1 Chloroflexota bacterium
GTTGCCGCCCTTTGCCGTACTCGTCCTCGACGGCGCGATCAGCCGGCCCATCGCCACACCGATGATGGCCGTCCTCGAGGCCATCGAGGGTCGGACCGTGGCGATCGTGTCGGAGCCAGCCAGCCTCGTCTTCGATGACAACGAGCTTGCGTTGCCGAGCTTCGCGCCGGATCTCGTCCGGGTGACTGCCGGCCCGCTCGCTGGAGTCGAAGGTACCTGGGGTGGCCCCGCCGGACCCTTCCGGTTCGCAGGTGGCGTGATCGCCGAGGCGGGCTGGGTCCGGTTCGGGAGCCGTGAGCCAGTGGCGGTGCCACTCGGCGACCTCGAGCGGTTCGTCTGACCGAAGCTCGTCAGGGCCTGCTCGCGACGCGCGTGGATGACACGCTTCGGCTACGCTCGATCGATGTCGCAGTCCGTTTCCGCCGCCGCGTCCGGCGTTCGCTTCGCCTCGTCCTCGGCGGAGATGACGCTGGCCATCGCGTCCGATCTTGCGACTGCGGCCTGGCCCGGTGACCTCATCTGCCTATGGGGTGATCTCGGAGCCGGCAAGACCGTCGTTGCGAAGGGCTTCGGCGCGGGCCTCGGCGTCCACGACACCATCAACTCCCCGACGTTCGTGCTCATGGCCGAGTACGAGGGCCGCCTTCCCCTCTTCCACCTGGACCTGTATCGCCTGGCCGGTGCGGACGACGCCTATGCCGGCGGGCTGCTCGATGAGCGTCAGGCCGCGGGTGTCACCCTGATTGAGTGGCCCGAGCGGTTCGGCGACGCGTTGCCGAGCGACCGGCTCGACGTGCGAATCGACGGAACCGGCGATGACGTTCGACACATATCGATCTCGGCGACGACCCCGAGCCTCGCGCGCTACCTGGCCGCCGTTCGGACCGACATCGCCGCGGCGCCGCCCGCCGCGTCAGAGCCCGGCCCGTCCGTGCGGGCCGCTGAAACCGGCGCGCGACCATGACCTATCTCGACGCAGCACCATGGCTCCTTGCCATCGACACAGGCACGTCCCAGATCGTCGTTGCGGCGGGGGACCTCGATGGCACGACGATTGCCGTTCTCGGCGAACCCGCCGGCTATCGGCACGGCGAACTCCTGCTCGCGACCGTGGACCGATTGCTTGCCGAAACGGGGCTGGAGCGGCGCGGCCTCGAGGGCATCATCGTCGGCACCGGACCGGGCGCCTTCACGGGACTTCGAGTGGGTCTCGCGACCGCGAAGACGATGGCCCACGGGCTCGGACTCCCGATCGTGGGTATCGGAACCGCCCTGGCGCTGATCCGGGCCGCCGCTCGCACCGGGACGGAGCCGACACGACCGGATTCGTCGATCGTTTTGCTCATGCCGGCCGGCCCGCGCGATCGCCTGATCGTCACCTCGGATGTGCCACCGCGCATGCTCGTCGATGACGGGGAGCTCGAGAAGCTCAACCCTCGGACCGTCGTGGCCGTCGACCTCGAGGATCGTGCACCGGCCGATGCGGTGGCTCGGGGGGTTGTGGCGCACCGGGGTCTCGGGGCGTCGCTCCTCATCCTCGGTGCCGACCGCCTGCGAGCGCACAGCGTCGATGACCCGGAGCAACTCGTCCCCGAGTACGTGACCCTGCCTCGGGGTGTGACCGCCACCGTTGGAGCGATCGAATGGTCGAACGATCAGCGCTGAGGATCCTGATCGAGCCGATGTCGCTGGCCGACGTGCCCGACGTGCATCGGATCGAGCGGGCCTCGTTCAGCGTCCCATGGCCGGACGACGCCTACCGCGCCGAGTTGACCGGAAATCGACTCGCGGCCTACCTCGTGGCTCGAGCTGACGGCGCGGTCGTCGGCTACGGCGGCATCTGGATGATGGTCGACGAGGCACACATCACGACGTTCGCCATCGAACCGGCATGGCGCCGCCAGCGGCTCGGTGAGACGCTCCTTGTGGCGCTCATTGACCTCGCGATCGCGCGACGGGCGCGCGAGGCAACGCTCGAAGTCCGTCTGTCGAACGTGCCGGCTCGTCGACTGTACGAGAAGTATGGCTTCCGCCCGGTCGGCGTCCGGCCGCGCTACTACTCGGACAACGGCGAGGATGCCCTGATCATGACCACGCCGCCTCTGGGCGGACCGACGATGCGGGCGCTGCTCGTGGAACGACGTGCCGAGCTGGCGGCCGCGCCCGAGCCGATCGGCCCGAGCCAGACAATCGCGCACCTTGATACCGGGGACGTGCCGGCATGAGCGGATCCCTCATCCTGGCCATCGAGTCATCGTGCGACGAAACGGGCATCGCCCTGATCGAGGATGGCCGCCGGATCCATGCCAACGTCGTGGCGAGTCAGGTCGCGATGCACGCCGCCACCGGAGGGATCGTGCCCGAGGTCGCCGCCCGTGCGCACCTGCGCTGGATCCTGCCCGTCCTGGACGAGGCGCTCGCCACGGCCGGGGTGACCGTCCGCGATGTCGACGCCATTGCCGTGACCCACGGGCCCGGCTTGGCGGGTTCCCTGCTCGTCGGCATCAACGTGGCCAAGACCCTGGCCTGGGTGCACGACCGTCCGCTGGTGGGCGTGAATCATCTCGAAGGCCATCTGTATGCGGGCTGGCTGCTCGATCCGGGTCAGGATGCCGGTCCTGAGCCTGCCTTCCCACTCGTCGGGCTGGTCGTTTCGGGTGGACATACCTTCCTCGTCGAGATGCGCGATCACCTCGAATATCGACTTCTCGGTCAGACCGTCGACGACGCGGCTGGGGAGGCCTTCGACAAGGTGGGCCGGCTGCTGGGACTCGGCTACCCTGGGGGCCCGGCCATCCAGCAGGCGGCCGCGCGCGCCCAGGATCACGATGTCGCGTTTCCACGGGCGTGGCTCGGCGACACCTTCGACTTCAGCTTTTCCGGCTTGAAGACCGCGGCTCGCCGGATCATCGACGCGGCTCGTGCCGACGAGGGCCTCTCGACCGACCCGGCGGAGCGGCTGCCGGACGTCCGGATCGCCGATCTTGCCTGGGGATTTCAGGACTCGGTGACCGACGTGCTCGTGGCCAAGACGATCCGCGCCGCCCGGACCATCGGTGCGCGATCGATCGTCCTGGGCGGTGGCGTCGCCGCGAATGGCGTGCTTCGTGATCGCCTGATCGCGGCGGCAGAGGACATCCGGGTTCCGGTTCTGGTCCCGAGACCCGGGCTGTGCACGGACAACGGGGCGATGATCGGTGCTGCCGGGGCCCGGCGCTTCGCGGCCGGTGAGCGGGCGAGCCTGGACCTGGATGCGCGGCCGTCGTTGCCGTTGGCCCGGCGGTGAACGACGGCGAACGGGGGTCGACCCGCGTGCCACGATTGGACCCGCTCGCCGTGCGACGTCTGCTGCGCGACGAGGGCCTCCGAGCCCGACACTCGCTGTCCCAGAATTTCCTGGCGGACCCCGATGTCCTCGAGGCCTTGTTGGTCGAAGCCGATGCCGTGAGCGGAGATCGGATCCTCGAGATTGGACCGGGGCTCGGCATCCTCACCGAGGCCCTGCTTGGCACTGGCGCTGCCGTCACGGCGGTCGAACTCGATTGGCGCCTCGCCGCGCTCGTGCGCAAGCGGCTGAGTGATGCCGTGGACCTCGGCACCGGCGATCCATGGGCCCCAGGAGCCCTTCGCCTGATCGAGGGTGACGCGCTGGATCAGGATCTGCCGAACCTCGTGGATTCGCCGTTCAGCGTGGTCGCGAATCTGCCGTATCACATCACCAGCCCGATCCTGCACCGCCTGCTCGACGCGGGACCTCGACCGGCGCGGCTCGTACTGATGGTCCAGTGGGAAGTCGCTGAACGGATCGCCGCGCCGCCGGGCCGGATGAGCTACCTGTCCGTCTTCGTCCAGTACCACGCTGCCGTGCGCGTCGCGAGGCGCGTGCCGGCCGATGCATTCGAGCCGGCACCGAGCGTCGCATCGGCGGTGATCGTGCTTGAACCGTACGAACACCTCGGTGGCCGGCATGCGTCTGTCACGGACGAGGATTCGCTCTGGGCGCTGGTCCAGGCCGGATTCCGCGAGCGCCGGAAGATGATCCGGAACGTCCTGGGCCGCCAACTGCGTGTCGGGCAGGCTCGGGTCGATGCCGCGCTCGCTGCCGTTGGCATCACCGGGGATCGTCGGCCGCAGACCCTGAGCGTGGACGAGTGGGTTGCCTTGCATGCCTGGTTCGAGTCGGGCGATGCCTGAGGCCCGGGACCCGGTCGATCGTAGCCTCTCGCCTGTCGTGCGGGTTGCCCCGGCCAAGGTGAACCTGACGCTCGCCGTCACCGGTCGGACAGCGGATGGATTCCACACGCTGCACACCGTCATGGTCCCGCTCGGGCTGAGCGACCGCCTGAGTGTGGCCCGGGCTCACGGCCCAACCGACACCCTGGCCGTCACCGGTCTGGATGCGGGGCCGAATGAGGCCAACCTCGTGGTCCGTGCCATCGCCGGAGCCAGGGCCGCGCTGCGCGGACAGGTCGATGCATGGCCGGTTGCCGCCCGGCTGCACAAGCACATTCCGGTCGCCGCGGGTCTCGGCGGTGGCAGCAGTGACGCGGCGGCCGCACTGGACGCGGTCTTCTCCGCGTGGGGCGCGGACATGGCGGTCGACCGTCCCGTCCTGGCCGGGATCCGTGCGGAGCTCGCCGAACGCCTGGGCTCGGATGTGCCGTTCTTCCTGACCGAAGGCCCAGCGATCACCACCGGCCGCGGCGAGGTCGTGGATCCGTTGCCGGGGCTGCGTGGGGCGGCACCCGGTCTGCTCCTCGTCACGCCGCGTGTCCCCGCGCCGACGCCGGCCGTCTTTCGCGCCTTTGACGAGGATCCGGAGGCCAGGCCACGCGACTCGGGCAGCACCCGGCTCGCGTCTCAACACCTGGCCGGGGAGTGGCACGCCGGCATGCACGCCGATGCCCTCGTGATCCGCGCGGGCGTCCTGGCGTCGGCAAATGATCTGGCGGCCGCAGCGGATGTCGTGGTCCCCGGGCTTCGCTCCCTGCGACGGGCACTCGTCCGGCGCCTGGCTCGACCCGTCGGCCTCTCCGGCTCGGGGCCCACCCTCTGGGTCCTCTATGCTTCGAGGGACGAGGCCCGTTCTGCTGCCGAGGCGGTCATGGCCGGCCTCGCGGATGGCTCGATCGTCGCCCCAGGGCCCGATCAACCGTCCATCATTGCCACGGAGCTGGCAACTGCCACCGGCGACCAACCTCGGGAGGAACCAAGCATATGAATCGACAGGCCATCACGACCTCAGGAGCTCCCGCCGCGCTCGGGCCGTACAGCCAGGCGATCGTAAGCGGCGATTTCGTGTTCTGTGCCGGCCAGCTCGGACTCGACCCGGCCACCGGCGACCTCGTCGGTGGCGTCGAAGCGCAGGCCGATCGGGCCCTCCGAAATATCTCGGCCGTGCTTGACGCCGCAGGGTGCTCGTTCGCCGATGTCGTCAAGACGACGATCTTTCTCGCCGACATCAACGACTTCGCGGCGGTCAATGCCGTCTATGCGACGTTCATCGTGGACCCGGCCCCGGCCCGGTCGACCTTCGCCGTCGGCTCACTGCCGAAGGGTGGTCTGATCGAGATCGAGGTCACGGCTCGGCGGAATGCCTGACCGATCCGCGCGCTCGACGCGGGCTTCCCACGCACGGATCCATTGACATGCCGGACGAGCCGCCGATACCCTACCGGGACCTTCCGATGACGCCACCAACAACTGCATCAACCGGGCGCACTGCCGCCGTCATCCTGGCGGCCGGGCTTGGGACGCGGATGCACTCGAGGGTCTCGAAGGTCCTGCACCCACTTTGCGGTCGACCGATGCTGGCGTATGTCATCGATGCCTGGGCAGCGGTCGATGACGCCGCCGTCGGGTCGTCGCCGATCGTCGTCTATTCTCCGGCGACGGACGCGCTGCGCGAGGCCGGATTGCCCGGAACCCCCGTCTTTGCGCTCCAGGATGAGCCACGAGGGACCGCGGATGCGGTTCGCGCGGGGTTGCAGGCAGTGCCGGCTGAGGCAACTGAGGTGCTGGTGCTGTCGGGCGACGTCCCGCTCGTGATGGGCCCGCATCTTCTGGCGGTCCTCGAGCAGCGGCGGATGGACGATGCGGCGATCGCCCTCGCCAGCGTGTACGCGGCCGACCCCGGCAATCTCGGTCGCGTCGTTCGGAGCGAATTCGGGAGCGTCGAGCGGATCGCCGAGGCCCGCGACGCCTCGGCCGAGGAACTCGATTCGAACGAGATCAACGCAGGCTGCTACGCCTTTGATGCGGCATGGCTGCGCCGACGGATCGATGCCGTCGAACCGTCGGCCGCGACCGGGGAGTTGTATCTCACCGAGCTGGTGCGTCTCGCTCGAGAAGACGGACGAATCGTCAGCGCCGTCGGGTTCGACGATGACGGGACGTTCGACGGCATCAACGATCGCGCCCAGTTGGCGCAGGCCGAGTGGGCCCTCCGCGTCCGCATGAACGAGGCCCACATGCGTGCGGGCGTCACGATGCGCGACCCATCGACGGTCTACCTGGACTGGGGAGTCGAGTTCGACGTGGACGTCGTCCTCGAACCGAACGTCATCCTCACGGGTCGGACATCGGTCGGCGCGGGCAGCACGATTGGAGCCGGAACCACGATCGTCGATTCGACGATCGGTGAGGATTGCCGCGTCTGGGCCAGCGTTGTCGAAGGTTCCGTTGTCGAGGACGAGGCCAGGATCGGTCCCTTCAGCCACCTTCGCGCCGGCAGTCACGTGGGACCAGGCGCCGAGGTCGGCAACTTCGCCGAACTCAAGAACACGCGCCTCGGTGCGCGCGTGAAGCAGCATCACGTCAGCTACCTCGGCGATGCGGACCTCGGTGATCGCACCAACGTCGGTGCCGGCACGATCACCGCCAACTGGGACGGCCGGACCAAGAACCGGACGACGATCGGCAAGGACGCCTTCCTCGGAGTTGACACGATGCTTGTCGCGCCGGTCGAGGTCGGTGACGGCGCGAAGACGGGGGCCGGCGCGGTCGTCACGAAGTCCGTGCCACCGGGCAAGCTCGCGGTCGGCGTGCCCGCCCGCATCCGAGAACCGCGGCCGATCCCGCCCGCGACCAACGAACCCGAATGAGCAACAAACCCGCATGAGCAGCCCGTTCCCGGAAATCCTCGTCCTTATCGGGCTGACCCTGCTCGAGGGGTTCTTCGTTGCGGCTGAGATCGCCCTCGTGTCGGTCCGTAGAAGCCGGGTCGATCAGCTCGTGGACGAGGGAAATCATGGAGCCCGGCGAGTCCGTCGACTACTCGACGACCCGGGCCGGTTTCTGGCCATCTCCCAGCTTGGCCTGACGGTCATCGGGTTCTTCGCCTCCGCGTTCGCGGCCCTGAGTCTCGTGGATGGTCTCAAGCGCGTCCTCGAGGGTGCGTCGATGCCCGAGGACACGGCATCCCTCGTTGCCCTCATCACGGTGACCGTCATCCTCGCGCTGTTCACGATCGTCTTCGCTGAGCTGGTTCCGAAGACGCTCGCGCTCGCGAACCCGGAACGGTACGCGCTGGCCCTGTCGCGACCGATCGACTTTCTGGCCCGCCTGCTCGGTCCCGTCGTCGTGCTGCTCACCTGGTTGACCCGCAACATCACGCGCATCCTCGGATCCGAGGTCTCGACGGAGGCGTCGATCACGGCCGCGGAACTTCGCTTGATCGTGGAGCGCGGCGGGGAGCAGGGCGTCCTCGAGGCCGAGGAGGAGCAGATGATCAACGCGGTCATCGAGCTTGGCGGTCGGCGGGTCCACGAGGTGATGGTCCCGCGCGTCTCGATCGTCGGCATCCGGGTCGACGCCTCGTTCGAGGAAGCGATCGATATCGTCATCGCCGAGGGCCACTCAAGGATTCCCGCCTACGAAAACTCCCTCGATGAGGTTGTCGGCATCCTGTACGCCAAGGACCTGCTGCCGTACCTGAAGTCTGATGCGGACCCACGGCCGGCGCTCCGGAAGCTGCTCCGGCCCCCAGTCCTCGTGCCGGAATCGATGACGATCGATGATCTGCTGCACGAACTCCAGCGCCGCAAGGTTCACATCGCGATTGTGCTCGACGAGTACGGCGGCACGGCGGGGATCGTGACCATCGAGGATCTGCTCGAAGAGATCGTCGGCGAAATCCAGGACGAGTACGACGTCGAGGAACCGATGGTCGTCCGACTGTCCGAGAACGAGGCGCGGTTCGACGGCCGCGCCGACGTCGACGAACTCCGCGAGTTGTTCGACATCCAGCTCGATCTCGAGGACGAAGAGGAGTACGACACCATCGGTGGCCTCCTGTACCACCGCATGAGCGGCGTTCCGTCACCCGGCGACACGATCGAGGTGGACGGACTGCGCCTGACGGTCGAGACGACGGATGGACGCCGGGTCGGCAAGGTCCTCGTCGTGCGGCATGGGTCAAGCCGCGCCGACGGTTCGGATGGGGACGACCGCTAGGCGGCGATCACTCGAACGACGATTTCCTGTAGCCGCGCTCGCGCCTCGGGCAGAACAACCCCCGCTGCATCAAGCTCCCCGAGTGCACGGTCCCGATGCAGGCGGGCCTGCTCACGCGTGTATTCATGCGCCCCGCAGCGCTCGAGGATCTCGATGATCTCCGGGACCGAGGCGTCGGTCGCGACGTGATCGCGGTACAGCTCCATCAGGAGCGCCCGGTCGGCCTCTGACGCATGCTCAAGGGCGTAGATCACCGGCAGGGTCTTCTTGCGCCGAGCCACGTCGGTCGGAACCTTTCCGGTGGCTCGCTCATCGCCCCAGATTCCGAGCAGGTCGTCGTTCAGCTGGAATGCCAATCCGAGATCCCAGCCGAAGGATCGATAATGACGGATCACGTCCTCGTCGTCGGTCGCCAGGAGCGCGCCGGCCTCGATGGATGCCGCGATGAGCGCCGCGGTCTTGCGTCCGATCATGTCGAAGTAGAGCTCGACGGACATGACGCCCTCGGCCTCGCTCGTCGCGATGTCGATGTATTGCCCTTCGCACAGCGCGACGCAGGTTTCGTCATACAGCCGCATCAGGCGCAGGACCTTGTGGTCGCTGAAGCCAAGATCCGTCAGGCGATGCAGCGCTACTCGGCTCAGGCTGAACAGCATGTCGCCGGTGTTGATCGCCTGGGGAATGCCGTGCAGGCTCCAGAGCGTCGGCCGATGGCGGCGCTCGCTGTCGCCATCCTCGATATCGTCGTGGACCAGGCTGAAGTTGTGCCCGAGCTCCACCGCGGCTGCGCCCGGCAGCGCGGCTCGATGATCGCCCGTGATCGAGGCGTAGGCGAGCAGGCCCAGGAGCGGACGCATGCGCTTGCCGGAGACCCCAGTCGGCCCATCGAGACCGAGATGGTAGCGACACTGTTCGTACACGCCGAGCGTCGATGGATCGCGGTCCCGAACGAGGCGGAGGATCTCCTCCTCGGTGTCCGCGATCATCTGGCCGAGATCGAGCTCGTGGGCAGCGGTCGACATCAGATCCGAAGTGTATCCCGGCCCGGACAAACGTGCGCTGTGTGAGTAGCCTGTTGCTCGGGCAAGGAGCCAGCAGTCCGAACCGCGGAGGGGGCGCGGCGAGCCCGGCGGGTCCGTCGAGCCACGCGGGTCCGTCGAGCCCGGCGGGTCCTTCGAGCCACCCGGTTCCGTCGAGCCCCGCCCACACGCCCGGTCGTGTCGAAGCGCGGCCGTATTCCAAGAAGGGTTACTGATTGACAACTCTTGTTGGGAGGGCCTCGGGATCCAGAAATTGAAGCGGGCGTATGTCTTCTTGGCATGGTCGATCGTCAGAACGGCGTATTCGGGCTCGATTCGGCGCCTCTGAGCCCGCCCCCCGCCTGCTTCGAGTCGTTCGTGGCGGCTGCTAATCCTTCTTGGAATACGCGAGCGGGACGCCCGCCCTGGCTGCGCGCGGCCGGAGATTCCCGAACCCCGCGACCGCGCGCGTGGTTTCCCGCGCCCGCGGTGCACACGCGGCCGCGCCGATAACGCGCCCGCGGCCGCCGGGAACGTGGCGGGCTGCGGACGACGGCGCAGCCGGTTGCTGGCGACAACCCGGCGGGCAGCCGCCGACAGCCGACACGGGTCGATGAGTGATACCTTCGGATCGTGCCGGCTCCCCGTCGATATGCAACCGATGCGATCGTCCTGTCGCGCTTCGACTACGGCGAGGCGGACCGGATCCTCACGCTCCTGACCCCGGGCTCGGGCAAGATCAAGGCGATTGCCAAGGGGATCCGCCGCCAGAACTCGCGAATCGGCGGAAGCCTGGAGCCATTTGCCGAATTGCGCCTGGCACTGGCGCACGGTCGGACGTTCGACGTGGTGACCCAGGTCGAGGTCATCCATCCCTGGCTTAACCTTCGCGACAATCTGATTTCCTTCGGGACCGCCTCCTACATGGCCGAGATGGCCGAACGGACGCAGGAAGAGCGTCATGTCGCCGAATCGGTCTACATCCTGTTGAAGCGAGGCTACGAACTCCTCGACGGCGGGATGCTCCCAGCCCGCGTCGCCCGCTGGTTCGAGGTCCACCTCGCCGATGAACTCGGTGTCCGTCCGGAAGTGGATCGGTGCGTGGAGTGCGGACGCCTCCTGGATGCCGACGAGCACTACCGGTGGGTGCCGCCGCTGGGCGGCGTGCTCTGCCAGCGCTGCCCTGGCCCACCCCACAACGTTGCCGGCCTGTCGCTCGATGGGCTGAAACTGCTGAAGGCGTACCAACGCATGGACATCGAGGCCCTCGCCGCGCTTCGGGTGCGGGCCGAGGTTGAGCTCGAGGTCGAGAGCGCGATGCGATCGTTTCTGGCCTACACGCTGGACCGCCAGCCCCGGTCGCTCGCCTTCCTCGACGAAGTGCGAGCCCATGACCGAGCCGCGGCATCCGTCCCGTGACCGTCCGCGTCGACCTCCGCGACATCGTGACCGAAGACGATGTCCAGGCGGTGATGGCCCTCCGTCGTGGGCCCGGTCAGGACCGCTACCTCGGATCGATGATCAGCCACTTCGAGGACGCCATCGCGGACCGTCGTGCCTGTCCGCGGATGTGGTCGGTCCATGATGGCGACACACTCGTCGGGTTCGTGATGATCAGCGATAACGTTCCGGCCGAAACGCTCGCCGCCAACGACGGCATGGTCGGGCCGTACTACCTGTGGCGGCTGCTGATCGACCATCATGTCCAGGGCCGGGGCTACGGCGCAGCCACGATCGACGCCGTGGTTCGGTACCTCGGGACGCGGCCCAACGCCGAGGTCCTGCTGACGAGCTGCGCCGCCGGCGAGGGCTCGCCGCAACCGTTCTACCTGCGTTACGGATTCGAGACGACGGGCGAGATCATCGACGGCGAGGACCTCCTACGCCTCGACCTCCCCTCGCGCCACGGAGGAAGCCGATGATCATCGATCCCGCCACCGAGAAGGGCGCCCATGCCCTCGAGCGCCTCGGCGCTTCGTTCGCGGCGTGGTTGACGACGGTCACGCCCGAAGGCCAGCCGCAGTCGATGCCGGTCTGGTTTCTGTGGACGGGCCAGGAGATCCTCGTCTACGGCGACCATCGGGCCCGACGCAACCGCAACCTCGAGTCGAACCCGCGCGTTTCGTTCCACTTGCCCGACGAGGGCCGTGGCGGCGACGTCGTCACGTTCGAGGGTACCGTCCGGGTCGATCCGAGCTACCCGGCGGCCGGCGACAACCCGGAGTACCTCGCCAAATATCAGGGTCCGATCGACGCCGACCTCGGCGGACCGGCAAAGTTCTCGGAGGTCTACTCGATGCCAATCCTCATCGCGCCAACCCGGATGATCGTGTTCCAGGGTTGACGCCCTCCATGCGGACCTGACCCGCCCGGTCGTCTGCTAGCATCGAACGACTGACACCACTCCCGCGACCGTCCATGCCAAGGCCGGTCGCCCCAAGGAGATTCTCGTGACCGACCTCCCCGTTTCCGACCCGAATGAGGTCACGGCCGCCGTGCCGGATCTCGACACCATCGTCAGCCTGTCCAAGCGACGAGGCTTCGTCTTCCCCAGCTCCGAGATCTACGGCGGGATCAGCGCCGTCTGGGATTACGGCCCCCTCGGGGTCGAGCTCAAGAACAACGTCAAGCGCGCCTGGTGGAAGGCCATGGTCCAGGAACGGAACGACATCGTCGGCCTCGATGCCGGGATCCTGATGCACCCCCAGGTCTGGGTAACGAGCGGACATGTCGGCTCATTCAGTGATCCGCTGGTCGAGTGCGGGACGTGCCGGCGCCGCTATCGACTCGATGAACTGCCGGGCGCGGAGGCACTCACGGTCACGGACCTGACGGACCCCACGGTCATCGAGCGCTTCAAGCTCGTCTGCCCGAATGACGGTGGCCCGCTGTCGGCTCCCCGGCTGTTCAATCTGATGTTCCAGACCTACATGGGGCCGGTCCAGGACGACGCATCGGTGGTCTATTTCCGGCCCGAGACCGCGCAGGGCAGCTACGTCAACTTCAAGAACGTTCAACAGAGCTCGCGCAAGAAGGTGCCGTTCGGGATCGCCCAGATCGGCAAGAGCTTCCGGAACGAGATCAGCCCCGGCAACTTCGTCTTTCGGATGCGCGAATTCGAGCAGATGGAGATGCAGTACTTCGTCCGGCCGGGCGACGCAGCCGCGGCGGCGTTCGAGGAATGGCTCCCCCGCCGGAAGGCGTGGTACGAGCAGTACGGGGTGGCGCCGGAACGGCTCCGCCTGCGCGAGCACGCCGCCGACGAGCTCGCCCACTACGCCAAGAAGGCCGTGGACGTCGAGTACCGCTTCCCGTTCGGCTGGAAGGAGCTCGAGGGGGTCCACAACCGCGGCGACTTCGATCTCTCGCGCCATGCCGAGGCGTCGGGCGAGAACCTGGAGTACTTCGACCCGGCGACGGAGGAGCATTTCATCCCCTGGGTCGTGGAAACAGCGGCCGGTGCGGATCGCGCCGCGTTCACGTTCCTGATCGATGCCTATCGCGAGGAGGAGGTCCGAGGCGAGCGGCGCGTGTCACTCGCCCTGCATCCGGATCTCGCCCCGTACAAGGTCGCGGTCCTGCCGCTGCTCAAGAAGCGGCCGGAGATCGTGGAGTTATGCCACCGCATCCTGGTCGATCTCAAGCGGGACATGATGGCTGTCTACGACGACACCGCCGCGATCGGCAAGCTCTATCGACGCCAGGACGAGATCGGGACGCCGTGGTGCGTGACGGTTGACGTCGATTCGCTCGAGGACCTGGCAGTGACGATCCGGGACCGCGATTCGATGACCCAGGAACGAATCCCGGTCGAAGGATTGAAGCGCGCGATCCTTGATCGGATGGAGGCGGCCCGGGCCTGACAGCCTCGTCCGCCCCTCGTGGCGTCTATGAGACATGTCTGACCCGCCGAGGGTGCCCGCAGCGCCTCGTCCGCCCCCTCGCGGTGCCTATGAGACACGCCTGCCGTGCCAAGCGTGCCCGCAGTGCCTCGTCCGCGCCGGAGTGTTGCCTGTGAGACACGCGTGCCGCGCAGTGTCACCAATCGCTCGGTTGAGCGTCTAAGCCTCGGACGGTGCCGGCTCATCGGCGTCCGTGACTTGTGGAGGCGATCAATGTCAGCCGATGAAGGCTCGACCGACCCATCGATCGACGGATCCAGGTCCGAGCCGTCGGTCGTTCGGCGTCGGCCGTTCGCCCTGTTCGTCACCATCTGGGGACTTGTCGCGGCCTTGCTGTGGACAGCCCTTCCAACGGCATTCGTCGTCTGGTTCTTTGTCCTTGCCGGTCCGACGATCCCGCTCTTCGCCAAGGTCTGGGTGCTCGTGATCGGGGCGATCTTTGGTCTGGCGGGCATCCCTATCATCCTTCACGGCCTTGATCGTGTGCGTTTCGCATTCGGCGACCCGGTGCTCCTGAAGGTCGGGCATGACGGGTTGTGGCTGCGAGATACAGGGTCGATCCGGTGGTCGGGAATTGCCCGCCTGGGGACCGGCCAGGTCGACATCATCCGGCAGTCGGGTACTCGCATCCCGGGCGACTACCGGCTCGACGTTGTCCCGGCTGATCGGTCCCTGCTGGGGCGGAGGCCATGGTTCGCCACGTTGAACCTGAGGATTCGCTCCGTCTTTCGCCGCCTGAAGCCCGTGGGGGACCGCTCGCGGCTGCCCGGCGGATTCGAGTTCGACCTGGACCTGTTGGACGCGGATCCGCGGGCCATTCTCGAGGAGATCAGCCGCTACCGAGTCATCGATTCCACACAGACGAGCCGATCGTTAGAGCACTGATTCCCGGCGCGCCGGGTCTACTCCCCGCCCCGCGGTTCCTTGCCCTTTGGCCAATAGAGTTCGGTCTTTACCTGGTCCTCGGGGAAGCCTCGTCCGAGGAGGGTCTGTTCCGCCGACAGAATCATGTCCGGATTGCCGCAGATGTAGGCGATCGTGTTGTCGGGCGTGAGGCTCAGCTCGTCGCATACCGGCGCGACGATCGACTCCACGCGGCCCCAGCGTCCGGTCCAGCCCTCGTTCTCAGCCGCTGTCCGCCGAGACACCGTAGGAACGTACGTCACGGGGTACGAGCCGCTCGCCGCCCAGCCCTCGACGAGCGAGCGATACCCAAGCTCGTGCTGGTAGGACACGCCGTTCAGGAACACCGCTCGCCGCGGCCGGCCCTCGCGGGTGAGCCGCCGCATCATCGACACGAACGGGGCATTGCCGGTTCCGGATGAGATGAACAGGTGCGTCCGGTCGTCATCGGGGAGGAGGGTGAACTTGCCCTTGGGGCCGATCATCCGCATTCGATGACCGATCGGCAACTGCCACAGCAGTGGCGTGAACTGGCCGCCGTTGACCAGGCGGATGTATAGCTCGTATCCCTCGGACTCGGCCACGCCCGGGTCGGACGCAACGGAATACGGCCGCTGGACCAGCCGACCGTCGGCCATCACGCCGATGGTCATGTATTGGCCGGATTCGAAAGGCACGGCCGGGCCGTCAAATTTGACCGTCACGTAGGCGAGGGAATCGGTCTCGTCGGATCGGGCGACCAGGGTCGCGTTGTAGCGGTCATCATCGGGAGCGATCACGCGGAGATCGGGCTCGGTCATCGGCCTCGGGGTCCTCGACTGGGTGGATGTCTCGTCGATGGTACCCGCCGGTTCCGGTGCGTGGACGGGCCGAAGGCACGGTGTGTCCGGGCCGAAGGCACCCTGTAGCCGGGCGAGGATGCCCGCCCCCGAACCGCAACCGGACCGTACCGCAGGCGGAACCGCCGGGCCTGAGCGCCTCCGAAGGTACAATCGGGCGGTACAAGGAACGATCCCAGCGGCCACGCCGCCGCCCGTGTCCACGCCGAAGGAGCCCGCGCAAGATGACGACCGCAGCCCGGACCGACCGCGCCCACAGCGCTGCCAAGCGCTACATCTTCGCCTGGGGGGCAGGCACGGCCGAGGGCGATTCGACGATGCGCGATCTGCTGGGGGGCAAGGGCGCCGGGCTCGCCGAGATGACGAGTGCCGGTCTCCCGGTCCCGCCCGGCTTCACGATCACCACCGAGGCCTGCAACGACTACTTCGCCGCTGGCGAGCAACTGCCTACCGGTCTGTGGGACGACGTGCTGGCCGCTGTCCACGAGGTCGAGGCGCGAACCGGCAAGGGTTTCGGCGACGCGGCGAATCCGCTCCTCGTCTCGGTCCGGTCAGGGGCCAAGTTCTCGATGCCCGGCATGATGGATACGGTCCTCAACCTCGGCCTGAGTGAGGCGACGCTGCATGGCCTCGTGGCACTGACCGGTAACGAGCGGTTCGGATGGGATGCCTATCGACGGTTCATCCAGATGTTCGGGCGGATCGTCCTCGACGTTCCGGGCGAGCGGTTCGATCACGCCCTCGACGCCAAGAAGCGCGAGCGCGGGGTCAGCCAGGACACCGATCTCACCGCGAGCGACCTCCGGGAGGTGGCGATGGCGTACAAGGCGATCGTCCGGGAAGTGACCGGCCGCGACTTCCCCGAGGATGCCAACGAGCAGCTGGATCTGGCGATCAAGGCCGTCTTCGCGTCCTGGTTCGGCAAGCGCGCGCGGGACTACCGCGAATACAACAAGATCGCCCATGATCTCGGTACTGCCGTCAACGTCGTCACGATGGTCTTCGGCAACATGGGTGACGATTCCGGGACCGGCGTTGCCTTCACCCGGGACCCCAACACCGGGGCGAAGGCGCTCTACGGTGAGTACCTGACGAACGCCCAGGGCGAGGACGTCGTGGCCGGGATCCGGACGCCGCAGCCCATCGCCCAGATGCGCGATGTCATGCCCGCCGTGTATGACGAGTTCCAGCAGATCGCAGATCGGTTGGAGCGTCACTACCGGGACGTCCAGGACCTCGAGTTCACGATCGAGCACGGGAAGCTGTACATGCTCCAGACGCGGTCAGCGAAGCGTACCGCGGCAGCCGCCGTCCAGATCGCCGTCGACATGGTGGCGGAAGGGATCATCAGCGAAGAGGAGGCGATCGGCCGGATCGAGCCAACCATGGTCGACCAGCTCCTGCGTGATCAATTTGACCCGAAGGCGCGGACCGGCGCCACCCAGATCGTCAAGGGCCTGAACGCATCGCCCGGTGCGGCCGTCGGGCGCGCGGTCTTCGATGCCGACGTTGCCGTCGAATGGGTCAACCGCGGGGAAAAGGTGATTCTCGTCCGCATTGAAACCTCGCCCGACGACTTCCATGGCATGGCCGTGGCCGAGGGCATCATCACGGCTCGGGGCGGCGCGACCTCACATGCGGCGGTCGTTGCCCGCCAGATCGGCAAGCCCTGTGTCGCCGGATCTGCGGATCTCGTGATCGACTACGGCTCCAAAACGGCGCGGTCCACGTCCACGGACATTGCCTTTGCCGAAGGTGATTGGGTCAGTCTGGATGGCACGACCGGGGACCTGTTCCTCGATGCGCTGCCGACGATCTCGGCCCGTTTCGAGGACCAGCCTGAGCTCCAGGCGATCCTCGGCTGGGCCGACAAGCTACGTCGAATGGAGGTCTGGACCAACGCCGACAAGCCCGAGGAAGCGGCCCAGGCCCGCCGCTACGGCGCCCAGGGCATCGGCCTGTGCCGGACCGAGCATATGTTCCGCGAGGGCGATCGCCTGGAGATTGTGCGGGGCGCCATCCTGGTCGCGATGCGGGCAACACGCGCGAAGGCCAAGGTGGCCGCGGGCGAGGCGCTGACCGCGGACGAGAAGGACATTGTCGCTACCTTCGACGCCGCGATGGCCAAGCTCGAGGTCCTCCAGCAGGGCGACTTCGAGGGCATCTTCGAGGCCATGGACGGCCTGCCGGTCGTGATCCGCCTCATCGACCCGCCGCTCCACGAGTTCCTCCCCAACCTGGAGGAGCAGCTCGTCAAGGTGACGAAGGCCGGGGATGCGGCTTCGGAGGAGGACAGGGAACTCCTGGCGACCATCAAATCACTCCACGAGCAGAACCCGATGCTCGGGCTCCGCGGCTGCCGCCTCGGCCTGATGATCCCGGACTTCGTCAAGATCCAGACTCGGGCCATCCTCAACGCGGAGATCGCGCGGAAGAAGGCCGGGGGCAATCCGATCGCCAAGATCATGATCCCGCTCGTTGGGCACGTGAACGAGTTGGCGCGGACGCGCGAGCTGCTGGAGGCCGAGGCCAAGGCTGTCGAATCGAAGGCGGGCGTCGAGGTCGAATACAAGTTCGGGACGATGATCGAGGTCCCGCGCGGAGCGCTGACCGCCGACGAGATCGCGACCCAGGCCGATTTCTTCAGCTTCGGCACGAACGATCTGACCCAGATGACCTTCGGCTACAGCCGTGACGACGCCGAGGGCGGCTTCTTGCTCAAGTACGTCGAGGACAAGATCCTGCCGTACAACCCGTTCCAGACGCTCGATGACGCGGTTGCCGGGCTGATGAAGATCGCGGTCGACAAGGGACGGGCTACCAAGCCCGGCCTGGAGCTCGGGATCTGCGGGGAGCACGGCGGCGACCCTGCTTCGATCGCGAAGTGCGAGAAGATCGGCCTGGACTACGTGTCCTGCTCGCCGTTCCGGGTGCCCGTGGCGCGCCTCGCGGCCGCGCAGGCATCACTCGCCGCCGTCGAACGCGACAAGTAGCCTTCCATCCCCGTGAACCGCCCCGCGGGAGGACGCCTCGCGTCAGCCCGCGGGCTGGTCATCGACCTGGAACCGCTTCGGCGGGACCCGGACTTCCGGCACCTGTGGGCCGGGCAATCGATCAATGTCATCGGCAACCAGATCACCAGGGTGGCCCTGCCGTATCAGGTATACGTCCTGACGGGCTCGACGTTGGCACTGGCCGCGCTCGTTCTGGTCCAGCTGGTACCACTCCTGGTCCTGTCCCTTGGTGGAGGTGCCATCGCGGATGCCCTCGACCGGCGCAGGGTCCTCATCACGGCACAACTCGGACTCGCCGGAACGAGTCTCGCGCTGGTCTTTCTGTCGCTTCAGGGACCGGCTGCCCTGCCATTCATCTTCGTGATCGCATTCGTCGCTGCGTCCTTCGCAGCCTTCGAGAACCCGGCGCGATCATCGGCTATTCCCAGGCTCGTGCCCGCCGAGCGGTTGCGGGCCGCGATCGCGCTCGGACAGCTGAGCTACAACGGCGGATCGGTCCTCGGCCCGGCCATCGCAGGAGCGCTGATCGCGACTCTCGGAACAGCAGGTGCGTTCGGAGTCGATGTCGTGACCTTCTGTGTCTCCCTGCTCATGCTCGCCCGCATGCGGCCAATCGCCCCGTTGGGGACGCCCGTTCGGCCGAGCATTGCGGCTATCCGGGAGGGGCTGCGATTCGTCCGCGTTCGACGCCTCATCCTGTCAACCTTCGCAATCGATCTCAACGCCATGGTCTTCGGCAGTCCGCGAACGCTCTATCCCGCGCTGGCGCTCGATGTCTTCAAGACCGGTCCGATCGGCCTGGGCCTGCTGACGGCCGCGCCTGC
>JBDTOJ010000140.1:0-5469 GCA_039933295.1 Chloroflexota bacterium
TGCCGAGCCCGAGGCCGTTGCGGAGCCCGAAATCACGGCCGCTGAGCCAGCTGTTGGCGAGGACGCCGCGCTCAGCGATGCCCTCGCGGAGTACGAAGCCGCATTCAGTGCGCCGATCCCTGAACCTGCAATCGTTCCGGAACCTGCCGTCGTTGAGGCTCCCGCGATCGAGCCAGTCGAAGATCGATCCCAGGCTGCACCTGCTGAGCCGGTGGCACCGGAGATGACCATCTCAGCCACGCCCGTGGCAGCTCCGGAAGTTCCGCCTGAACCGGTCTTCTCCGAACCAGAGCCGCGGGCGGTCGTCGAACTGGCGCCTGCCGCCATCCCGGCCTCTTCAGCACCGGTTCCGGAGGCGGACCGTACGCCGGCCGCCAGTGAGCTCATGGCGGTAACGCCCGCCGCAGTACCGGATGCACCGGCCCCCGCTGCGCCGGCCCCCGAGCCGGCTGTTACCCCGTCAGCCGCCGAGCCTGTGGTGGCGACCCCCGCCGAGCCCGTGGCTGCGACACCCGCCGAGCCCCTGTTGGCGACCCCGGCCCCCGAAGTCGCACCAGCCAAAGCAGAGGAGCCCGCCGCAGAGGAGCCCGCCGCAGCGTCGTCCGAAGCAGCTCCCGAATCGCCAGTCGCGCCACCGGTTGCTCCGAGTACCCCGACCGATCAGGTCGCCCAGCCCGTGTGGCGTGCACCAGCGGATCCGTCCCGCCCGGCGCCGCAGTGGCCGACCGGGCCGCGCTGGCCGACCGGTCTCCCGACCGGGGTGGCGCCGAGTGCGCTACCGCCACCGGTCGATGCCCTCGCCGCGCTGATGGCCCGCAATTCGACCGAGGCCATGTGGGCTGCGTCGAGTCTCGAGATCCTGCAGCCCGCGTCGGCCAGTCCCACGGTCGCGGCCATCCAGTCATGCGGGAATTGCGGTATTTCGCTCTCGGCGACGGCTCGCTTCTGCCGTCGCTGCGGTACGCCTCAGGGCTGACTCCGAGCGGGGCGATCGGTACGTCGGCGGCCGTATCCCGCCGACGCTAGCGACGCACCGTCCCCGCCGCCTCGTGCCGTTCTCCGACCCAGGCAGCACCGATCAAGATCGCTTGAAATGTCAAGGCCAGCCAGGCGAGAGCAGCAAACGCCGTCGCGAGTGAGCCGACCGCCGCGGCGGCGCCAATCAGACGGGGAGCCACGAACACGAAAGCGCGAGTCAGCATGGTCAGTGCGACGGCCACGATGAACGCAGGCAGCAGGGAACTGCCCCAGCTCGGGCGCCGAACGGGCACGTATCGATAGACAAAGGCCATGGCGGAGATCGCGAGGACGAGCGGGAAGAGGGAGACCACGAGCCTTGTCACGAACGACAGGCCGATGATCCTCTGGCTCGCGACCGCGTCGTCCAGAACGGCCGCCAGGCCGGCGAACAGCGCCCCGAGGATGACGGTAAGGACGAGAGTCACGGCTGTGGCGATCCCGATGAGGTTGCGCCGGATGAGGCTCCGAGTTCTCGGACTGCCAGTAGCCCGTGAAATGGCACTTGTGAAGGCCAGCACAAATCGGCTCCCTCCCCAAATGAGCGTCAGCCCGCCGAGGATGGAAATGGTGGAGGCATCCCTCGCGGACTCACCAAGGACCGCCTCGACCAGGCCGCGCAGGGGCGGCAGGACATCACCAATCGTCTTGACGACCTGATTTCGGACGGCCGGATCCGCAACCAGGAGCCCAGTAACTCCGACTGTGACCAGGAGCAGCGGCACGATCGCAAAGAGGGCGCTGTAGGCAAGCCCTCCGGCGAGGAGCGATCCACCCGCAGCGTCGTACCTGTCCAGAACCGCCGTGAATTGACGCACGATCCGATTCGACATGAGAGCCTGAGCCCGCGCCCGCCAGACCTCAATTTCCATCGTCAGTCCGTGAGGCCCTCGAACAGACCGGGCTGAAGGTGATCCGCTCGAACCCGCCGGGGCGGCGCGATCAGCGCCTTGACTTCGCCCCGCCGCACGAAACGCCGACCGCCGAGCTTGATGCTCTGGAGCTTGCCGGATCGCGCCCAGTTCCCGATGGTCGAGGCACGGAACCTGATGTTCGAGGCCTCGAGAATCGCGGACGCCTCAGCGAGACTGATCCAGTCGGTCCCGGACCCAGCCACGGTCACGATCCTCCATCGGACGCCGTCGCCGCCGGTGCGACCGTCGGCTTCGAGCTCGAGGAATCAGCGTCTGCCTTGGTGCTGCCCGCGTTGTCACCAGCGTTCGTGCTGCCGCCGCCGCTCGCGTTGTCGCCGCCGCCGCCACCGGTGCCCTCCCCGCCCGAGCTGGACTTCGCGCCGCTACTTCGCGAGGGCGATGACGTCGTGGACCGGTCCTTCTTGGCCCAGCCGGATCCCTTGAAATGGACCGCCGGCGTCGAGAAACCCTTGCGCATCGTGCCCTCCTCCCCGCAGTTCGGGCAGAAGCGTGGCCCGGCCTCGTTGATCCCGTGGATCACCTCAACGAGGTGGCGGCAGGCCGTGCAGGAGTAGTCGTAAATGGGCATGAATTCGAGTCGGTCGTTGCTTGCTCAGCCGCGCAGGAGTCGCATGCCGCACTTCGGGCAGTAGAACGCCCGCTCGTGTGCCGAGTGGAAGCCACAATGCGGACAGACGACGCCTCCGCGCCCGGTCGCAACCATAGGCCTCGAAATTGGCGTGAGGCCGAGCGCATATTGGCTCGCGAGGATGCTCGAGAGGATCGACGTCAGGATCCTCGAGCCGATCCGGTCCGTGTCGCCCCGAACTCCCCGACCACCCCAGCCGACGACGCCACGGACGATCATGTCGCCCGTCACCTCATCCCAGTGCGCGGCGGCACCGCCGACAACGGCGTTGTATTCCGGGTATCCCGACGTGTCGGTCTCGCCATCGAGGAGGCCACACACGAAGGTATCGAACGCGAGATCAACAGCGTCGATCGATTCGAGAACGACCAGTGCGTGCCGCCCGATCGGCGAGAGGGCGTGATGGGCGTTGAGCCATTGCATCGCCTCGGAAGGTCGCACGATGGTCGGGGCTGCCTGACTGAATTCGATCGGCAGCGGTTCGATGATCTCGACTTCACTCTTGGACAGCCCGGCGAGCATCGACGGCAGGTCCGCGAGGGCGGCGGCTCCCGTCTTGATGCGGACGCCTTCGCTGGTCTTGCCCGCGTAATTGAGGCGGAGCTGATGCTCCTGGGCTACGACCTCCTCGGGCAGCGCCGTCCCCGAGGCCCCCGGTGCGGGCTGTGGTGCGACCGGATCCGGTACAGCTGCCGGGCCCTTCCGGCGCAGGAACTCGAGCGGCACGAATGGCTCTCCCCGAAGCTTGCTGGCGAAACTGCCCCATATCGTAGCAGCGCCGATCGGCGGGTCGGATACGCGGGCGTTCTGCCTGTGCCGCGTCCGCGGTTCGGCGAGTCGCGGCTCCAGTTCCAGATGCGCGAGCCGGTGGCTCTCCAGCGCTACTTCGTCCGCGGCATCACCGGCGGCGCCGTCAAGGGCTGATCCGGAACGCGGGCGTTCCTCGCACGAGCCCGTCGCCGAGGCGCTATGCCTCGAGGCGGGCTCGAAGTCGTGCGACGAGCTCGGCGAGTTCGGTGGCGCGGGCCGTGGCACCCGCAACCACGGCGGGCGGAGCCTTTGCCATGAAATCCGCGTTCGCGAGCCGCGCATTGGCCGCCGCAAGAAAGCCGTCGGCCTCGGCCAACTCCTTCTCGATCCTGTCTCGGTCTCGCTCGGGCAGCCGTGCGTCCCGCACGATCTCGACCCGAGCCTCAAGATCACCGGCGATCACCACGAGCCCATCGGGCGCGGCGGTCGCGAGTTCGGCGCGGGTGCCAATCACGAGCGGCCGGCCGCGGGACAGGCGTTCAATTGCCGGGTGGAGAAGCTGGAGCGTCGGGCCGGAGGTCATCGGGCCGGCGACGCGAAGCGGGAGCCACGAGGCGGCCGCGATACCGGCCTCGGCCCGGGCATTGCGAATGCCACCGACCAGCTGGATGACCGCGCCCAGCTCAGCTTCGATCGCCAGGTCCCGCGCCCCTGCCGAAGGCCAGGATGCCACGATCAGGAGGTCGGGGTCGCCCTCAGCATGCGGCAGCGCGCCCCACAACTCCTCGGTGATGAACGGCATGACGGGATGGAGAAGCCGGAGATACGCGTCGAGGGCTTCGACGAGCGTCCACCACGTCGCCTCGCGCTCCGCGTCGGTGAGCGACGTGTCGGCCAGCCGGACCTTGGCCAGTTCCAAACCCCAATCGCAGTACTCGGACCAGATGGCGTCGTACAGCACGCGCGTGACTTCCGCGAACTGGAAGTCCGCCACGGCCCGATCGACGGCCTCGATCGTGGCGGCGCGGCGCGAGCGGATCCATCGCTCGGCCGGCCCGAGATGGGCTGGGTCCGGGTCACGGCGCGTCGATCCGGGCAGGATCGACCCGGGCCGGGAACCCAGCACGAAGCGCGTGGCATTCCAGAGCTTGTTGGCGAAGTTCCGTGCATTCTCGATCTTGGCCGTGCCGAATTTCTGGTCCAGCCCGGGTGTCGCTCCGTGGATCAGGGCAAAGCGCAGCGCATCGGCACCGGTCGTATCGATGATCTCGAGCGGATCGACGACGTTGCCCGTCGTCTTGGACATCTTCTTGCCATACGGGTCGCGAATCAGGCCTGACAGGGAGACCGTCTCGAACGGCGTCGAATCGAGCAGGACGAGTCCGAGCATCACCATCCGGGCGACCCAGAAGAAGATGATGTCGTAGGCGGTCTCCATGACCGAACCCGGGTAGTAGCGGGCAAGGTCGTCGGTCGCGTCAGGCCAGCCGAGCGTCGAGAAGGGCCATAGCCCGGAGCTGAACCAGGTGTCGAAGATGTCGGGGTCCTGGCGGAGGTTGTCGCCGGGTCGACCGCACGCCTCGCATGCGGTCGGCCCACCCTCGAGTTCGCTGACCGTAATGTGGCCGTCCGGGCAGTACCACGCGGGGATCCGATGGCCCCACCACAGTTGGCGACTCACGTTCCAGTCGCGAATGCCGGTCAACCAGTGCTCCCAGGTCTTCTCGAACCGTTCGGGCAGGATCCGCGTCCGACCCGACCGCGTGACCGCGAGGGCTCGCTCGGCAAGGGGCGCGGTTCGGATGAACCACTGGGTCTTGAGACGCGGCTCCACGACATCATCGGAGCGCTGGCATCGACCAAGGACGAGGTCGTGCGACTGCACGGCCTCAAGGTCGCCCGTGGCGGCGAGGTCCTCGAGGATCCGGGCTCGAGCGGCGAACCGATCAAGGCCCGCATAGCCGGCACCCTGTTCGTTGATCGATCCGTCATCGGTCATGACGTCGATCGAGGCCAGGCTATGGCGGCGCCCGATCTCGAGGTCGGTGGCATCGTGGGCAGGGGTCACCTTGACGGCACCGGTGCCGAAGGCGCGATCGACAACCTCGTCCGCCACGACCGGGACGTCGCGCTCCACGA
>JBDTOJ010000141.1:0-3817 GCA_039933295.1 Chloroflexota bacterium
GGTGGCTGCTGTATCCCGTCGTCGGCGTCCTGGCCCTGCTCAGCATCGGCGGCGCGATCGAGACGGGCATCGAGGCGACCGATGGTAGTCGGTCACCCAACGGCGGCCAGCTCGTCGACGTCGGCGGATACAAGCTGTTCATCTCGTGCACCGGCACCGGGAGCCCCACGGTGGTGCTGGAGGGCGGCCTCGGGCAGGGTTCGGACTACTTCGCGCTCATCGCCCCTGCAGTCGCCACGAAGACGCGTGTGTGCGTGTACGATCGCGCCGGCCACGGCCGGAGCGAGGACGCGATCGGCGCCCAGGACGGCATGACGATCGCCCGCGATCTGCACGCGCTCCTCGCCGCCTCAGGTAACCAGGGTCCCTACATCCTCGCTGGCCACTCTGCGGGCGGCGCGTACGTGCGCTTCTTCGCGGCCGCGTACCCGAGCGAGCTCGCCGGACTCGTGCTGCTCGATTCGATGTCGCCACATCTACAGCCCGCACAGTCGGCAGGCCAGTCGTCGGACAACCCGATGAGCACGCTCGCCGGGGTGTTGCCGGGCGTGGCACGCGTCGGCGTCGCCCGACTCCTGTCGGGGGTCGGGTCGAACGACCTGCCGGGCGACGTCAGTGCCCGCCGGCGCTCCTTCGAATCGACCCCGCGCGCCGCGTCCAGCTTCGGCGAGGAGTTCTTGCGGCTCGATGGCATCCTCGATGCGGCCGGGGCACTCCCCGACCTGGGTGGGCGGCCGCTCGTCGTGGTGACGGCGATGACCGACGCCTCCGACGGCTGGCTTGACCAGCAGAACCGCCTGGCCACCCTCTCCACGAACGCGTCGCACCTGGTCTTCCAGGACCTCACCCACGACGGTTTGATCGAGACCGTGACTGGCGCGACTGCGGCGAGCGACGCCATCGTCGCCGTCGTGTCATCGGTCCGTTCTGGCACGCTGTTGGACGGCTCAATGGCGAGCCAGCGGTGAACGCCCGCTCTCCCGGCGCGCCGCCATCGCCGAACGGAGCTTGGCCCGCCTGGCGGCCGGGCAGCCGCGGAGTTTAGGGCCATTCCGTGGGGACGTTCGCCAACGGCACGAACCGACGGAGCTTTCCGGCCGGGCCACGGGCGATCCGGTCGACCACGCTCAGCTCGACGATCGGGTCCATCAGGCCCGCGATGCGCAGGCCCTGTTCGACGCGCCGGGTGATGGCGGTGGGATCGACCGTTCCGTCGACGACGACGCTAGCCCGAACGCCGGCCAGCGTCTGGTAGACCTGGTACTCGCTGATCTCCGGGATCTGGCCGAGAGATGACCAGAACACGACCGGGTGGACGGTCAAGTTGCCGGGGTACGAAAACACGTCCGATGAGCGGCCACTGATCGCGGCGATTCGGCCGAACGCCGAGCCGCACGGGCAGGGCCCCCCGATCGGGGTCACGCGGTCGTCGACCTCGTACCGGATCAGGGGCTGGGCGAAGCTCATCAGGTTCGTCACGAGAACCTTGTCGGACTCCGCGCCGTCGGGGACGCGGCGCCCGGCCGAATCGACGGGTTCGATGATCGTGAAATCGTCACTGAGGTGCATGCCACCGCCCACCAGGCAGGTGACCGCCGCGGCGCCACACTCGGACATCCCCCATACATTCAGGATCGGTACGCCCCAGGCGCCCCTGATGGTCGCCTCGAGAGGCTCGGTCAGTGGCTCGGCCGTCGACAGGATGAGCTTCGGGCGGATCGTCAGATCGCCGCTGTGGGCCCGCCGCGCGAGTCGCGCTAGGACCGATGGGTAGCCCGCGAGCAGATTCGGCTGCTGGACATCAAGAGCCGCGGCGATGTCGTCGATCGGCAGCGTCGCCGGCACCGAATGCATTGGTCGCTGCTCTGAGTCGAAGGTCGCCGCTGCCGCCGCGGAGGCGTGACTCGCCCGATCGCCGGCCACGACCGTCGTGACCCACCGGCCGTCCGGCTCACTGGGCCGACCGGAGCTCGCGCGCTCAGCGAATCGGATCATCGAGATTTGGCCGTACACGAAGGCGTCCTCGTCGTGGACGAAGATTCCGCGGACGCCGCTGGAGCCTCCGGACGCAAGGGCGTGAAATCTGCCGTCGAGGTAGCGGTCGCTATCCAGTTGAGTGAGGTGTGCCTCGACGCGGCCGCGGGTCAGCCGAGCGTCCGTCACGATGGAGTCGAAATTGGTGAGCAGATCGTTCTTGGTCATCGTCGGGAGTGACGACAGGTCGTCGGGCGAGATTGTCTCCAGGTCGAGGCCGGCGAGGCGTCGGGCATGCCACGCCGACCGCGTGGTCGTGACGCCGAGCAGGACACGCAGGCGGCGCCTGCGCACCTCCGCAAGCTGATCATGCCCGAGGTCGATCGCGGACAGCATCTCCGGCATTAGCTCGCCGAGACGCTCCTGTTGACGTGCTCGGAGCTCGTCGTAGGTTGCGGTCATCAGTGCTCTCCTCCCAGTCGACGCAGCTTGAGGGTGCGTCGCGTCGTCGTGAGCATCCACTCGGTGATGTCGTCGGGCGTGAGGCCCGCATCGGTAAGCAGGTCGAACGCGGCGAAGCTGGTCACAACCTGGAGCTGTGCCTCGGCTGTCGCTCGATCGACACCGTCGCCCAGGAGGCCCCGGGTCTCGAGCCGGGCCGCGACCTCGCGCATGCCGACCGCGCGCCGCTCTTCCGTTCGGACGAGCATGGCATTGGCCTCCTTGTCGATTGCTGCCATCGCCCCGAGGGCGTGCCAGATCGGCCGAAGTCGGGCGCACATCCGGCTGTTGATCGCAAAGCTGGTCTCGATGAACGCGATCGGGTCGTCCAGCTCAAAGGCGGCGGCAATAGCCGGCATGCCGCTCTCCATGAACGCGTCTTCGGCGACCGCGTCGAACAGCCCGCCGCGGGAGCCGAAGGTGCCGTAGACGGTGGAGCGTGCCACGCCCGCTCCTTCCGCCACGGCCTCGATAGAAATTCGCCGGAGCGGTCGTCTCGTGAGCTCCGCCCGTGCTGAGTCCAGAAGGCGGCGGCGGGTCTCGGCGGCACCCGCGGCGCGCTGTTTCTGGCGGTATGGACGGGCCTTGACACGGTGATCTACATTCACAGACACAGTGTAGTGTGGAATATGACGCAACGCAATGGGAGGTGGCTCACATGGACCAGGTTCCGAACGACCCACGACCGGAGCTTAGGCAGCGACTATCCGAGTGGCGCACCGAGTTCCATGCGCTCGTCGACCGCATCAGCCCGGACGAGTGGGAAGGGAAGAGCGGCAACGCGGCATGGAGCGTGCGCCAGGTCGTTGGCCATCTGGCGGCGCAGCCAGATGCCTGCGTCCGGCTTGTCGATTTGACGCGCCGCGGCCAGGGAATGCTGAACCGGCCGCCCGCCCGAGTCCTCGATCTCGTGAACCTGTGGATGGTCCGGCTCACAACCCGCGGTGAGACCCCGGTCAAGGCACGGGACCACTTCGATGCTGGCCATCGGCTGTTGGTGGCGCGGCTTGAGGACATCCGCGTCGACGAGTTCTCGATCGCCTCCCGGTCGTTCAGGCAGCCCATCTCCGTTGCGGATTGCTTCCGAGGTCTCGGCAGCCAGCTCGCCGATCACGGGCCGCAGGTCCTGGCTGGGATCCGTCCGACGAGCCCCGCCACCGGTCCGGTCGGCACCGTCGCACGCTCGTGAGCGGGGCGGGAGTTCCGGTCGAGTGGCCCCGCGCCTTGTCAGCGACGTGGACCGAGGCCGACGTCCCCGACGCGAAGGCGGACGTGCTCCACGGCGAGGTATGGCGCGCCCGACAGGATTCGAACCTGCGACCTTTGGGTCCGGAACCCAACG
>JBDTOJ010000142.1:0-2998 GCA_039933295.1 Chloroflexota bacterium
GCATGCTCGCGATGTACCCCGGCGGGATCAGCGAGTGCGAGATCTTCTTCCCGTACGGCGCCTGCACCACCGCATCGAAGGTCGGCCAGCTGGCGGCCAACCATTTCGCGTCGATCATCCCCGACGATGGCTGGGACGACCGCCTGCGTGAGGTAGGCCGGCGGGTCCTGTGGGACGGTGCCCAGCGGATCGTGATCACCGAGGCCGCGTGACCGATCTCCTGGTTCGCGGCGGGACCGTCGTCACGGCGACGGGCTCCCGCCGGGCCGACGTCGCGATCGAGAACGGGCGGATCGCGGAGATCGCCCCGGATCTTGGCGGGCTGGCCACGAGCGCGCGCGAAGTCGTCGACGCGACCGGCCTCCTCGTGCTGCCGGGCGTCGTCGACGTTCACACCCACACCCGTGTCGCGAGCGACATGGAGCCGGATCGGTTCTTCCAGGATTCGGTAGCGGCAGCTCACGGCGGCACGACGAGCTTCCTCGCCTTCAACAACCCCGGGACGGGCTCCTCACCGGCCGCGGAGCGCTCGCTCCTTGCCGGCCTGCGCGAATGGCGCGCCACCACGAACCAGGACAGTGCCGTGGACTACGCGGTGAGTCTCGCGATCTCGGGGCACATGGATGATCCGATTGCCGAGCTTCCCGCGATGGTCGATGCGGGCGTCTCGACCGCCAAGGCGTTCATGGTTTTCGACTTCCGGCTGGACGACGTACGCCTGTTCCAGGCGATGGGCGCGCTCGCCGGCCGGGGCGGCATGCTCCAGGTCCATTGCGAGGACCCCGTTGTGATCGACGCTGCGGTCGAGGCCGCGCTGGCCCGCGGCGACACCGCGCCCCGCTTCCATGCCTCGTCGCGACCGGCCTACGCGGAAGCGGTGGCAACGGCTCGTGTAATGGCCTTCGCGCGGGCATCAGGCGCGCCCCTCCACATCGTGCATCTGTCGTCCGCCGATGCGCTCCGCCAAGTGCGCGAGGCGAAGGCGCTGGGCCTGCCGGTGTCCGCCGAGACATGCCCCCATTACCTCGCCTTGACCGACGCCCGTTACGAGGCCATCGACACGCTCGAGGTGGCCAAGGTCGTCATCTCGCCGCCGCTCCGCTCTGCCTTCGATCAGGATGCGCTGTGGACCGGCCTGGCAGCCGGCGACCTCGATCTCATCGCGACCGACCATGTCCCCGATCGCGCGGCGGTCGAGAAGGGGGACGCACTCCGGGACGTGCCGTTCAACCAGCTCAGCAACGGAGCGCCCGGGATCGAGACGCTCCTGGCGATCGCCTACGGCGAAGGTGTCGCCACGGGGCGTTTGTCGGTCGAGCGGATGGTCGACTTGCTTTCGACGACCCCGGCCCGCCGGTTCGGACTGACTCGGAAGGGTGCGATCGAGGTCGGTCGGGACGCCGATCTGGTGCTGTTCGATCCGGCGGCGCGGCGCACGATCCGGGCCACGGACCTCCACCACACCAGTGACTACACGCCGTACGAGGGCCTCGCGGTTGCGGGCGCAGTGCGGAGCGTCTTCGTGCGCGGCCGAGCGGTCGTCCGGGACGGGGCGTTCGTCGGCCAGCGGGGATTCGGACAGTTCGTCGAGCGCGAGGGCGCGGGCGGCTGAACCGGCGCCTGCGACCGGTATGGGATCGGCGGATGCCGTTGCGCGCCGGCGGCTGATTCAGCCTGCGGGGCGCTCCGAGGCGGTCCAAGGATCAATCGGGCCGTCCTGGGCGCCCGGCCGCGCCCGCAGCGCTCGTCGCGTCACGGGCCCGATCGTCAAGCCCTGCGCAATCAGTGTGAACAGCGTGATCCCGAAGACGACGCTCTGGACCTGGGCACGCTGGGGGAAGTCCTCCGGTAGCGACAAGGCGAGCGCCACGGCCACGGCGCCACGAAGCCCTGACCAGAACAGGATGTGCAGCCAGCCCGGCTCGAGGCCGCTCCGCTTCCGGCCGACGAGCCGGGCGGTCCCGCCGAGCAGCCCGTAGATCACGATGGCCCGACCAACCAGGACCGCGCCGATCCCCCAGGCGATCGGCACGGCGGCATCGACCAGCCCGCTGACCGTGATCGCGAGGCCGACGAGCAGGAAGATGAGGGCCGTCAGGATGAAGGCCAGGAATTCCCAGACCGTATCGAGCGCCTCCTGGGTCCGGGCGCTCATCCCGATCCGTCGCCCGTACGTGCCGAGCGTGATCCCGGCGACCACCGTGGCGATGACCCCGGATTCGTGGAGCAGGTCGGCCAGGACGTACGTGCCATACGCCACGAGCAGGGTGATCGTGGTCTCGATCAAGTGATCGTTGACCCGCGCGACCACGCGCGAGGCGATGAACCCGGTGATTCCGCCGAGCGCCAGGCTGAACACGACGGTCGAGGTGAATCCGCCGACCGCATCGGCGATCGAGACCTGGCCCTCGACGGCCCGCAGGGCAATCGTGAACACGACGATCGCGGTGCCATCGTTGAACAGGCTCTCGCCCTCCACGAGGGTCGTCAGCGCGGGTGGCGTCCCGAGCCGCCGGAACGTGGCGATGACCGCAACCGGGTCGGTGGCCGAGACCATCGCGCCGATCACGAGCGCGACTTCGAGCGCCATGCCCGTGGCGAGATGGATGACGATCGCGACGACACCGGCCGAGATGAGCACACCCGGGATCGCAAGGAGTGCGATGCCACCGCCCGTCCGTCGCAGGTGATCGAAGTCGGTCTGGTAGGCAGCCTCGAACACGAGGGCCGGCAGCAGGACGACAAGGACAAGCTCCGGCGTGATCTCGAACGCGAGCACCGGCACAAACGCTGCCACGCCGAGCCCGAACAGCACGAGTGCAACGGTGTAGGGGAAGCCGAACCGGCGCGAGATCAGAGCAAGGATCGACGCCGCACCGAGCAGGAGCGTGAAGAACTCGACGCTATGGAATGTGTCCTCACCCGGCACGGCGCACCTCGCGGG
This sequence comes from Chloroflexota bacterium, assembly GCA_039933295.1. Classification (GTDB taxonomy): domain Bacteria; phylum Chloroflexota; class Limnocylindria; order Limnocylindrales; family CSP1-4; genus UBA5189. Next base: position 2,945 of record JBDTOJ010000142.1, read on the forward strand.
ACCCCATCACGCAAGGAGCCCGTACGCGTCGAGGGTCAGGAATGGGGCGAAGTC
>JBDTOJ010000143.1:0-8141 GCA_039933295.1 Chloroflexota bacterium
TGCGCGACGGCGTCCGAGCTCACCCAGTACGCGGTCAGCCAGGTGGCGTCCAATGCCCTGCCCGCGTTGCCGGCGCGGGACGGCGAGGACTGGCAGGCCGCCTGGCTGGAGCGGCTTGAGCAAACCCCCGTCTGGCTTGTCCCCTGGCTTGAGCACCAGACCGACGGGCCATATTGGCGCCAGGGGTCGCTCGCCCCCGGCTACGACCGGATCGAGGCGGCCATCCTGCTGTTCGGTGGCTGGATGGACTCCTACGTGGATCCCGTGTTTCGGATGCTGGAACGATGCACCGCACCTCGCCGTGCCATTGTCGGCAACTGGTCCCACGAGTTCCCCGATGACGGATACCCCGGCCCGGGTGTGGGCTGGCATCACGAAATGATCCGGTTCTTCGATCACTGGCTGAAGGGGACGACCAACGGCGTGATGGACGAACCCGCGCTGACGTGGTTCCAGCGGGATGCTGCGCCGCCCGAGGCCTTTCCTGTGTCCTGGCCGGGCCGGTGGCGTGCGAGCGCAGGCCCGCTACCGGCGCACGGCGGGCCCGCAGCCATGCACTTGTTCCTGGCGGGCGGCACCGAGCCGCTCCGAGGTACGCTCCGCGCGGACGAGGCAGCGCAGGCCGGCTCGTCAACCTTTCCGCATCGGGCGACAACCGGCACGCACGGGGCACTGTCGTGGGGCGCCGGCGGAGCCCCGAACGGCCTTGCCCGGGACATTCGCCCCGACGAATCGGGCGTCCCGACCTACACCTCGCTTCCGCTCGAAGCACCGCTCGAGATCCTCGGCATCGCCGCGGCAGAGCTCGAAGTGTCGACCTCGATGTCAGTCGCCAGCCTCGTCGTCCGCTTGTCCGACGTCGCACCGGACGGGACGTCCTCCCAGGTCACGATGGGCATCCTCAACCTGACCCACCGCGAATCACATGCGGATCCCGTGCCGCTGAACCCAGGTCAGCGGACGCGGGTGAGCGTACCCCTGCGGGCCGCCGGATATCGGTTCGCGGTCGGCCACCGGATCCGCATTTCGATCGCCTCCTCGTGTTGGCCGGTGATCTGGCCGTCCCCTGAGTCCGGCTGGCTGCGGATCCATCACGGGCACGAACCGAGTGGTGGCCGGGTGCCCCGCGACCCCGTGTCGCACCTCGTTCTTCCCATCGCCCCAGGGTCCGATGACGCACCGGTGCCGGCCTTCCAGACCGTACTCCCCGAGATGGATGCCGTCGGGCATGGGAGCGAGGACATACCCCGGTGGCGGATCACCGACGATGTCCTAACGGGCAGCGTGACCGTATCGACCCACGATGGCGGCGAGACGGTCCTCGAGGGCGGCGAGCGGTTGTATACCGCCGAATCGCACGAGTTGCGAGCATCGGACGCCGACCCGGCGCGGGCCACGATGTCCAGCACCATCCGCTACGTCCTCGAACGTGACGGCCATCGGGTCGAGATCGATGTCGACGGTGAGACAACGTCCGACAAGCGCGCCTTCGAACTCGATATCCACCTTATGGTTCGCCTGGACGGAACCGTCTTCTTCGAGCGGCGTACGGACCGGACGATCCCGCGCAATCTCGTCTAGAGATCTCCCGCGATCAGGATCGCGAAGACGCAGATGGCGATATTGCCCAGGAGGCTCACCGCAACCTGGAACTGGGCGGGCAGGCGGCGATGCGCGACCGCTCCGATCCCCGCCAGTGTCGTCTGCCAGGCCAATGACGCCAGAAAGGCCCCAAGCGCGAAGGCGCTTCGCTCGCCGGGTCCCCGCCCGACCGACGGAAGGGCAAGCACCAGCGCCGCAAAATAGATGATGGTCGCCGGATTGAGGAGCGTCAGCGCCAGGAACCGCGCATAGATCCCACGGAGGCCGGCGGGGACCGCATTCGGGGCGACCGAAGGACTGGATCGGAGCCAGATGGCAAGCAGGCCGCGAATTCCGATACCCAGCAGAGCGCCGATGGCGACGACCCGAAGTGGCCGCTCGAGTGGCTCGAGGAGGAGGCCGATGGCGGTGCCACCGATGATCGCGACCAGCGCGTACACGCCGTCGGCGGTGGCCGCACCGGCACCCGCCGCAGCAGCCGCCCGGAAGCCACGCCGGATCCCGAGATCGAGGATCAGAATCGCGATTGCCCCGACAGGAATCGCGATGGCAAGACCGGCGAGTGCGCCGGCGATGAACGCCGCGCCCACTCAGTGCGTCGGTGGCGTCGAGCTGGCCACGGCCTGAAGGCCGCGACCACGCGGCCGACGAGCCGCCGGCGTGTCGAGGAATTCGAGCCACGCTTCTGGTGCGTCGAGCCGGACCTGCAGGGACCGCCCGAGCAAGCCTCCCGCGACGAGCCGGGCGCGACCCTCACGGAGGACAGCCGAGAGGGCCGACTCGGCGACGATCGGGGTTGCCCCAATCGACCCGATCGTCTCGAGCCCGGCGGTCTGGCCCGGATCGAGCCAGCGCGTTTCGAGGTCGCCGACGAGGACGCTCGTGCAGCACTGTGATGCGAAGAAATCGATGAGCAGGGTTCTGCCCTGGGACTCTTCCGCGATCCGACGGGTGGCCCCTGGATCTACCCTGATCGACATCACCGTCGAACGGGCGATCGGCTCGCCAGTCACGCCGTCGAGGCTCCCGGCGCGATCAGGTCGAGTAGGCCCCCGACCTGCTTCCGGTAGGCCGCCCCTTCAAAGTCGTGGAGCGGATGCGGCTCCAGTGTGTGCTCATCGACCTTGCCGTCGCGTCGGACATAGGCCACGGGATAGATGGCACCCTGCCCGTCCGCTTCGATCGTGACCGCAACCGCGTTCGGGCCATCGACATCGAGGAAGTGCGTCAGCGGCATCGCACCTTCGTCGCGGATACCGTCATCCGCGCTGACGCTGACGACGCGGGCAAGGTAGGCCTTCTGATGCCACAGTTCCGGGGCGTTCGTTGCCTCGGCCAGGACGTGCGTGGCGAGATCTCCCAGGGCAATCGGCGGGCGCGGGCGGGCGATGCCGAACCGTTGCTCGGCGAGCCGCTCGACGAGGAGCCGGCCGTTGTAGCGATGACCCTGGACCGCGCCGGAATAGCTTGGGATGCCGTGTTTCTTGAGGCCGGACGCACCCGACGTGATCGTCCCGGCGAAGTAGATACCGGGTACGGTCGCGCTCTCCCAATACGCCGTCTGTGCCGGTAGCTTGCTCTGCCCGAACGTTGCGACGCCGAGCGCCGGCAGGTCCAGGAGCGGGCAGGTGAAGCCGGTCGCGGCAATGACCTCGTCTGCCTCGAGGGACACGGGCATGCCGTTGTCGGTTCGCTTGAGATCGACCCGAAGGGCTCCCTCGATGCGGCTGATCTGGGCGACCGATGCGGACAGGATGTCCACGCCGCCACCGAGTGCGGAATCCTCGAAAGGCTGGACGTAACGGGCACGCACCCCCACCAGTGAGTGTGTCTCGATCGAGGTCTTGGCCGGCGAGGGAGAGGCGAGGGTGATCCGGCTGGCCCATTGGAGGAGGCCCGAGGCGAGCTCGAACCCGGAGTTCTGCTTGCCAATGATGAACAGCCGACGCCCGGCGTAGCTCTCGGCGGCGCGAGTGTCCGCATAGTGAACCGCGTGCTCGATACCCGGCGTCGGCGGAGAGAAGGGCTCCGCAATTCCGACGGCGACGATCAGGTGCTCACACTCGTACTCGCCGTCTGAGGTGGTGAGGCGGAACCGCGTGCCTGCCGCGGCCTGCTCATGGGCAGTTGACTCCCAGCGACAGCCATACCGGACGTTGAGCCCGGCCCGATCGGCGAACGCGGTGAGGCTTGCCTCCATTTCCGGTCGGGACGGGAAATCGGACGACCCGTCCATGAACTGGGTCTGGAGTCCGCGGAGCTCAGGCTTGCCGCCCAGCAGGCTGTTCCAATCCCACCGCTCGAAGCCACGTGAACCCTGGTCCGGCGTCGCATAGGGCTTCGTCCAGGACAGCAGCCGCTGGAAGAACGGCCAGCGTCGGAACATGCCACCTGGGCCGGGATCGGCCGACAGGACCGCATGCCCGATCCCGCGCTGATCAAGTTCGTGGGCGACCTGGAGGCCGCCGGGGCCGGATCCGATCACGATGACGGGATAGGAACCGGGGGGAAATGGACGTTCGGGATCCGCCATGGTGATCAGCCCCGCGCGCGGTTCGCGTTGCGCAGGCGACGGGACTGGGCCTGGAGCATCCGATACATGACCTTCGGATGTTCGATCAGGAATCCCTCAACGGCGGCTCCCGGAAGGACGACACAGCGCATCGGCCGAACGGCCACGACGTCGGCGGTCGGCAGTTCGCCGAGGAGGATTGACACCTCACCGAAGAACTCGCCGCGACCGAGGGTCGCGCGCTGCTCACCGTCGACCAGGATGGCCGCATCGCCGTCGAGGATCACGTAGAACGCCGAGCCGCTCAGGCCCTGTCGCAGCACACGGGCGCCCTCGGCGAAGAACGCTTCCTCAAACCGGCCCGCCACGCCCTGGAGCTGTGGCGCTGCGAGGTCGGCAAAGAGCGTCATCCCGGCAAGGGCGTCAGCAATCTCGTCCCGTGTGGCCATTCGTATCGGGCTCCTTCCCACTCGTCCGCGTGCCACGATTGTGCATCCAATCCGCGCGCCCCGCGCGGAACCTCCTGAGATCCGTCGGTCCTTGACGGGGCACGCCGGTCGGTTCAGCATCGTTGGCGAACATCCCCGGGAGAGAAGTCATGTCCCTGTCCAGCGGTAATCGGGCCGCGCTACTCGGAGCCTGTCCCCTGTTCAAGGGCGTCGGGGCGGAAGGCCTCGCAGCGCTTTCTGGCGCGGCCACGGAAGTGGCATTTCCGAGCGGCCACGTCATCGCCCGTCAGGGCGAGATCGGGACGGGCTTCTTCGTCGTCGTCGACGGCGCCGTCCGTGTCGTCCGGGATGGCATGGTCCTCGCCCACCTTGGCCCAGGCGACTTCTTCGGCGAGCTGTCCGTCCTGGACGGCCAGCCGAGGAACGCCATGGTCAGCGCCGAGTCTGCGACAACGTGCCTCGCGATTGCCTCCTGGGACTTCGAGGCTGCCTTGCTCGCCAATCCATCGGTCACACTCGCCATCCTTCGAGGCGTGGCGACCCGCCTGCGTGAAGCGACCGACGCCGCCCGACACTGATGGCCGAGTTCCCACGGCCGCCCCGGTGATCCCTCGCGATGGAGCGGCGGGCGTCGTAGGGGCGACTCGGGCGTCGGGCGAAACGCTGGCGTTCCTGTTCTCGGACATCGAGGGCTCGACGCGCCTTGAACAGGCGGTCGGGACGGCCGCCTATGCGGAGCTGCGGGAGCGTCATCGGGTCCTGGTCCGGTCCGCGATCGCCGCGCACGACGGCCTCGAGCAGGGCACCGAGGGCGACTCGTTCTTCGTCGCCTTCGGCACGGCAGGCCAGGCAATCAACGCTGGGCTCGATGCCCAGCGGCTGCTCGCCAGCGAACCTTGGCCGAACGGCGTCACGGTCCGGGTACGGATGGGCATCCACGCCGGCACTGCCTCGGTCGCCGGCGGGAGCCTGGTCGGACTCGCCATCAACCGGGCAGCCAGGATTGCCAATGTTGCTCATGGCGGCCAGGTCCTCGTATCCGAAGCGATCCGGCTGCTCAGCGCTGCCTCCCTGCCCGAGGGTGCGTCCCTGGTCGACCTCGGACGGCATCGGCTCAGGGACCTGCTCGAGCCCGAGCACCTGTACGAGCTGCGGGCACCGGGCATCGACGACACCTTTCCGCCCCTCGCCACGCTCGATGCACACCCCAACAACCTGCCCAACCAGCTGACATCGTTCGTCGGGCGGGACAATGAACTTGAGCGAGCCGGCTCATTGCTGGCGGCCAACCGGTTGGTGACGATGACCGGGCCCGGTGGCACGGGCAAGACTCGCCTGTCCCTCCAGGTCGCTGCCGCCTCCGCGTCCGACTATCCGGACGGCGTCTTCTTCGTGCCGCTCGAAACCGTCCGGGATCCCGCTCTCGTCGCGTCCCGCATCGGGTCGGAGATTGGCCTCGCCGAAACCGGTCGGCGGACTGCCACCGACGTGCTTGTCGAGTGGCTGACCGGCAAGCGGGTGCTGCTGCTTCTCGACAACTTCGAGCAGGTCGTCGATGCCGGTCCGATCGTTGCCGAGTTGCTGCGCGCCGCAGAGGGGTTGCGGATCCTGGCGACCTCCCGAGCCCCGTTGCGTGTTTCGGGCGAGCAGGAGTTTCCGGTTGCCGGGCTACCGGTCCCGCCAGATCCGCGCAACCGCGGTGGGTACGAACAGGCGCGCCTTGGCGGTGGCGGTCCGATCGACCTCGATGCGCTCACGACCTACGAGGCCGTGCGCCTGTTCATCGCCCGAGCGGTCTCCGTCCGTCCCGATTTCGCGGTCACGAATGCGAACGCCCCAGCCGTTGCCGCGATCTGCGCTCGGCTGCAGGGGATGCCGCTCGCCATCGAGCTGGCGGCGGCCCGGATCAAGTTGCTGAGCCCCGACGCGATCTTGTCCAGGCTCGAGCACCAGCTCAACGTCCTGGCTGCCGGGGCCAGGGACCTGCCCGCGAGGCAGCAGACACTTCGCGGGGCCATCGCCTGGAGCTATGACATCCTGGATGATGCAGACCGCGTACTGCTGGATCGGCTGTCCGTGTTCGAGGGAGGGTTCAGCCTCGAAGCCGCAGAGGTGATCGGCGACCAGCCCGGTCACCGCGGTGGCGATGTCCTCGATGGGCTCATGGCTCTCGCCGACCAGAGCCTGCTGCGCTCGATCGACGCGGATCCGCCGCGATTCTTCATGCTTGAGACCATCCGCGAGTTCGCCGCAGAGATGCTGGATCAGCGTCCCGATGCAGCGGTCGTTCGCGCCCGCCATACGCGCTGGTATCTGGACCTCGTCGAGGCTGCGGCCCCGGAGCTCTCGGGCTCTTCCCAGCGAGCGCTGCTGGAGCGTCTCGAGCAGGAACACGACAACATCCGCGCCGTCCTCGATCGGGCGCCACTCGTCGGTGACGGCGCCTGCGCGATCAAGGTCGGCTTTGCGATGTGGCGGTTCTGGCAGAAGCGCGGCCACCTGTATGAGGCCCGGCGGCGCCTCGAGGGCATGGCCGCCGCGCCATGGTCGCGCGACGATCCCGTGCTCCGGGCCCGGCTCATGGAGGCACTCGGTGGGGTGTACTGGTGGCAGGCCGACATCGTCAGGATGGAGGCGGCCTACGACGAAGCCCTCTCCATCTGGCGAGCACGGGGCGACAAGTCGGAGATCGCCAACGCCCTGTACAACTACTCGTTTGCCTTTGCCGTCGGCCCAGATCCGAAGCAGGATCCAAGGATTGCCGACATGGACGGAAGCGGCGCTCGCGCGCAGGCAGAGGCGCTCGCGCTGTACGAAGAGATCGGCAATCTCCAGGGGCAGGCCAATGTTCTGTGGGCCATGGGCAATCGGGCGTACTTTCGCAATGAGGATGGCTACGGCCGCACGCACTTCACGAACGCGCTCGAACGGTTCCGGCAGGTCGGGGACGTCACGATGGAAGCATGGTCCCTGCACATGCTCGGGAGTGCCGTCCTGCGGCTTGGCGAACCCGATGCATCACGCCCGATCCTGCTGGAGTCGCTACGCCACTTCTACGATGCCAGCGATGCGTCGGGCCTCGCCCTGGTCTTTGACGACCTGTCGGCCCAGGCTGTTGCCGACGAAGATCTCCCCCGGGCGGCCCGGCTTCGGGGGGCAGCGCGACGATTGACCGCGGCCACTGGAGCGCAGCTGGCGGGCTTCGTTGATGAACAACTCAGCTTTCACGATATGCCCCATGTCGCCACACGGCTGACGCCTGACGAATTGACCCGATACACGGCCGAGGGCCGCGACATGAGCCTTGACGAATCCGTGGCCTACGCTCTCGGGATCAAACCGACGAACTGACATCCGAACCCACGGAGCGGGCGGTCCGGGATACGATGGGCTGACCGACAACCTCGGCTGACGCAACACGAGTCGCGCCTCGCATGTGCGACCGGCGCCAGCGGCATCAACACCACGCGAGCGTCCCGGGAGGCCCAGATGACCAGCACGCCCATCGCTCCCATCCGGCTGACCATCCTGACGCCGGTGGACGCGGCCAAGGCCTGGGAGTACCTCGTCGATCCGGT
>JBDTOJ010000144.1:0-4205 GCA_039933295.1 Chloroflexota bacterium
TCGTCCGCATGGCGAATGGCGTCCTGATCACCGAGACCAGCCACGGCTTCATCTGCGCCAACGGCGGCGTCGATGCCAGCAACGTCGGTCCATCAAGCGGGGACGTCGTGACCCTGCTCCCGGTCGATCCGGACGCGTCGGCATTGGCCATTCGCACCGTTGTCCGCGAGCGCCATGGCGTTGACGTCCCGGTCATCGTCTCGGACTCCTTCGGTCGGCCCTGGCGCTGGGGCATCGTGGATGTCGCCATCGGCGTGTCGGGCCTCCTGCCGATCGAGGACCTGCGCGGCTCGCCAGATCGTGATGGACGGGTAATGCGATCCACCATCCGCGCGGTCGCCGATGAGCTGGCGTCCGCGGCCGAACTCGCGTTCGGGAAGACGGCGGGCCGCCCGGCCGCACTCGTCCGTGGCGCAGCGTTCACGCGCGGCGAGGGCACCATTCGCGACGCCCTGATGCCGGCCTCGTTCGATCTCTTCCGCTGACGTGCTCGGCTCCGGAGCGGATCGCCGTCACGCGCTACGCTGTGCGTACCGGCAGGAGAATTGTTCGTGAAGTTCGGGCTGCAGATCAGTTCGTTCACGTGGCCCGGGGGGCCGACGCAGCTGGGCCCGACGCTGGCGCGCGTTGTCCGGGCCGCCGATGGTGCCGGGTTCGACTCCATCTGGGTCATGGACCACTTTTTCCAGATCCGGGGCGTCGGCCGGCCGGAAGAACCGATGCTGGACGGGATGACCGCCCTTGGCTATATGGCCGCGCATTCGGATCGAGCCCGGATCGGGCTCATGGTCGGAGGGATCCACTACCGCCATCCGGCGCTTTGGATCAAGGCAACCACGACGCTCGATGTGCTGAGCGGCGGCCGAGCCTGGTTCGGTGTCGGAGCGGCCTGGAACCAGGAGGAGTCGGCCGGCCTGGGCTTTCCCTTTCCGGCGCTCGGGATACGCTTCGAAATGCTCGAGGACACGCTGCGAATGGCCCACGCGATGTGGACAGGTGAACGGGGCACGGAGGAAGACTTCGCTGGCGATCACGTGCGTGCGACCCGGCTGCTCAACTCGCCGCAGGCGCTCAGCCGCCCCAGGATCCCGATCATGATCGGCGGCGGCGGCGAGCAGAAGACCTTGCGGCTGGTCGCGAAGTACGCCGACGCGTGCAACGTCTTCGGCGGCCCCGAGAAATTGCATCACAAGTATTCCGTCCTGCAGCGCCACTGCGATGATCTCGGTCGACCCTACGAGGACATCGAGCGTTCCACCCTGCAGAACGTCCACGTCGATGCCGACGGGGCAAATGGCGCCGAATCGCCGGCCCAGGTGACGGATCGATTTGCGGAGCTCGGCGACGCAGGCGCCCAGAGCATCGTCTTCAGCGTCCGTGATGTCTGGCAGACCGACAAGCTGGACCTGCTCGGCAAGACCGTGCTCGCGGACCTCCGTCGGGCATGAAGACCTTCGCCAGGCTCGGGATGCTGATCGCGGTCCTCGGCGCCATCGTGTATCCGGTGCGTCTCGACGGTATCCCGAACCTGTTTCCGGGCGGTTTACCGAACCTGATCCCGGCCGGCACGGCCACGCCGACGGGCGATTCTGCCGTTGGACCAACGCCCTCAGCGACGGGCGGCGAGACGATCTTCACCCAGGCGCCCACCAGCACGATCGATGCGACTCCCCGAGTAACCCCGAACCCAACGCCCACATTGCCGCCCACTGTGGCCCCGACACCCGTGCGCACGCCCATGCCGACGCCGACGGCAACGATCGCGACCGGAGCGTGGCCGACGGTTCGCCACATCTACCAGATCGTCTTCGAGAACACCGAGTCGACGAAGATCATCGGCAACCTCAGCGGGGCGCGGTACCTGAATTCGTTGATCACCGCCTACGAGGTGGCAACGAACTACACCGCAGTTTCCAAACCGTCCCAGCCCAACTACCTCGCGATGTTCGCCGGCTCGACACTTGGGGTGACCGACAACGACAACCACGACCTGAGCGCAGCGAACCTCGCGGACCAGATCGAGGCGTCGGGGCGAGACTGGCGAGTCGCGGCCCAGAATTACCCGCTGGGCTGTTTCACGGGTGCCTCGGCATCAGGCGGTGCCGACGGGTCCGGTACGTATACGAGGAAGCACAACCCCGCGATCAGCTTTACCCAGATCTCGGGCGACCCGACCCGTTGCGCCAAGATCACCGACTTCAGCCACTTCAATCCGGCCATCTCCAACTACTGGATGATCGTGCCGAACCTGTGCATCTCGATGCACGACTGTTCAATCAAGACCGGCGACGACTGGCTCAAGGCATTCCTGCCGACCATCCTCGACTCGAGTGCCTTCAAGGCCGATGGCCTGATCATCATTACCTGGGACGAGGGCTCGACCTCGATCGGCGGGGGTGGCAAGGTCGCCACGATCTTCATCAGCCCGACGGGCAAGATCGTCTTCAGTTCCCCGACTGCGCACAACCATTACTCCCTGCTTCGAACGATTCAGGGGCTCTGGGGTCTGCCCTGTCTGGCGAAGACGTGCTCGGCGAATTCGATGCGAGAATTCTTCCCGTGATCCGGACTGCGGGTCGCTGCCGGCATGGCAACGCATACCCCCCTGGAGTATCGAGAAGCGTGCTACGATTGGCCAAATGACAGACTCGGACGCGCCCTCCCCGTTCGGCGGGCTTTCCATCGCCTTCGCTCCCGATGCGCCAGCCCCGGCCGCCGGTGCCCCGATTTCGATCTCGGATCGGCCCGGACGAACGGAGTCCAAGGTCGTGATCGTGGGGTCCGGTCCGGCCGGCCTCACGGCGGCCATCTATGCGGCGCGGGCCAACCTAGAACCGATCGTGATTGCCGGTTCCGCCGCCGGTGGCCAGTTGATGCTGACCAGCGATGTCGAGAACTACCCGGGCTTTCCGGATGGCATCCAGGGACCCGAACTGATGGCGTCGTTCCGGGCCCAGGCGGAGCGATTCGGGACCCATATCGTTGACGTCGATGTCGAACGGGTCGATTTCTCGAGCCGTCCGTTCCGGCTGTGGGCACGGGGTGTCGAGTACCGGGCCCAGTCGGTCATCGTCGCGACCGGCGCATCGGCGATGTGGCTCGGGCTGGAGAGCGAGACGCGGCTGCGCGGTCGTGGGGTCTCGGCCTGCGCGACGTGCGACGGGTTCTTCTTCAAGGACCGCGAGATCGCCGTGGTCGGTGGTGGCGATACCGCCTTCGAGGAGGCGAACTACCTGACCCGGTTTGCGACCAAGGTCCACATGCTCCACCGGCGTGACGAGTTCCGGGCCAGCCGGATCATGGTCGACCGGGCGCTCGCCAATCCGAAGATCGAAGTCCACACGAATACCGGTATCGATGAGGTGCTCGGCGAATCGAAGGTCGAGGGCCTCGCCCTCCGGGACACCATCACCGGCGAGGAGCGGAAGCTACCGATCGAGGGCCTGTTCATTGCGATCGGGCACAAGCCGAATACGGAGGCGTTCGTCGACGTCCTCGAGGTCGACGCCAAGGGCTACCTGGTCGTCCACGACGAGACGAACTCGAAGATCGAGGGCGTCTTCATCGCCGGCGATGTCCACGACCATCGATACCGCCAGGCGGTCACGGCCGCCGGCGACGGTTGCCGCGCTGCCATCGACGCCGAGCGCTGGCTCGAAGCGCAGGGCATCACGGAGGCCAACACGCTGACGGCGTGGTAGGCCTCGATATCCGTCCCATGCGTCCCGAACGTGGATCCCGGGGCCATGCCCGGTCGGTCATCTCATGAGCTTCCGCGGCGGCTTCCACGGCGGTGGGTCCGGGCCCGACTATGTGCCCGTCCCGCGCGAGCGGCGCGGTCGGACCATCCGCCGGATCGTCGCCTTCTTCCGGCCCTATCGATTCCAGGTCGGGGTCGTCACCGTCGCCATCCTGCTGACCAGTGGCCTCGGGATCATCAACCCGATCCTGCTCAAGCTCCTCATCGACGATGCCATCCCGAACCTCAATTTCGGGCGGCTCAACCTGTACGTCGGCCTGATGATCGCCGTCCCGATCGTGTCCGGCCTGATCGGCCTCGGTCAGAGCTACCTGAACAACGTCATCGGTCAGAACGTCATGCAGGACCTGCGAGCGGCCCTCTACTCGCATCTCCAGCGCATGCCGCTGCGCTTCTTCACCGAGACCAAGACCGGCGAGATCCAGAGCCGCCTCGCGAACGACGT
>JBDTOJ010000145.1:0-11571 GCA_039933295.1 Chloroflexota bacterium
GGGATCCTGCGCGACATCTTCACGATGGGCGCGCGGCCGATCGCGGTCCTCGATGCACTCCGGTTCGGCGATCCCTCGGATGCCCGCACGCGGCACCTGGTCGATGGCATCGTTCGCGGCGTCGGCGGCTACGGGAACTGCGTCGGCGTCCCGACGGTCGGTGGCGAGCTGGTGTTCGATCCGTCCTACACCGGCAATCCGCTGGTGAATGTCATGGCGATCGGGATCCTCGAGGAGCGCCTCCTGACCCTCGCGCAGGCACCCGGGCCCGGGAATCTCGTCGTGCTTTTCGGGAGCGCCACCGGGCGCGACGGGATCGGTGGAGCGTCGGTCCTCGCATCCGCGACCTTCACGCACGACGATCCGTCGAAGCGGCCCTCGGTCCAGGTCGGGGATCCGTTCTCCGAGAAGCTCCTGATCGAGGCATCGCTCGAGCTCATCGAAGGCGGTCTCGTGGAGGGACTCCAGGATCTCGGTGCCGGTGGGATCACCTGCGCAACGTCCGAGACTGCCGACCGATCCGGCACGGGCATGCTCGTCGACCTCGACGCGATCCCGAGGCGCGAACCGGGCATGGAGCCCTTCGAGGTGCTGATCTCCGAGAGCCAGGAGCGGATGCTGGCCGTGATCCGCCCTGACCAGGAGGCGGCGGTCCGTGCCGTGTGCGAGCGCTGGGGCCTCCCGTGCGCGGTCATCGGGCGTGTCACCGCGGTGCCGGACATTCGTGTGATCGCGGGCGGCCTCGTCGATGACGCAACCGCCGACGGCGGGCTCGTGCCTGCGCCCGGAGCGCAAGAGCTGGCCCGGATCCCGGCCCGGGCCCTGACGTCAGATGCGATCGTCCATCACCGGATCGCGGCCCCGCCCCAGCGCCGAAGGGACGCCCCGGCACCCGGTCTCCCCGACGCGTCCGCTGGAACACTGCCGGAGCGCGGTATGGACCCGGGCGCGGTGCTCCTCGCGCTCCTCGGGAGCGCCAACCTCTCGTCACGCCGCCCGGTCTTCGAGCAGTACGACAGCACGGTGCAGGTCAACACCGTGACGGGGCCAGGCCGTGGCGCCGCCGTGCTGCGGATCAAGGGGACAGCCAAGGGACTCGTGGCGAGCACGGATGCAAATGCGACGGTCGGTGCGATTGATCCGTGGCTGGGCGCCGTGCTGAGCGTTGCCGAAGCGACCCGCAATGTGGCGATCACCGGAGCGCGGCCCCTCGGCGTCACGAACTGCCTGAATTTCGGCGACCCGACCCGCCCCGAGGCGTTCTGGCAACTGAGCGAGGCCGTTCGCGGCCTGGGCGACGCCTGCCTGGCCCTCGGCCTCCCGGTGACCGGCGGGAACGTCTCGCTCTACAACGAATCACCGAGCGGGGCCATCCTGCCGACGCCCGAAATCGGGGTCGTGGGCCTCCTCGACGACGTCACCATGGCGGTCGGCCCGGCATTCGTCGACGACGGCGACACGATCCTGCTCATGGGTTCGGCAATGCCCGGCCTCGCCGGCAGCGAGTACGCACGGCTCGGGGGTCTGACGATGGACGATGACGCGCCGAGCATCGATCTGGCGGGGGAGCAACGCCTGCAGGCGTGCATTCGCGAAGCGGTCGCGCGCGGCCTGGTCGCGTCGGCCCAGGACGTGTCGGGCGGTGGCCTGGCTGTGGCCCTGGCGGAATGCGCGATGTGGAGTGGCCTTGGCGCGCAGGTGCGGATTGCGATTGCCCACTCGCCGGCCGTGGACCTATTCGGCGAGAGCCCGACACGGATCGTGGTTACGACCCGGCCACGGCACGCGGCCGCGTTCGCACTCCACGCGCGGCAGTTCGGCCTGCCGATCGAGGAGATCGGGTCGGTCGGCGGCAGTCGATTGGTCCTGGAGCTGATCGGTTCCGGTGCCACTGGCGCCTCCGAGGCCCGCGGATCGCGGGTGGCCGATCCCATCGATCTCCCGCTCGCGGAACTCGAGCACACCTGGAATCACGGACTTGCCCGCGCCCTCGAATGGGAAACTCCCGCATCAGCTCCGGAGGGTCGCTGACATGTGTGGCGTGTTCGGGGTGGCGATGCCCCATGGCAGCGGAACCGAGGCAGCCCACGTGGCGGCACTCGGCCTGTTCTCGCTCCAACATCGTGGTCAGGAATCCGCCGGCCTGGCGGTCAGCGACGGCGCGGAACTGTTCCTGTACAAGGATCTCGGGATGATCTCGTCGGTGCTCGACGAGCGCCGCCTGCCCTCGTTCCACGGGGACCTGGCGATCGCGCATTGCCGATACTCGACGACCGGCTCCACGATCTGGGAGAACGCTCAGCCGACGCTCCGCCTCGGGCCGCGGCGGGCGGTCGCGATCGGGCACAACGGCAATCTCGTCAATACCCGCGAACTGCTTGCCGAGCTCCGCGGTGGCCGCGGGCGACTGCCCGCCAGCACGGACACGGAGCTGTTGACCGCGCTCCTCGCCGACGAGCCGGGCGAGGACACGGTGGACGCCCTGGTCAGCCTGCTGCCACGGGTGCGAGGCGCCTATTCGCTCGTGATCCTCGATCGCGAGCGGATCATCGGCGTACGCGATCCGTTCGGGTTCCGTCCCCTGTGCATCGGCCGCATTCGGAACGTACCGGCGGCCGCGTCGATGTCGGCTCCGGGCGGACTCTGGGGCGACGAGGCCCCGCCGGATGATCCCGGTGACGCGTGGGTCCTGTCGTCCGAGACGACCGGCCTTGACATCGTTGGTGCCGAGTTCGTTCGCGACGTGGCGCCCGGTGAGATCGTGGTCCTGGAATCCGGCAAGGAACCGCGGTCCATCCGGTACGCGGCCGCGACGCCGGCGCTGTGCGTCTTCGAGCTCATCTACTTCGCCCGGCCGGATTCCTACCTCGAGGGCCGGAGCCTCTACGAGGTTCGCCGCCGGATGGGCGAGGAGCTGGCCCGCGAACACCCCGCCGAGACGGACCTGGTCATGCCCGTTCCGGACACCGGGGCTCCGGCGGCGGCCGGGTACGCGGAGGCGTCGGGGATCCCGTATCGCGAGGGTCTCGTTCGAAACCGGTACACGGGACGAACCTTCATCCAGCCCTCGCAGACCCTTCGGCACCGTGGCGTGACGATGAAGTTGAACCCGCTTCGCGAGGTGGTACGCGGCAAGCGCCTGACCGTGGTGGATGACTCGATCGTCCGCGGGACCACCACCCAGCAGATCGTGGCCCTCCTCCGCCGCGCCGGCGCCGCCGAGGTCCACGTTCGGATCAGCGCGCCACCGATCTATCATCCGTGCTTCTACGGCATCGATACGCAGGTCGAGACCGAGTTGATTGCGGCGACCAACAGCGTTGACCAGATCCGCTCGTTCATCGGGGCCGATTCGCTCGGCTACCTGTCCATCCGGGGCGTCCTCGCGGCCCTCGACCTGCCCTACGACCGGTTCTGCTTTGCCTGCTTCGACGGCCGCTACCCGGAGCCGGTCCCATACGACGTTGAGCGCCGCAAGTTCCTGCTCGAGGAGCCCGTCCTCAGTCATGGCTGATCACGGCACCAAGGGCACGGCCGCGCGAGACGCGTACGCCCGGGCCGGGGTGAACGTGGCGGCGGGCGATGCCGCGGTCGAGCGGATGCGGGCCGCGGTCGATTCCACCCGTCGCCCGGAAGTCGTCGGGGGCCTCGGTGGGTTCGGCGGGGCTGTCGCGATCCCGGCCGGGTACCGAGAGCCGCTGATCGTCTCGTCGACCGATGGCGTCGGGACCAAGACCGCGCTCGCGACGGCGCTCGGCCGCTGGGACACGATCGGGATCGATCTCGTCGCGATGTGCGCGGACGATGTGGTCTGCTCGGGCGCGGAACCGCTCGCCTTTCTCGACTACGTGGCCGTCGGGCGCGTGGACCCGGACGCGGTCGCCGCCCTGGTCGGTGGGGTGGCCGAGGGCTGTCGGCAGGCGGGCTGCGCCCTTGTCGGCGGCGAAACCGCCGAGCACCCGGGCCTCATGGAGGCGGGTACGTTCGACCTCGCTGGGACGTGCATCGGCATCGTCGAGCGGTCGGATCTCCTGGACGGGACCGCGGCGCGCGTCGGCGACGCGATCATCGGACTGCCGTCCTCGGGTCTCCACGCCAACGGCTTCTCGCTCGTCCGCGCGCTGCTCGCGCGATGGGCCATTCCGCTGGAGCGGCCGTATCAGGAGCAACTCGCCATGACCCTCGGGGATGCCGCGCGCGACGACGCGCTGCGGGCCGAGCCCAACCATGCGATGGCGACCGTTGGGTCGGTCCTGCTCGAGCCGACCCGCATCTACGCCCGGAGCGTGCTCGCATTGCGAACCGCCCTACGGGCCGCGGGTGGTGACGTTCGCGGGATTGCCCATATCACGGGCGGTGGCCTGCCCGGCAACGTTCCGCGCGCGCTGCCAGCAGGACTCGCGGCGCAGATCGATCCGGCATCCTGGGCGATGCCTTCGGTCATGAGGCTGTTCGGCGCCCTCGGCGGGATCGATGACGCGGAGATCCGGGCAACCTTCAACGGTGGGATCGGCATGATCGTGATGGTCGCGCCGGACCTGGTCGAGCTCGCGCTCGAGACCATCCGCGGAGGCGCGGTGATGGGAACGGTTGTGGCCGCACCTTCCGACGGGCGCCGGTACCTCGAAGCGGCGGGGGATCCGGTCTGATGGTCGCGGCCTCGATGCCGCGGCTCGCGATCGGCGTGTCGGGGGCCGGCAGCAATCTTCGGGCGTTGGTCGCTGCCGGGAGGCGCGGTGAACTCGGCGTCGAGGCGGCGTTCGTGTTCGCTGATCGGCCCTGCGCGGCGCTTGAGTGGGCGGCGGAGGAGGGAATCGAGACGGCCCTCATCCCGGGTGGCGATGATCAGACCGTA
This sequence comes from Chloroflexota bacterium, assembly GCA_039933295.1. Lineage (GTDB taxonomy): Bacteria > Chloroflexota > Limnocylindria > Limnocylindrales > CSP1-4 > UBA5189. The sequence continues at coordinate 4,856 of JBDTOJ010000145.1, forward strand.
GCGGACGCACTGACCGCGGCACGGATCGATCTGGTCGCCCTTGCCGGCTACATGCGCATCGTTGGCCCGAAGTCGATCGCCGCGGTTGACGGGATCATCGTGAACACCCATCCGTCGCTGCTGCCCGCCTTTCCCGGCGCACACGCCGTCGAAGAGGCGCTGGCCCACGGTGTCGCGATCACCGGTTGCACGGTCCATTTCGTCGATGCCACGCTCGACGGTGGCCCGATCATTGCCCAGGAGTCCGTGCCGATCCTCCCGGGCGACGACGCGACGACCCTCCAGGACCGAATCCGGACGGTGGAGCACCGACTCCTGCCTCGTGCCGTTGCCTTGCTCGCCGCCGGCGCCCTGGTAGCCGACGGCCTTCGCGTGGCCATCGATCCCGAACGGGCGGCCGAGGCGATGCCCCGCCCCCGGCGCGCACTCCTGTCGGTCAGCGACAAGACCGGGTTGGTCGATTTCGCCAGCCAGCTCGTGACCCTCGGGTTCGAGCTCGTCTCGACCGGCGGCACCGCGCGAGCCCTGCGGGATGCGGGACTGCCCGTCACCGATGTGGCGGCCGTCACCGGGTTTCCCGAGATGCTCGACGGACGGGTCAAAACCCTCCATCCGAGGATCCACGCCGGGATTCTGGCTGACCAGCGCCTGGCTGCCCATCGCGAGGCCCTCGTCATGGCCGCGATCGCCCCGTTCGAGCTCGTCGTGGTGAACCTGTATCCGTTCGCAGCCGCCGCTGACCGCGAAGGAATCGAGCTCGATGCCCTCGTCGAGGAAATCGATATCGGGGGACCATCGATGGTCCGAGCCGCCGCCAAGAACCACGCGAGCGTCGCGATCGTCACCACGCCCACTCGCTACGCCGAAGTCATCGATGCCCTTGAGGCGGGGGAGGGACGGGCGCCGATCCCGGATGGGCTCCGTGCCGCCCTCGCCGTCGAGGCATTCCGACACACGGCCGCGTACGACGCCCGGATCGCCGACGAGCTGCCGGGCCGGATGGCCGAGGCGGGCCTCCAGTTGCCGGACTGGCCCGGATTCCCCGAGGCCTCTGATCCATATCCGCCGACCCTGACCGTCGGACTCGAGAAGGTCGAGACGCTCCGGTACGGCGAGAATCCGCACCAGCCGGCGGCGCGCTACCGTCGACCCGGGCCAAGTGCGGAGCACGGGCTCTTTGCCGATGGCGCGCCGCCACTGCAAGGCAAGGCGCTCTCCCACAACAACGTCCTGGATGCCGCGGCCGCCTGCTCCGTTGCTCGCCAACTTCGCGGATCCGCGTGCGTCATCGTCAAGCACACCAACCCGTGCGGCGCGGCCGAGCGTGCAAACCTGCTCGACGCCTGGGAAGCGGCGCTGGCAGGGGACCCGGTTTCAGCGTTCGGCGGCGTCGTGGCGCTGCGGGGCATCGTGGATGGCGCGCTCGCGGAACGGCTGGTCTCGATCTTCCTCGAGGTCATCATCGCACCGGGCTTCGAGTCCGAGGCCCTCGCGATCCTCGCGACGAAGCCGAATCTCCGCCTCCTCGCTGACGCGAGCCTCGCGCCCGGGACCAAGCCTCAGTCGGCCTCCCGCCTTGCCAGCCTGCGAAGTGCCGGTGGCGCCGTCCTGGTCACGGCGCCCGATGTGGCGCCCGACGATCCGGAAGCGTGGACCCTTGTCACGAAACGGCGCCCGACCGACCAGGAGTCCGCCGATCTCGACCTCGCCTGGCGTCTCGCGCGCGGGATCTCGTCCAACGCCGTCGCGCTGGTCAACCACGGGGCGCTGATCGGCATGGGATCGGGCCAGGTTTCGCGGGTCGACGCTGCCCGCCAGGCCGTGGCCAAGGCGCTCCGGTTCGCGGGTGCCGACGCACTCCAGGGCGCCGCGTGCGGATCCGATGCGTTCTTTCCGTTCCCCGATGCGGTCGAGGTCTGCCTCGAGGCTGGCGTGTCGGCGTTCGTCCAGCCGGGCGGGTCGATTCACGATGCCACGGCCGTGGCCGCCGCCGATGCAGCTGGCGCGACGATGCTGCTCACCGGGATCCGCCACTTTCGGCACTGACGCCGTGCGCCCGACCTTCGAACCGACTGATCCGGCCACGGCCCTCGATCCGTATCCAACCTATGCCGCGCTCCGCGAAGCCGTGCCGGCCTCCAGTTCCGTGGCTACAGCCGGCTCCCGATCGCGCTCAGCGAGATGGTTGATGCGTAGCGGCGAGCCGTCGCCACCCGCCGCGGACCACAACCCGCTGATACCATCGCGCTCCCATGACCGACCGCCAGACGTTCTACGTGACCACGGCCATCGCGTATGCCAACAACAAGCCGGGCCTCCACACCCTGTACGAGGTCATCGGGACCGACGTCATTGCCCGCTGGCACCGGATGAAGGGCAATGACACCCGCTTCCTGACCGGTACGGACGAGCATTCGGTGAACATTGCCCAGCGAGCGGCCGAGGAGGGCATGTCCCCGAAGGCCTTTGTCGACGAGAAGGTCGAGCTGTTCACGTCGGCTGAAACGGCGCTTGGGATCACGCCGGATCGGTTCATTCGAACGACGGATCCGGACCACGTGCGCGCGGCCCAGGAGATGGTCCGCCGGGCACATGCCAATGGCGACATCTACCTCGGGTCCTACGAAGGCTGGTACTGCCCGAACGAGGGGTTCAAGGCGGCCAGCGATCTCCTGGAGACCGCCGGTGGGTGGCGCTGTCCGAACCATCCCGACGTGACCCTCCAATGGCTGACCGAGAAGAACTGGTTCTTTCGGCTCTCGGCCTACCAGGAGCGCCTGGAACGCTGGTACCTCGAGAATCCGGGGGCCGTGCAGCCGGACTATCGCCGCAACGAGATGCTCGGCTTCATCCGCCAGGGCCTCGAGGACTTCTCGATCTCGCGCAGCGGAGCAACCTGGGGGATTCCGTTCCCGATCGGGGAGGACGGCCAGACCTCGCAGCGCGAGGACGGCTCGTGGGATCCGGAGGCCGGCACCATCTACGTCTGGTACGACGCGCTCATCAACTACATCACCGGTGCAGGGTTCCCCGATGACCCGGAAGCGTTCGCCCGATATTGGCCGGCCGATCTCCACGTGATCGGCAAGGACATCGCCCGGTTCCACACCATCTACTGGCCGGCGATGCTCTGGAGCGCCGGCCTCGAGGCGCCGCGCAAGGTCTGGATCCATGGCTGGCTGCTTGCGGCGGGCGGGGAGCGGATGAGCAAGAGCCGCGGCAACTTCCTGGATCCGGTCGACTTCGTCACGGCCTTCGGGTCCGATGGCGCGCGGTACGTGACCCTGCGCGAGGTCGCGTTCGATCGGGACACCGAGGTCAGCTGGGACGGGTTCGTCCGTCGCTACAACGCAGATCTTGCCAACGACTTCGGCAACCTCGTGAATCGCACGGTCTCGATGGCCGGCCGATACCTGGTCGGCGAGCGTCCAGCGCCAGGTACCCACGAGGGATCCTCGCCGCTGGCCGTCGCCTGGTCGGAGGCACTGACCGAATACATCCGCCGCCTCGAAACCTGCGAGCTCCACGATGCGCTCGCCGCGCTGTGGGGGTTCGTCGGGGAGGCCAATCGGTTCGTGGAAGCGGAGCAGCCCTGGTCACTGGCCAAGGCCGCGAAAGCCGGCGATGCGGACGCCGCTGCCCGACTGCGCGATGCCCTCGGCGACCTCGTCGAGGCTGCGCGCCTGCTCGGCCTGGCGGCGGCGCCGTTCCTGCCCGCAACCGCCCCCCGGATCCTCGCGCAACTGGGACACGTCTATCCCTACGGAGCCGATGGCAACGACGGCCCGCCGCTCCTCGCCGAGCTCGTCTGGGGCGCTCATGCAGCCGAACCGGGAACGATGTCCGCGCCGGAGCCTCTGTTTCCGCGTCTGGATGTCGAACCTGGTGACACCTGAGCCAGTACGTACGTTTGGCGGCGGACGTCCGTCCCAGATACGCAAGGAGGTCCTGACGTGGCACACGGCGAGATGAACCACATCGAGTTTCCGGCAGACGATCCGGAACGTGCCAAGCGCTTCTACGAGGCGGTAGCGGGTTGGACGTTCAGCGCGATGGAGGGGATGCCCGACTACTGGCTGTTCCGCTCCGGCGAGGGGTACGGAGGAGCCATTGGACGTCGCGGCATTTCAACAGGCCCGACCCTGCGCAACTACATCGAGGTCGACTCGATCGAGGCCGCACTCGCCGCAGGCCAGCGGACCGGAGGCACAATCCGGGAGCCAAAGACTGCCATCGAGGGCATGGGCTTCTACGCAGTCCTGGTCGACCCCGAGGGGACCGAAATCGGTCTGTTCGAGGCCACTCCCCGCAGCTGATTGACGGCGACCTCGGGCGGGCGGGGGCGCGGCCCTCGCAGATCACGCACAATCGACAGCGATGCGCCTGATCGACAGCCACTGCCATCTCCAGGCCGAACGGTTCTCCGACGATGTCGACGAGGTCATCGAGGCGGCGCGAACCGCGGGTCTTGAGCGGATCCTCGTCCCGGGCTGGAATGGCTGGTCGTCGACGGCCGCCCTGGCATTGGTCGATCGCCACCGCTGGCTCGACGCCGCGGTCGGCGTGCATCCACACGACGCTGCCAAGGTCGATGGGGCCGCATGGCGCAACATTGCCGCCCTCGCATCAGACGCGCGGGTCGTGGCGATCGGGGAGACCGGACTCGACTACGACCGCGTCTTCTCGCCAATTCCCGATCAACTCGACAACCTGCGTCGGAACCTCGCCCTCGCTCGGGAGACGGGCAAGCCTGCGATTCTGCACGTCCGGTCTGCACCGGGTCGGGCCGATGCGCAGGATGCGCTTGTCACGGAGCTCCGTACCGCGGGCTTCGGGGGTGCCGCAGTCGCGGCCACGTTTGGGGACCGTCCGGTGGCCGTGATCCACTCCTTCTCGGGCTCGACCGATTTCGCCCGGGCGGTGCTCGATCGTGGCCTGGCGATTTCGATTTCCGGTCTCGCGTTCCGGAAGGGAGAGGAATCGACCGCCGATGTCGCGGGGCTCGTGGATTCCTCGCGACTGCTCATCGAGACAGACTCGCCCTTCCTCATTCCGCCGGGCGGACCTCGAGGGCGCAATGTTCCAGCGGCTGTTGCGATCACCGCCAATTGGGTTGCGGATCAGCGCAGGGTCCCAGTGGGTGAGATCGACCGATCGGCATTCGGCGATGCGTTGGTCCGCGCCTACGACGCGGCCTTTCCTGGGTCGCGATCGCAGGCTGGCGGAATGCCCGGATAAAGCGCACGATTCCAGAAAGCGTCTCATCGGGACGGCGTTCGACGTCGTTTCAAGGCGTGGCCCGAGCAGAGGCCGCCAGGAGGCACGCATGATCACTGTTGGCGGGTTCCGTGGGTCGGCCCGCATCGCCATCGCCGGCATGGCCGTCGTCATGTCGGTCGTCGGCTGCGCATCAACCGTCATACCCAGTTCCGACCCCACGACCGCCCCGGGGACGACGTTCACGTCGAGCCCTGGCCCGACTTCGAGCGTCGGGTCGAGTCCGACGGATGGCGGATGCGTTGTGGCCCCGCAATCGGGACTCCTTCGATCGAACACGCTGATCGACCTCGTCGTCGATTCTGATGGCGCCTCGGATCGCATCGCGTTCAAGTTCGGACCCGTCGCTCCCGGACCGACCGGCGGCACGGGGCGCCTGACAGCCGCGACACCGCCATTCAGCCAGGGCGCGAGCGGTCTCCCGGTCGACGTGCTGGGGACCCATCACGTTGAGCTGCATCTGGACGGAATGCTCGTTGTGGACGAGGCCGGCAACGGCGTGTTCAAGGGCCCGACCTCGCTCAAGCCCGCCATGATTGCGCTCAAGGACGTCGAGGAGACGGACGGCTTCGAGGGCGTCTACAACTTCGTGATCGGATATGACGGGAATGGCTGCGTCGGGCTCACCGGCAACACCGCGGCCGGCTCGCTGACGGTGACGATCGGGCACTGACGCCGCGGGGTCGCGGTTGACATCTCTCCGGGGGACTCTCTACACTGTTGGCACTCTCACCCCGAGAGTGCTAATCGACGGATAACCACCGGTCGACAGTGCGCCCCGATAACGGGAGGTCGCGTCGAGGCCGGAGCCCGCCGGGCAGCACCAACGGATCGTCAACGGAGCAGTTCGGATCGTGCATTGTGCGCGTCCCGGGTGCTCCACCAATTCAGCCCCGACGGCCGAGGCCGTCACAGGAGGTACGCACGTTGGCCACCGCCACTGCATCGAAGAAGCTGCTCCCGCTTGGGGACCGCGTCGTCATTGAGCCGTCCGCCCGCGAAGAGATGACCAAGAGCGGCATCGTCCTGCCGGACACCGCCAAGGAGAAGCCCCAGGAGGGCAAGATCCTCGCCGTTGGCCCGGGTCGCATCCTTGATGACGGCAAGCGCGAGGCGATGGACGTCAAAGTCGGCCAGAAGGTCCTCTACGGCAAGTACGCCGGAACGGAATTCAAAGTTGATGGCAACGATCTGCTGATCGTCAGCCAGAAGGACATCCTCGCGATCGTCGAGGACTGATCGCCGGGCCGGCGCATCGCCGGTCGCGACCTCACTCGAAACGCCACCACACCCTGGAGGGACATCCACCTTGGCCAAGCAGCTCATTTTTGACGAAACAGCCCGCCGCTCGCTCAAGCGAGGCATTGATCGCCTCGCCGACGCGGTCAAGGTCACGATCGGCCCGAAGGGCCGCAACGTCGTCCTCGACAAGAAGTTCG
>JBDTOJ010000146.1:0-5633 GCA_039933295.1 Chloroflexota bacterium
ATGCACGCCACGTTCGGCGCGCAACCAGCCAAACGCCCATCTCCCATTGATGGTGACCGTGGCGCTCTTGATGCCGGCCTGCTCGCCCTCGGTCGAGTCGACGACATCGGTCTTGAACCGATGGCGCTCGGCCCATCGGAGGTACATGCGCAGGAGCATCTCGGCCCAGTCGGTCGCCTCGGTCCCGCCGGCACCGGCCGAGATCGTCAGGACGGCGTTCTTGGCGTCGTACTCGCCCGAAAACAGGAGGAGCGTCCGTTCTCGATGGAAGACCTTCTCGAGGTCCGCGGCCTCGCGATCGACGTCGGCCTCGGTCTCCGGATCCGGGTTGTCGTCGAGGAGGCCGAGGAGCTCCATGAGGTCGTCGGCGCGCTTCTCAAGGCCCCGCCAGAGCGCGATCTCGTCGCGCAGGCCCTCGGCCTCCCGGAGAACGGTCTGGGCCGCACGCTGGTCGTCCCAGAAGGCCGGATCGGATGCCCGCGCATCCAGAGCGGTCAGGCGCTCGTCTTTGGTCCCGAGGTCAAAGACGCCCCGACGTCGACCGAATCCGCTCCGCGAGGTCCTTGATGAACGCGCCGTCCATCAGTTACGGACCTGAAGGTCCTGGAGCAGGATCGGACGGAGCTCGATCAGTCGGAGGGCCGACTTGCTCCGTGCGACGACGGGGTTCACACACGGGCAGTAGCCGTTGTGGGGGCAGACGCCGCAGTTGCCATCGCAGTCGAGGGCGGCGGCGTAACTGCAGGAACGACAATCGCGCTCGCAGGCGATCAGGTCGACGAAACTCGCTTCCTCAGCCTGCTTCACAGATCCCTCTCTCAACACACCATTGGGCACGGCGGGCGGGGCGCGGGGGTTGCCGATGGGACGGGAGTCCCGATGCACTGAAGTTGATCCGAGTATACGTGCGTATGCGCGGCTCGCCAAGGGGGGAATTCGCGAATTCCGTGACATTCAGGGCGCGAAATCGCGTTCCAGGGCCATTTGATCAGGGACCGGGCTGGGAATTCTCGATGATCACGCGCCCAGCGCCGATGAAGTAGACGCTCAGCGCGCCGAGTTCGTGAACGAATGCCTCGAGCCGTGGTGCCGTATCTGCGTCAACGGGACTCGTGGTGGTCGGTGAGCCCCACGCGCTGATCCCCTGGTCCGTTGCGATCCGGAGGACCCGGAGCATGTGCGTGCGATCGCTCACGAAGACCGCGCTCGTGAGGTTGCGAGCGCGGAGCAGCTCGGCGACGGCCTCGAGCGATTCGAGCGTCGTTCTGCCGCGATCCTCGGCCAGAATGGCCGCGGCCGGTACGCCGTGGTCCTCGGCCCACGCCCTCGCCGCCGACGCTTCGGTCGTTCGATCACCCGCGGCCTTGCCCCCGGTCACGATCAGGAGAGGCGCCACGCCGGCCGCATACAGGTCGACGGCATGACTGATCCGTGCCTCGAGGACCGGTGATGGCCGGCCGTTGTACTGCGCAGCCCCGAGGACCACGATCGCATCGGCCGGTTGCCGCTCGTCGGAGCTGCCCTGCTGCTGGATCCGGAAGCCGGTCCAGGCCGCTACCAGGACCACGCCCAGCAGCCCGCTGATCAGGACTCGACCCGCGCTGGACATCCGGGCAGGTGCCGTGCTCAGCCGTCCGGCCGGATCAGCGACCGTGACACTTCTTGTATTTCATGCCGGACCCGCACCAGCACGGATCGTTTCGCCCGATCTTCTCGCCAGTCGGTGTATACCCGGGCCGTGCCTGCGGTGCGGATCCGCCGATGGCCGGTCGCGCCCCGGCCAGCCCGGCACCTGCTGACGACGTAGCGGACGCGCCGCCACCGGCCGTCGACGCGCGCGCGGCGGCCGAGATCTGGCTGGCAACTCCGGTGCCCGCGCCGACGCTCCGTGCCGCCTGCCCCGGCCCGGTCATCGGAAAGACCCCGGCCGGCGGCGTGGGCGGCTCGTGGTTGATCGTGACCCGGAAGATCGTGCTCGCCACCTGGTGGCGGATGAATCCACCGAGCTCTTCGTACAGCCGGTACGCCTCCTTGCGGAACGCGTTGAGGGGATCCTCCTGGGCATACCCGCGGAGGCCGATGCCCCGGCGCATGTCGTCGATCTCGGTGAGGTGCTCGACCCACAGCGAATCGATCGTCCGGAGGAGCACGAATCGCTCGACCATGGACCATTCCTCGCCAACCTCGGCCTCGCGGGCATCGAGCTTGTCGTGAACGACTTCCAGGAGATGCCCCGCGACCGCCTCGGTCGAGCGCAGGTCCCAGATCTCATCCTCGGTGATGTCCTCGGGCCCGACGCCCATGCGCTTGAGGGCCTCGATGAAGCCCTCCATGCCCCACGAGTCGATCGACGGGCCAAGGTGCGCGTGCACGAGGACATCGACCTCTTCCTCAAGGAACGCTCGGACCGTGTCGGTGAGGTCCTCGTTGCGAAGGACCTTGTCCCGTTCGGCGTAGATCGTCTCGCGCTGGCGATTGATGACGTCGTCGAACTCGACGACGCGCTTTCGGATGTCGAAGTTGAAACCCTCGACTCGCGACTGGGCACTCTCGATGGTCTTGCCCACGATCCCGGATTCGATGTACGTGTCGTCATCAAGCCCCAGGCGCTCCATGATCGAAGTCACGCGTTCCGACGCGAAGCGCTTCATGAGGTCGTCGTCGAGTGAGAGGTAGAACCGCGTCGAACCGGGGTCACCCTGTCGTCCGGCCCGGCCGCGGAGCTGGTTGTCGATCCGCCGGCTGTCGTGGCGCTCGGTGCCGATGATGTGCAGGCCGCCCGCGGCAACGACCTTCTCGTGGTCCGCGTCGGTGACCGTCCGCGCCTCGGCCATGGCTTCGTCATACGTCGCCTTGTCCACCTCGGCCGGGTTGAGGCCGCGCTGGTGGAGCAGGTCCGAGGCCATTCCGGCCGCGTCGCCGCCAAGCTTGATGTCCGTGCCGCGACCGGCCATGTTGGTCGCGATCGTGACCGCGCCACTGCGTCCGGCCTGGGCGACGATGCCCGATTCCCGTTCGTGAAACTTGGCGTTCAGGACTTCGTGCGGAATGCCCTGCCGCTTCATCATCTCGCCGAGGCGCTCGGAGGTCTCGACCGATACCGTGCCGACGAGGACGGGACGACCGCCCTCGCGCATCTCGGCGATCTCCTCGATGACCGCGCGGAACTTGGCGTCCTCGCTCCGGTAGACGAGGTCGGTTCCGTCGTCCCGGATCATCGGTCGATTGGTGGGAATCGCCACGACTTCGAGCTGGTAGATCTTGCTGAACTCCTCGGCCTCGGTCATCGCGGTGCCGGTCATGCCGGCGAGCTTGTCGTACAGGCGGAAGTAGTTCTGGAACGTGATGGTGGCCAGGGTCACCGACTCGCGCTGGACGCGCAGGCCCTCCTTTGCCTCGACCGCCTGGTGGAGTCCCTCGCTCCAGCGGCGGCCGGGCATCTGCCGTCCCGTGAACTCGTCGACGATGACGATCTCGCCGTCGTTGACGATGTAGTCGCGGTCCCGCTTGTACAGGGCGTGGGCCCGGAGTGCCTGCTCGAAGTGACGGGCGAGGCGCGGGTCGGCATCGAACATGTTGTCGATCCCGAGGAGCTTCTCGATCTTGTCGACACCCTCCTCGGTCGGTGACACGGCCCGGTCCTTGAGGTCGATGAAGTAGTCCCCGCCCTCTTCGGCACCTTCCTCGCGCCCTTCGAGGCGCGGAACGAGACGGGCGAACTGGTAGTACAGGTCCCCGGACTCCTCGGCCTGGCCGCTGATGATGAGCGGGGTCCGGGCCTCGTCGATGAGGATGTTGTCGACTTCGTCCACGATCCCGAACGAGCGTTCGCGCTGCACGCGCTGATCGAGCTCGGTGACCATGTTGTCGCGAAGGTAGTCGAAGCCGAACTCGTTGTTCGTCCCGTAGGTGATGTCGGCCGCGTACGCCTCGCGGCGCGTCACGGGCTTGAGGTTGATCAGGCGTTCGTCGTTCGTCGGGTAGCCGGGCTCGAATACGAACGACGCATCGTGGGTGATCATCCCGACCGTCAGGCCGAGGAAGTGGAAGACCGGCCCCATCCACTGCGGGTCGCGGCGGGCGAGGTAGTCATTGACCGTCACGATGTGGACGCCGCGTCCGGCCATCGCGTTGAGGGCGGCGGCGAGGGTCGGCAGGAGCGTTTTGCCCTCGCCGGTCTTCATCTCGGCGATCTTTCCCTGGTGGAGCACGACGCCGCCGAGGAGCTGGACGTCGTACTGGCGCATGCCAAGGGTCCGGCGCATCGCCTCGCGACCCATCGCGAAGACGTCCGGCAGGATCTCGTCCATCGCGGCCTGCAATCGGTCGTTCTCCGCCTTGCGCCGCGCTTTCGCAATCTCCCGCCGCCGTTCGACGTCCGGGTGATGCAGCTCATCGTCGCTCGGCTCACCCGGGACGGCGAGCTCGGCGATCTCGGCCCGAAGCTCCGTGAACCGGGCGCGAATCTCCTCGTCGGAGAGCGCCTGGATCTCGGGTTCGAGCGCATTGGCAGCGTCGACGAATGGTTGGATGCGCTTCAGTTCTCGATCATTGGAATCGACGAAGCGCGACAGGAATCCCAGCATGGCCGATGCAGTCTAGCCGAGGTGCCCGAGAATCGAGCCTGACGGGGCGAACGAGCGAGTCGCACGAGGCCCGCTTGGCCGGGTCGATCGGCGCCAGGGCGCCATTCCGCGACGGATCAGCGGGCAAGGCTCCAGAAGCCCGTGCCATAGCCGATCACGAGCAGTCCGAAGGTCGCCGCGGCCAGAACGAGCCAGAACGCAATCGAGCGCGTGACACTCGTCGGGTTCATCTCGGGGTTTGCCAGCGCGGGCATGCGTCCCTTGCCAAGGGCCACACCCCAGCGACCTGAGCGCAGCTGGCGGCGCCAGTCCTGCTCGACGACGGGTCGTGGCTCGAGGCCGCCCTTGCCGTCGGGCCGGTGGAGTTGGAGGCTCATCGATTTCCCTCTCTTGAGGCGTGGGCCGCTTCGCCCTCTGGATCGTGGTCTGGTTCGTTTCGAATGTCGAGCTTGCGCGAGACGCCGTCCTCCCAGAGCAGCATCTCCTGGGTGAACTCGACCTCGCTGCTGAACAGCGCGCCGACGGATTCGCCTCGGTGGATCCGCTTGATGGCCTCGCCGATCAGCGGAGCGATCGAGAGCGTCGTGATCTGCGGGATGCGTTTGGCCAGCGGGAGCGGGACGGTATCGGTCAGGACCACCTCCCGGAGCGAGGATCCGGCGATCCGCTCGATCGCGGGATCCGACAGGATCCCGTGGGTGGCGCAGGCATAGATCTCGGTGACGCCCTCGCGTTCGAGGGCATGAACGGTTTCCGAGAGCGTGCCCGCGGTGTCGATCTCGTCGTCCACGATCACGGCCCGCTTGCCACGCACGTCGCCGATGACGTTCATGAGCTCGGCTCGGTCGAGATTGCCCACCCGGCGCTTCTCGATGATCGCGAGTGGCGCATCCAGGAACTCGGCAAAGGCGCGAGCGCGCTTGGCGAAACCGAGGTCGGTGACGACGACGATGTCCTCGAGATGCTTGTGCTTGAAGTAGTTCGACAGGATATGGACGGCGGTCAGCTCGTCGACCGGGATGTTGAAGAAGCCCTGGATCTGGCCCT
>JBDTOJ010000147.1:0-13837 GCA_039933295.1 Chloroflexota bacterium
TGTCGCGGCGAATGCACACGAGTCGGTCGGGTACCATCACGCCATGCCCGACACGCTGGTGGTCCTGATCATCGTTCTCGTCGTCGTCGTCATCTGGCGAGGTCCGAAGAACCTGCCCGAGATCGGCCGCATGCTCGGTCGCGGGGTGAAGAGCGCACGGACCGAGATGAAGGCGATGCGCAAGGACGAGGACGACACGGCGGATCCGACGGCCCAGTGACCCTGCCCGCCCCACGGGCGATGCATGAGGCGCCGGGCCTTGACGAGCGGCCGATCCGCCCTGCCGCAGTTGACGCGGTCGCCGCCCTGTTCGTATTCGGTGGCCTGTTCGGGCTCACCCAACTGGCGTTCGGCGACTTCGTGATCACTGGGCAGCTCCCGGCGAAGGGCCCGATCCTCGGTGTCGCCGCGATCCTGTACGCGGCTTCCATCGCGCTCGGGATCGGCATTCGGACCGGACGGGCGTGGCTGGCGGCACTCAATCTCGCGGTCGTGTTCGCGATCGTGTACGTCGCCGCGTTCGGTAGACCCGTCTCGCTGGGCCTCGGCGTGGCGCATGGCGTTGCGGCGGTCCTCCTGATCCGGGTTCGGCCATGGTTCGCCGCCATGACCCGCTGGCGCAACCCGTTGGCTGGGGCCGGATTCGTGCCACCGCTTCCGGTTCAGGCCTCGCGGCGCTCCGAGCCTCGGCCGGCCAGGCGGGGCGGCAGGCGCCGGCCGTCGGCCAGGCGATAGGCCAGCGAGCCCACGGCCGTCCCATCGGGTGCCTCGGCGACCAGCTGCACGTCACCGAAGGGCACGGCATCCTCCGGCGCCAGGATGATCCGCGGATACGGGGTCGAGCCACCCGCCCCACCGACCACCGGTAGTCCGCGGCCCGCGGCGTACAGCTCCACGCCCGCCGCGCATTCCGGCGCGATGCTCGTGATGGCCACCCCGACGATGCGCGCGCCGCGCTCGGCCATGCCCGCCTCGATCGCTGCCATGGTCTCGCCTGTCGGATCCGCTGCATCCACCAGCACAACTTCGCGCCGACCCACGAGCCAGGCCGGCGTGCTGCGACCGGCGATCCCGCCCGCCCAGCACTGCCCAACGGTCGCGAGGCCATCCTCTTCGAGGCCGATCGTCGGTGGGCCGACGTCCGTGCCCGGCTCGAATGCCGCCTCGATGGCCGCACGATCAACCTGCCCCCGGAGCTGCTCGAACGAGGCAATCGTCGGCAGGAGCATGGCCAACGTGCCCGCGGCCGCTTCCCGGAGCGCCTGATCGGCGGTGATCCAGCGCGAGGCCGCCACTTCCGGGGAAGGAGTGACGATGTCGGTCCCGGCCGGGACGATCGCCGCGAAGAAGCGGACATCGAACCGGCGAGGCATGGATTCCGGAGTCACCCACCGGGTCATCGGCACGAGATCACCGATGTCGATGCGGATCCCGGTCTCTTCCAGCGTCTCGCGAACGGCCGCGACGTGATGCGCGATCGCGGCAGCGGGCTCGAGCGTGCCTGCAAGCCGTGTTGCGGCGGCGTCGGGACTGAGCCCACGGGCGAGGGCGTTCGCCGGATCCGCATCGGACGGATCCACGCGACCACCGGGGAACACGTGGACGTTGGCCGCGAAGGCCATCGTCGAGGGCCGACGGGTCAGAAGGATTTCCGGCCCGTCCGGACCGGGTCGGACAAGGACCACCGTCGCTGCGGCCACAGGCACGCCGCCGCCCTCGCCGGGCGTAGCGCGCGCCGCACGCATCGAAGCGATCGCGTCGTCGCGCGGATCGGTCACAGGGCCGCCCGGGTCTCCCGGAGTTGATCGGCCAGCGCCTCGGGGTCCGTGACCGGCAGCCGACACGCGAAGCCCCGACAGACGTAGGCGGTGGGTCGCCCGTTGATCGCCGTTCGTGCCTCGAGCAGCGGGACGACGCTGTCCTCGGGTGTCGCGGCAATCGCCATGACGGAGGGCGAGCCCGTGAATCGCGCCACCACCTCGAGGAGTGCCCGCGTCGCCGGGTCATCGGGTGCCCCGACGATCGCCACCTCTGGAACGGCCGCCAGCGAGAAATCAATGGCAGTCAGCCACCGGGCGAAAGCGGTTGGGTGGCGGGTCGCGTAGGCCGTGACCGTCCGGATCGCCCGCTCGGCCTCGGTTCGGTAGCGACCCTCCCCCGTCAGTGCTGCAAGTCGGAGGAGCAGGAGGGTTGCCACGGCATTGCCCGACGGGGTGGCGTTGTCCTGGATGTCCTTGGGCCGCGCGATGAGCCGTTCATGGTCCGACGCCGTATCGAAGAAACCGCCGTCGGGATCGATGAACCGGGCGAGGATCTGGTCCGCAAGCTGCCGCGTGATCGAGAACCAGCGCTCGTCGTGGCCCGCCTCGTACAGGGCAAGCAGGCCCTCGCCGAGCACCGCGTAGTCCTCGAGGACGCCCTGGCCACTGGCGCGGCCATCCTTCCAGGACCGTCCGAGACGCCCGGCCGGCCCGAGGAGCCCGTCCGTGATAGCGCGAGCCGCCCCGGCTGCGGCCTCGAGATAGCGGCGCGCCGCGGCCCGATCGTCTTCGTCGCCGAGCAGGTCGAGCAGCCGCGCGCCGGTGGCGAGGGCCCCAATCGCCAGCCCGTTCCACGCCGCGAGTGCCTTGTCATCCCGCGCCGGCTGCGGACGCTCACCGCGAACCTCGAGGAGCCGTGCGCGGGACGCGGCCAGGGCCGCACGCACCTTGGCCTCGCTCATGCCGTATTGCTCCGTCACCTCGCGATCGGTCCGGATCCGGGACAGGATCGTGTGGCCTTCCCAGTTTCCGCCGTCGGTCACGCCGAAGGCGGTCGAGAACATCGGGGCAGCGTCACCGAGAACGGCCCGGATCTCAGCCGCGTCCCACACGAACGTCGAGCCTTCGACACCCTCCGTGTCCGCATCGAGGCTCGCGGCAAACGCACCGTCGGCGGTCGTGAACTCGCGCAGGATCGCGTCGAGAACGCCGCGACCGACGTCCCGGTATGCCGCGTCCCCGGTCATCGCCCAGGCCCGGAGATAGACCCGCGCAAGCTGCGCGTTGTCGTACAGCATCTGCTCGAAGTGCGGCACGAGCCATCGAGGATCGGTCGCGTAGCGGTGGAAACCCCCACCGAGCTGGTCGTGGATTCCGCCGGCGGCCATGACGTCGAGGGCCCGTCGCGCAATCGACAGCGGCCGATGATCGTCGGTCGCGGCCGAGCGATCCAGCAGGAAATCGATCGTCATCGGCTGGGGGAACTTCGGGGCACTGCCCCAGCCGCCGGTGGTCGCATCGAACCCACGCTCGATCAGCAGGACGGCGGTGTCCAGCAGATCCGGGGCGGGCGATTCCTGTCCCGCAGGCAGTCGAGCCTGCTCCACGAGGGCGCCGACCAGCCGGCCGCCCGCTTCCTCGACATTGGCTCGGTCCGTCTGGAAGGCGGTGCGCACACCCTCCAACACCTGGCGGAAGCTCGCCAGCCCATGGCGCGGCGTTTCGGGGAAATACGTGCCGCCGTAGAACGGCCGGCCCTCGGGGGTCAGGAACACGGACATCGGCCAGCCGCCACCGCCGGTGAGGGCCTGGACTGCGCCCATGTACAGCTGATCGAGATCCGGGCGTTCCTCGCGGTCGACCTTGATCGCCACGAAACCTTCGTTCAGCACGGCCGCCGTGGCCTCGTCCTCGAAC
Source organism: Chloroflexota bacterium (assembly GCA_039933295.1). GTDB lineage: Bacteria > Chloroflexota > Limnocylindria > Limnocylindrales > CSP1-4 > UBA5189. The sequence goes on from JBDTOJ010000147.1 coordinate 3,678, forward strand.
GATTCGCGCTCCATCACGTGGCACCAATGACACGCCGCGTAACCGATGGACAGGAAGATCGGTCGATCCAGCAACTTCGCGCGGGCGAGCGCGTCGGCGCCCCACGGGTACCAGTCCACCGGATTGTGGGCGTGCTGGAGCAGGTACGGGCTCGTCTCGCCCGCAAGGCGGTTCGTGTGGCGATGCTCGCTCGCTCGCTTCGCTGACATGCCTCGATGGTATGGCACGGCGGCGGCGGCCACGTGCGGGTGGGGGGACGTGGGGGCGCGGCACGCGGGGGCGCGGCGCGCGGGGGCGCGGCGATGGCCCTGCGCGCCGGAAAGGTGCAAAAACGACCCCGGTGCGTGATAGCCCGAGCCGGACGCGATTTCTGGCGCATTTACCACCCCCGTGCGTACTAGGTGCCGTTTCGTGCCCTGGAGGAGCGCTGCACGCCGGTCAAATCAGGTGACTTGTGCTCAAGTCACCGCCGGCGCCGCGGATTTCGGCCTGCGGGCCTGACGGCGCGGCACCTAATACGACCCCCAGTCGTATATGGGGGAATCGGCGGCTCGCGCCGGCCGCCCGATTGCCTCCGACCCGCGTGCGCCACTCCTCGGCAGTTCGCGCGGGCCGCCCGATTGCCTCCGCCCCGCATGCGCCACTCCTCGGCTCGCGCCGGCCCGTACCCGCATCCGCGGCCGATTGCCTCCGCCCCACCCGCGCCACGCCCCGGCTCGCGCCGGCCCTTGCCCGCGCCCGCGCCCGGCGCGCCGCTGCATTCCGGCGCGACCCGCGCTACCTTCTGCGGGATGCGCACCCATGCTCTCCCCGGCTTCAAGCCCTCGGTCCACGGTTTTCGGTTCTCCAATCGATGGCCGACCGGGCCAGCGCTCGAGTTGCGCGCCGGCTACCTGCGAATCGGCATCGGCGAAGTTTCCGAAGGGTTGTGCGGCGGGATGTGCTTCGCTGTGGCGGATCGCTACCTGGCCAACGAGCCGGCACCGGCCGACCCGGTCAACCCAGGCCCCGGTACGCCGCTCTTTCGGGAGATCGTCCGTCGGCAGCTCGTCTCGTTCGACCGCTGGGGCCTCGTGCCCGCTCGCTTCTGGTTGACCCTGCTGCGACTCGCAATCGGGCGCTGGACCGGTTCGGGGCAGATTGCCGAGTGGCGACGAATCTGCTTGGACATTGACGCGGGCCGACCGGCCATGGTCGGACTCGTTCGAAGCGGGCGGATCAACCCGTTCGGCCTGACGACGAACCACCAGGTCCTCGCATATGCGTACGAGGCAACCGCGTTGAGCGGCGCGCTCCACATCTATGATCCGAACCACCCCGGCAGGGACGACGTGGCGATCCGGATCCGCCGCGCCGACGGGGCCACCGAACCCGGTAGGAAACCGGCATTCATGCTGGAACAGTCGACCGGCGAACCGCTACTTGCGCTGCTTCGACTCCCCTACCGCGGGCCGCGCTGACCGACCGCGCGCCACCGCTACGCTTGGAGCGACGCCGCCTCAGCCGGTGATTTCGGCCCGTTCAGCGATTACGGCCGTGCTCACGAGCATCGCCACCAGCCACACAACCACGAGCCCCAGCGCGGTGTCAGCGCTCAGGGCCGTGCTGACCGCGCCCGGCCCACCGAAGCCGCCGCCCGCCCCGACTGCGGCGTTCGAGAGGTTGAACGGCAGGTACTTGACGATATCCGGCAGGAAAATTGTCGCGAATGCCTCGCCGAAATAGAGCGCGATGCCTACGCCGATGCCGGCCAGCTGACTCTTCGCAACGTTCGCAACCGTAAAACCGACGGCCGCGGTCATGGTGATCGCAATCCAGCCCCGCAGGAAGTGCTCGGGCAGCTTGTCGAGGATCGCGGTATCGCTCATTCCGCTCAGGCTGATGCCCGCGATCGTTGACCCGATTGCCGCCCCGGCGACACCGATGACGAACGCCAGGATGAGGCCGACCACGAGCATCGTCGCGATCGCCGCGAACGTGGACAGCAGGTAGCGACTTCGGCTCTCACCGCGCGCCACGGCCGTCTTCAGTGTCCCCCAACTCCACTCGGAACCCGCGATGGCCGCGCCGTACGTAACGCCGAGTAGACCGCCGAACCCGAGGAGGAACCCAAGGATGGCGTCATAGGCACCCGGGAATGTCAGCAGCGCCAGCGCAGCGCGGGAACCGCCGTTGCCCCCGCCGTTGCCGCTTCGGGTTGTCGCGACCGCGAGCTCGATCATGACGAGCAGCCCGGCGAGAATCCCGAGCGTCAAAAGGGAGGCCATACGCGTGGTGAGCTTGCGCAGGCTCGATACGTACAGCCTCATGCCGGGGTCTCCTCGCCGGTCGAGCGGCTCGCGGTTCGATTGATCGACGCGAACATCCCGTCGGGATCGGATGCCGATGCGCTGTCCGTCAGGGACAGGAAGAGCGCCTCGAGATCGCTACCCGACGTGAGCCCGGAGGCGAACACCCCAGCCTCTGCGAGTGCCCGATTGATTTCGGACGAGCGCTCGACGCCGACATGGATCGCGATCCAGCCGGTTCCATCGAGGTTCGGGACGATCTGATCGGGCTCAGCGAGCCGGCCAAGGACCTCTCGCGCGCGGGCCATCTCGTCCTGTGCAACGCGGACCCGGACGACGCCCTGCGAAGCGAGCAGCTCGGCGATTGGGCCCTCGCGGACGAGCTTGCCGGCCGCGATGATCCCGACGATGTCGGCCATCAGCTGGACTTCGGCCAGGAGGTGGCTCGACACGAACACGGTCTTGCCGAGGGACGCGAGATGCCGGAGCGTGTCCCGCATCGCCACGATGCCAGCCGGGTCGAGGCCGTTCGCGGGCTCATCGAGGAGCAGCAGGTCGGGATCGTTGAGGAGCGCGCCGCCGATGCCGAGGCGCTGCTTCATCCCGAGCGAGTACCGGGAGACCTTGTCCCCGCCACGCTCCCGGAGGCCGACGGTCTCGAGGATCTCGTCGATCCGGGCGGCACCACCGGGCCCGCCGCTCGCGGCGAGCGCGCGCAGGTTGTCACGACCCGACAGATACGGGTAGAACGCCGGAGACTCGACAAGCGAGCCGACCCGGAACAGGCGATGCCGGTCCCGTCGCGTGAACGGCGTTCCGAGCATCTCCACCGTGCCACTATCGGGGTGGATGAGGCCGGTGAGCACCCGCATCGTCGTGGTCTTGCCCGCCCCGTTCGGGCCGAGGAAACCGTACACGACACCCGCAGGGACGCGGAGATCGAGGCCATCGAGCGCGAGTCGCGAGCCGTAGCTCTTGCGCAGCCCGTGCGTGGCCAGCGCGATTCCAGAAGCGGTCATCGGTTCCCTTTCCACGACGGGCGTCGACGTCCCGCTCGCGTCATGGTGCCCCCAATCGCACTGGCGTGCCGCCGGGCATGCCCGCCATGCCTGCCTCACCGGCGCGCCGGTACCAGACCATCACCGCGATTCCTACGATCAGGCTGAGCACGGCGCCAATCGCGATCGCCTCTGGCGCGCCCAGGCGTGACGCGAGCGCGCCGGCCACGAGACCGCCGATCGGTGTCGAGCCGGCGAAGACCGTGGTGTAGACGCTCATCACGCGACCCCGAAGTTCGTCCGGGACCGTCAGCTGGATCGTGGTGTTGGCGGTCGCCGCCATCGAGATCGCGCCAAGTCCCGTGAGCAGCATCGCAACGAGCGAGAGGGCCATGGATCCCGACGCGGCCAGGACGAGTTCGGCGATGCCCATGACGGTGGTGCCGACGCCGATGAGCATGACCCGGTTGCTCCGCCCAAACGCGATCGAGATCGATGCCACCAGTGATCCGACTCCCGTAGCTGCCATGAGAAATCCGTACCCGGTCGCCCCAACGTGCAGGACGTCCTTGGCGAGCGGCGGGATCAGCACGTTAAAGTTCATTCCAAACGTGGACACGAGCCCGATCGTCAGGATCGGGACCAGCACGGCTGGCGTTGCGCGGACGAAGGCGAGCCCGGCACGCAGGTGCGTCATGACCCCGGAAATCGTCGTCGGCCGAGCCAGTCGCGGCGCTCCGGCGAGCTCGTCATCGCCCATCTGGAGGTACGCCACGATTACCGCGAGGAAGCTCAGGCCATTGATCAGGAACGCCCAGGCGATCCCGGTTGCACCGATCGTGAGCCCGGCGATGGCCGGCCCGACGACGCGCGCGCTGTTGAAGACCGCCGAGTTCAGTGCAACGGCGTTGCCGATGTCCTCGCGTCCGACCATCTCGACGGCGAACGCCTGGCGCGTCGGCATGTCGACGGCGTTGACGACGCCAAGCAGGAGCGCGAGGACGAGGACCTGCTCGACCCCGACGTTGTTCGTGACCGTGAGCCCGAAGAGGGCGAAGGCGAGGAGCATCGAAATGGACTGGGTGACCATGAGCGTGCGCCGCTTCGGGAGCCCGTCGGCCAGCACGCCACCGAAGAGCCCGAGCAGAAGGACCGGCGTGAACTGCGCCGCAGCCACCAGGCCGAGGTAGACCGGATCGCCGGTGAGCTGGAGGACGAGCCAGCCCTGGGCCACGCTTTGCATCCACGTCCCGACGAGTGAGACGAGCTGACCGACGAAGAACAGCCGGTAGTTTCGATGTCGAAGCGCCCGCCAGCCGCGGAACTGGGCGGCGGCGGCGAGGCGCGGGCCGCCATTGAGCCTGGTCACGGCCTCGGCCCCGCGGGTGCGGGTTGTGCCGGCACGGATTGCGCGGGTGCGGTGTGCGATGGCTCCCGTCCGGCCTCGAGATCGGCGAGATGGCGCCCGAGGTGCTCGCGACGCGTCTCGACCTCATCGAGCATCGCCGTAATTCGCTCGGACTTGTCGCGCAGGCTCGTGGCCTGCCGTTCGACCCGATCGAGCGCATCGCGCAGAATCTGTCGCCGTTCCTCGAGGTCGGCGGTGGCACGGAAGCGCTCGCGATTTCGTTCGCGGGCGTCTTCGTCTTCGAGCAGGCGACCGATCTCGGCAAGGCTGAACCCGGCGTCGTCGCGCAGCCCGCGGATGAACCGCAGCCGCTCCAGGTCGTCGTCGTCGAACAGGCGGTAGGAACCCTCGGATCGCGCGGCCGGCTTGAGCAGGCCGAGTTCCTCGTAATACCGCACGGCGCGGGCGGTGAGCCCAAGCTCCTCGGCGACCTCGGCGATCTTCAACAGGCGCGGCGCCGCAGGGTCTGCGGCCTCGGCAATGGTTTCGCTCGTCACGAACCCATTCTAGCGAACCTTGCCGTTTACGTGAAGGTTAGCTCAGGGCGCCCTCTGCTGAGCTCGACACGGCCTCTCCTCCGGCCGTCGGTCCCAACTCATCCCGGGGGCCGGCAGAGGGGAATCTCACATTTGGTTGCCGGATTCCCCATGCCATCAAGGACGACGCGATTGCCGAGCTCCGCCTCGAGCGCCACCCCATACGAGAACGGAATTCCGACTGCACTGGAGCCCAGGGTGAGGAGCGGCCCACGACACTCGGTCCAGATCTGCACGTTCGAAGGGGATTCCACGACTTTGGCGACCGAGCATGACTCCGTAGGGCCGCCAAGTACCAGGACCCCAATGCTCTGTTGATCGAATACCCAATAATCGATTGACGTGAGGCGCGTCGAATGGAGTGCCTGCGCCCATCCGAGTGCCGCCACGATCACGAGCGCCGGGACGAGGGCCCGCCGGAATCGACTTGATCCGGAATTCGTTGCTGCGGTCATGCGGCGTCGACAATTCTCCTCGGCTCAATGTGCCCATTCGATAGCGGTCGGGCGCACGACGGACTCGCGACTGAGGACCGCTGCCGGCAACCTATAGACCTTCAACATTCACGCTGACGCACGATCGATCTCGCGTTCGGTGCAGCCAAGACCTACACCGGCGGCAATTCCTGAAGATCCGTCTGCGCACCCGCGAACAGGTCACCAACCACGGCCACGCGATCGGGCAGGGTTCGAATGGTCCAGCGATCGGGGCGTAGATCGGGGTCATCGAGTTCGTCCCAGGTGATCGGTGCCGAGACAGGGGCGCCGGGCGCCGGCCGTACGGCGTAGGGCGCGACGAGCGTCTTGATCGAAGCGTTCTGCGTGTAATCCAGCCGCGCTTTGCCGCCTCGATTGCCTTTGGACCATTCCCACGACACGAGGTCCGGGACCACCGCTCCGACCGCCCGCGAGAGCTTCTCGACCCAGTCCGAGGTCTGGCCATGGTCGTAGCGCGCCACCACCGGAACCCAGATCTGGGTCCCGCGCTGACCGGTCACCTTGGGATAGCCGCGCACGCCGAGATGCCCGAGCGCGGTCCGGAAGAGCCGGGTCAGGACGAGGGTCTCCTCCCAGGTCGTGTTCGTGCCGGGATCGATGTCGATGAGTGCGAATGTCGGCCGGAACGGTGCATCGAGACGCGATGTCCACGCGTGCACCTCGAACGCCGCCTGGTTGCCGAGCCAGCAGAGTGTCCCGACGCGGTCGGCCACGACGTGCTCGTTGGCCTGGCGCGCCTCGACCCCGACCTCGCGCCAGCGGCGGAGCCACTTCGGGTCGGTCGGCCGAAGGTCCTTCTGCCAGAAGCCGGGCTTGTCCGCCCCGTCCGGAAATCGATGCAGGTTGAGCGGCCGCTCGGCGAGGTGCGGCAGCATGGCCGGCGCGATCAACGCGAAGTAGCGCACCAGCTCGCGCTTGGTGATCGGGCCATCGGGATCACCATCGCGCGCGGGGAAGATCGGCTTGTCCAGGTTCGTGAGCTTGAGTTCGACCCCGCCGACACTCCAGACGCCCTCCTTCCCGAGGGCATCGAGCGCGGCCAGCTCCTCGGGCGTCGCCTCCCATGGATGGAGGTGCGACGACGGTGCGGACGCGAGGGCGGACGCGGGGGCGTTGCCGGCGGGCGATCCCACTGATCCCTTTCCGCGCTTGCCACGTCCCTTGGGCGCCGCGGCGGGGGTGCCGGCATCCCCAGGAATTTCAGCCTCGGCCGCTTGGACGGCGGCCTTCGTCTCCATCGCGGATTCGCGAGTCACCTCGAGCGGATCCCTTCCAATCTCGATGGCCTTGTACGACCCCTGCCGGACGATGCCATCGCGGCTCCAACCACCAAGCTCGGCTCGGATCACAAGCTCCGGACGAACCCAGTGGACCCTCGCGAGATCGCCGCCCCAACGGCCCTTGTAGTCCTTCGGAGGCGGCGGATTGAAGGGCGGCCCATCGATCTCCAGGTCCGACAACCGCGCCAGGAGGTCCTTGCGCGTCTTCGCGCTGATCCCGGACCCGATCTTGCCGGCGAAGTGAAGGCGCGGCTCGCCTCGCAGCTCGCCTCGCGGCTCGCTGGCGGCGTCGTCGGGCCCTTCGCGTTCGTATGTTCCGACGACGAGCGCCCCGAGATCCTTGGCACTCCCCTCGCCCGGCGTCCAACCGCCGACCACGAGCTCCTGCTCCGGGCGAATCTTGAGCTTGAGCCAGGCGCGGGAACGCTGGCCGGATTCATAGCGCGATCGCCGGTGCTTGGCGATGGCCCCCTCAAGCCCCCGCGCGGCGCAGGCCTCGAGAAACGCGACGCCCTCGGTCTCGACATGGCTCGCGAAGCGCACCCGCGCGTTCTCACGGATCACGGACCGCAGGAGTCGCTTTCGATCTTCCAGTGGGACGCGGAGGAGCGAGCGACCATCGAGGTACAAGAGGTCGAACGCCTGAAAGACGAACTCGGGCGCGGCCCGTCCGTCCGTGCCCTTGACCCCGATCCGTTCCTGGAGGAGCGAGAAGTCCGGCAGGCCGTCCTTGCCGATTGCCACGACCTCGCCATCGACGATTGCCTCGCCCGCCGCGAGCCAGGTTGCCGGGTCGAGAAGCCGCGGAAAGTAGGTCGCGCCGTCCTTGCCGTTCCGGGTGAACGTCCGGACCTTCCCGTCCCGGACATGGGCCTGGAGCCGGTAGCCGTCCCACTTGACCTCGAACAGCCAGTCCTCGTCCCGGAACGGTCGATCGGCAAGGGTCGCGGCCATCGGCTCGATGAACCCGGGCATCGGCGCCTCGATGGCCGAACTGAGATCGATCTGGGCCGCGGCCGCAGGAGCCTCGCTGATCCACAGGGCATCGCGCTCGGCCTTGACCTCGTCATTCGTCCGGCCCGTCTTCACGCTCTGCGGATGATCCTCAGCGTCCCAGCCCGGGACCGCGAACTCGTCCTTCTTGTGGATCAACAGCCACTGCTCGGCCTCGTCGTCCTCGAAGGCGCGAGCCGCTGGATCCGCGTCCCGGCCTCGCCCACGCGCCGAACCGCCGCGTCCACCTCGGCCGCTCGTGCGGACGATCGTGAAACGGCCCTGGAGCTTCTGGCCGTCGAGCCGGAACTTGACCTCGCCATCGGCCACGCCGCGCTCGCCGTCGGGCGTCTCCGATTCGGCCTCCCACGTACCCCAGTCCCAGACGATGACGTCGCCCGCCCCGTACTGCGCCTTCGGGATCACGCCCTCGAAGTCGAGGTACTCGATCGGGTGGTCCTCGACATGGACGGCCATCCGTCGCGCGCTCGGATCCAGCGTTGGCCCGCGCGGGACGGCCCACGAGACGAGCACGCCGCCCATCTCCAGGCGAAAGTCGTAATGGAGGCGCGTGGCGCGGTGGCGCTGGACCGCGAACCGCCCCGACGAAGCCGGAGCAACGGCGCCCGGCTCGCCGGCGGGCTCGGGGGTGCGCTTGAAGTCACGCTTGCGCCGGTATTCCTCGAGCGGCATGCCGGCAGGATTGCGAACGCCGCGGGGCGTCAGGCGCTCTTGCGGCGTCGCGCCGGTCTGGCCTCTTCAGCGGCCGCGTCGGCCGCCGCGGTGCTCGCCTTTGCCTTGGAGCTGGCCCTCGTTGCCGGTGCGTCGGCACGCGCCGCCTTCTTGGCCTTGGCGTCGGCGACCGAGGTCGGCGGGGGCGTGATGGCCTCGCGGGCCTCCTTCGCCTTCTTGACGCTCGCCTCGAGGGCGGCCATCAGGTCGATGAGGTTCGAGGATTCCTCGGCCGGCGCCGCGGCGGTGACCTCGCGGCCTTCGACCTTGGATTCGATGATCTCCATGAGCGCGGTTCGGTACTCGTCCCGGTACTGGGCTGGATCGAACGCGCCGGTCATGGCGCCGATCAGCTGCTCGGCCATCGCCTTCTCGGCGGGCTTGATCTCGGGCTCCTCGTCGGTCAGGTCAAGCTCCGACAACGCCCTGATCTCGTCCGGCCAGTACAGCGTCGACAGGATCATCGTATTCTCGAACGGATCCAGGGCGGCGAGCGCCTCGCGATCCTTGATCACGACCTTGCAGATCGCGGTCAGGCCCTTGTCCTTGAGCACGGACTTGAGCAGGCCGAAGGCCTTGCGCCCGATCTTGTCCGGCTCGATGTAGTAGGCCTGCTTCACGAATCGGGTATTGGTCTCCGCCTCACTCGACTCGACGAACTGCTCGATCTCGATCGACCGCACCGTCTTGAGCGGCAGCGATTCGAGGTCCTCGTCCGTGATGACGACGTACTCACCGGGCGCGTACTCGAACCCCTTGACGGTGTCCGAGCGCGAGATGACCTCTTCCTCGACGGGGCAGAAGACCTTCATCTGGATCCGGGAGAGATCGGGCTCGTGGAGCATGTTGAAGCTGACGCCGGCCCGTGATTCCGTCGCCACGTAGAGCTTGATCGGAATGGTGACGAGGCCGAACTGGATGGCCCCTTTCCACATCGCGCGCGCCACAATGGTTCCTCAGCTTCGATCCGGCGCCTGGTGGCCGGACCGAGACCTTATCACTCGATGGCAAGGTGTTCGGCGATGGCGCGGGGCATCACCCCGCTCGGGTACATTCGGGGCATGAAGTTTCAAGCCATACTCGAACTCAATGGCAAGACGGCGACGGGCATGCGGGTGCCGGCCTCGATCGTCGAGGGCCTCGGCGGCGGCAAGCGGCCGGCGGTCCGGGTCACGATCAACGGCTTCACCTATCGGAGCACGATCGCCGTGTATAGCGGAGAGTACTTGCTCGGCGTCAACGCCGAGAACCGAGAGGCCACCGGCGCGAAAGCCGGGGACATCCTCGACGTCGAGGTCGAGCTCGATACCGCGCCGCGCGAAGTTGCGGTTCCGGACGACTTCGCCGCTGCGCTTGACCCTCATGCCGACGCCCGTCGATTCTTCGATGGCCTGTCCTATAGCGAGCGACGCTGGTTCGTGCTCGGGA
>JBDTOJ010000148.1:0-27788 GCA_039933295.1 Chloroflexota bacterium
CGGGCGGGGGCGGGCCGGGCGGTCCGGGCGTGGGCGGGCCGGGCGTGGCTGCGGCGCGTGGCTGCGGCGCGAGGCGGGCGGGGGTGCGCGGGGCGAGCGAGCAGCTCGGGCGGGGTGCAGGCTAGGCGATCCCGCACTTTCCTGCCAAATCGACATCCCCGTGCGACAAGGCGCGGAACTTGCCCGGAATCAGCCCTCCACAACATCTCGCGGAGCTGATCCGTGCACGAACCTGGGTCGCCGGCGCCGGCGACCAGCCAAAACCGCCATGAATCTGAACCTTGCCGTACCCCGGTGTCGAGGAGGCAGGAAACTTGAAGATCAGGCGCGGGCGGGCGAGCAGCGGGGCACCGCGGGGGCGGGCGCGGGGCATGCGCGCGCGGGCGTCGGCGCTTGCCGCTCGGGGGCGGGGCGGGGCACGCGCGCGCGGGCGACGCACGGGCAGGCGGTAGAGGCGTCGCACCAGGACGCAGTGCCACGCCGAAGTGCGCCGGCGAAGGGCCCGCCCCCCGCCGGCGAGCCCCGAACTCCTCAGCGGGCGATGACGACCGTGGCCCTGGCGTGCGTGGCGACGTGCTCCGAGACACTTCCCTGCAGCACGCGACTCATCAGGCCGAGGCCCCGCGAACCGACGATGACCGTGTCGAAGCTTCCTTCATCGGCGATTCGCTCGATCGTCGCGGCGGGGTCGCCGGTCGGCTCCATGAGCTCGGCTTCGATGCCCTTTGCGAGCAGCAGGTCACGGGCCTCGCTCAGCTCCTGCGCGTGGGTGCTGACGTCGTCCCACGGGTCGACCGGGATGCGCCCGATATGCACGGGCACGACACTCACGACGGAAACCGTGGCGCCGGTGAGATGCGCAAGTTCAGCAGCAGTTTCAAGGGCTCGGCGCGCGGGGTCGCCACCGTCGTAGGCAACGAGGATCTTCTTCATGGTGGACTCCTTTCTGACCTACACCATGGAACGCGGTGCGCGCGGCGTCACGGGGCTGCGGAACTGAACCGAAGGGCCGAACCGCCCGTTCGGTCCGGGTAGGATGGCGCGATGGCCGAAGATCAGGGTGCCCGATACGACCGGATCGCCGAGGGTTACGCACGGTACTGGGCGCCGGTCATCCGGCCAGCCTCGGTCGGGCTTCTCGATGACCTCGATCCGATCATGCCGATCGGCGCATCAGCCGATCCTGGACACAGCGCACCAGTCGTTACGACCCGCGGAGCGCCACATGTTCTCGACATCGGTACGGGCACCGGCACCCTCGCGTTCGCCGCGCTCGACCGATGGCCGACCATCCATGTGACCGGGATCGATGCGTCCTCCGAGATGGCCGCCTGGGCGTCCGCCCACGCCCAGGACGCGCATGGTCGCGAGGACCGGTTCGAAACCCGCGTTGCCTTCGCGGACGAACTTCCGTTCGATGACAACACGTTCGATGCGGGCATGTCGTCGTTCGTCATGCAACTCGTACCGAATCGAGCGGCAGCGCTGCGGGAGGCGCGCCGCGTTCTTCGGCCGGGTGCCCCGTTCGGCTACGCCACCTGGCTCCGAGGAAACGGTGAGATCGACCCACCGGATCGAATCCTGGATGAGGTGCTGGACGAATTCGGGTTCGACCCGCCGGAACCGGACCGCGGCGATGGCGATGCGGCCAGCGTCGAGGCGGCGGTCGCCGGACTGCGCCGCGCCGGCTTTCGCGACGTCGTGGGCCGAGAAGGTGTCCTGTCCCACCGCTGGTCCGCTCGCGGCTACGCAGCTTTCATCGAGCACTTCTCCGAAGCGTCGCTGTTCGATGATCTCGTCGAGCGCGAGCGTCGCGCGGTCCGCCGCAGGCTTGTCGAGCGACTGCGCAGGCTGCGACCCCACGAGATGCGCCTCCGACTGCCGGTCGCGTACGTTCGAGGGCGTGCCGGCGCCTGAACGGCGTGCCGGCGCCTGAAGGTTGATCGGCGGTCGCGTTGGTCGTGGCCGGTTCGCCACGCGCGAGTTGGCCGCGCCGTCCCGGAATTCGCCCGGGGTCAGGCCTCGGAAGCGCCCTCGTCGGAGCCCGCGGCCGCGGCCTCGCCCTCGGCTGCCTCGGCGGCCTCGCCCTCCGCAGTCTCGGCAGCGCCGACGACCGTCGGCTCCTCTTCGACGCGCGGCGGCTGGACGCGGGCAATGATCTCCGTGGCGTCCGTCAGCAGCGTCACGTCGGCGGGGATTTCCAGATCGCTGACGTGGACGACGTCATCGAAACCGACGAGGCGAGTGATGTCGTAGGAGATCGACTGGGGCAGGTGGTCCGGCAGCGCCTTGACCCGGACATGCGAGATCGGGTGCAGGAGCGTCCCGCCATGCAGCTTGACCGCCTCGGACTCGCCGGACGTCACCAGGGGCACATCGACCGTCAGTTCGTCGGTCATGCGGACGAGGTAGAGGTCGGCATGCAGCGGTCGCTGGGTGATGACGCTGAGCTGGACGCCGTGGACCAGGACGGGTCGGGCCTTGGCGCCGTCGATCGACAGGTCGACCAGGGTGTTGGCGCTGGTCTTGCGTCGGAGCTGCTCGAAAGCGTGGGCGTCGAGCGACACATTGGTCGATTCGATGCCATTCCCGAACACGACCGCCGGCAGCTGGCCGTTGTAGCGGAGCTTGTTCACCGACTTGCCGGTGACGTCGCGGTGTGTGGCCGCGAGAGAAGGACGAGCTGTGGACATGGGCAGGCGATACCTCTGGATGTGGAAGCGACACGGTACCACGAGAACGGCCGGGAGCCCATCCCTCGCACCCGATGTACGATCGGCCGGTGTCCAGCACCATCCTGATCGTCGAAGACGAGCACGCAGTCGCCCGCGGTATCGAGTACGCACTCCAGCAGGAGGGCTACATCGTCGTGCTGGCCCGATCCGGCGAGGAAGGGCTAGAACTCGCGATCAACCAGGCGCCGGACCTCGTGATCCTCGATGTCCGTCTGCCGGGAATCGACGGGTTCGAGGTGCTCCGCCGACTCAGGGCTGCCGGATCCCGTGCCCCCGTCCTGATGCTGACCGCTCGGGACGATGAGGTCGACAAGGTGATCGGCCTGGAACTCGGCGCCGATGACTACGTCACGAAGCCATTCGGGCTCCGCGAACTCCTGAGCCGGGTCAAGGCGCTGCTCCGGCGAGCCTACGGCGACCTCGCGGACGCGGTCGGTGGCAGGGTCATTCGCCACGAGGACCTGGTCATCGACCTCGAGCGACGCCGAGTCATGCGCGGGGATCGACGGGTGAGCCTGACGCCGACCGAATTCGAGATTCTTCGACACCTCGCGAGCCGACCGGGGCGCGTGTACACCCGGGGTGAACTTCTCGAGCTCCTCCGCGATTACGAGGCGCTGGACCAGGACGAGAAGACGATCAACGTCCACATCAGCCACCTCCGCGAGAAGATCGAGGATGACCCGACCCATCCGATCTTCGTCCAGACGATCCGCGGTGTCGGCTACGCATTCGCCGAACGCTGAAATGGCGGAGCACGACGACGAGATCTCGTCGACCCTCCCGTCACCGTCTACGGCGCCGATCCGCACTATGCCCTCGGCTGCCCAGAGCCTGACAGCCTCCGCGGTGCCCGCCAGCAGGAACCTGCGCGCCGGACTCGATGAGCCGCGGGGACTCCGGCGTCTCTTTCCGAAGACCTTTCAGGGGCGCCTGACGCTCTCATTCGTGGCGATCCTCGCCCTGACCATGACCCTGATCACGGTCGGTGTCGTCAATCGGCTCGGCGACTACTTCGACCAGCAGCAGCGCGAGGACCTGACCGCGCGCTCGCTCGGCGTGGCCCAGTACGTGACCCTCGTGGCCGAATCGGCGAGCAACCTGAGCCCGGTCCTGAGCGCGGACAACGTCGTCGATCCGCGGGTCGTGGTCCAGCTGACGCGCAACACACAGGAACGGATCCTCGCCGATCGACTCGCCAAAGCCGACGTCAAGATCCGGATCGGGACCTCGCTCAACGGTGTCTTCGTTCCGGCCTCAAACGGCGAGTTCAAGGCCGGCCTCGAGGTCGGCGCGCCGGTCGGTCAGACCCGCGAGTTCATCACGAGCGTCCCGGTCTCCTACCCGGTACCCGCATCGCTCGTGCCATATCTGATCGAGGTCACGCTCTCGAACCCCTACACATATCGGGCCACGGCGTTGGCCACGACGACCGGGCTCCTGGCAGTCATCGGGCTCCTGTCCATGGTCGTATCGATCTCGGCCGGAGCGGCAATGGCGAGTCGGATCACGATCCCGCTGCGCCGCCTGACCGATGCCAGTCGCGGGTTGGCCGAGGGCGACCTTGCACGGCGCGTGCCCGACGACCCTGCCCAGTGGGGTTCCAGAGAGTTCGTGGAGCTGGCCCTCCAGTTCAATACGATGGCCGACCAGGTTCAGGAGAGCGTTGAGATCATCCGCCGGGATCGCGACCGCGGCCGTGACTTCCTGGCCGACGTATCGCACGAGCTCCGAACCCCGATCGCCGCGATGCGGACGTTCAACGAGCTCCTGCGCGAGCGCGCCGGCGAGGATCCAACGGCCCGGGCTGAATTCCTCGAGGCGAGCGCCGTCCAGCTGGAGCGCCTCGACTGGCTGGCCCAGAATCTGCTCGAGCTGTCGAAGCTCGATTCGGGCCTCGTGCTGCTGGATCTCCGACCGGACGACATCCGCGCAACCGTGGAGCAGGCCGTTGAGCAGGCGGACGCCGCGGCGCGACGCCGGGGCCTCGACCTTGCCGTTTCCCTGCCCGAGCACCCGCTCAGGATTCGCCATGACCCGGTCCGGGTCGGACAGGTCGTCGCGAACCTGGTCGGCAATGCCATCAAGTTCACGCCCCGTGGCGGGCGAATCCGGGTGGAGGTGGCGCCAACGGACTTCGGCGTCCAGATCGTCGTAGGCGATTCGGGCGTCGGGATCGACGCCGATGAACTGCCGAGGATCTTCGAGCGGTTCTACCGTGGCACCCGCGCCAACGAGGCGCGCGGCAGCGGCAGTGGCCTGGGCCTCGCGATCGTCCAGAGCATCGTGGAGATGCACGGCGGCACGGTCCGCGTGTCCAGCCGCCTCAACGCCGGGTCCACGTTTACCGTTGCGCTTCCCCGCGATCCACGCAACGTTGAGCCATCGGGGCCGGACGATCCGGCGCAGACCCCTGGGATCGTGGTGGAAACTTCATCGACCACCGATATGAAGGTGAATCCGGAAACGGCAGGATAGCTACAAACCCTTCCCGGGCCGAGCGCGGTTCCGGCCCTCATTCGCAAGCACGTGAGTACTGACCCCCGATGACAAACCAGGACGAGAACGACGGCCAAGATCTGCGTGATCCCGCGGTCAACCAAATGGACCCGGCGCCAACAGCGGACGCCGCGCCAACAGCGGACGCAGCGCCAACAGCGGAACCCGCGCCAACAGCGGACGCAGCGCCAACAGCGGAACCCGCGTCAACAGCGGACGCAGCGTCAGCGCCAGCCACGTACGCCCCCGAACCTGAGCGGAGACCCGATTGGGCGGCCGCCGCCTGGGCCGATGGGCCTGCCGATCCGGCCGGGGCGCCGTCCCCCGAGGAGTGGGTCGCTGCGGACCAGCGAGCCGAGACTGCTGCCGTCGCGACTGCAGTCGTCGCGGCATCGCGCAGCCAGCGCCGAACCGGGATGGGATCCGTGATCACGGCCGCAGTCCTGTCCGCAGTCCTGGCGAGCAGCGGCACGTTCCTGTTGCTCCGCGCCAGCGGTGCGCTCGACGGACGCGCCGGTGGCGTCGGCGTCTCGCCGATCACCACGGCGGGAGCCAAGGTGCCCGTCGCGATTGACGAGTCGTCTGCCGTCATTGACGCGGCAGCGAAAGCCGGCCCCGCGGTCGTCCGCATCCTCGTGTCCGGCACCGTCGCGGATCCGGCGGGCGGCACCATTCCCGAGCAGGGCATCGGATCCGGGATCATCTTCGATGCGAACGGTTGGATCCTGACGAATCGTCACGTCGTGACCGACGCGAGCGGAAGTACGGCGTCATCCCTGACCGTCGAACTCAAGGACGGCCACCAATACCAGGGTTCGGTCTACGGGATCGACACCCTCACGGACCTCGCGATCGTCAAGATCAACGCCGGCGGCCTCGCGACGGCGACGGTTGGCGTATCTGCGGACCTCCAGGTCGGCCAGCTGGCCATCGCCATCGGCAGCCCGCTCGGCACGTATTCGAACTCCGTGACGTCGGGAATCGTCTCGGCCACCGGGCGGTCGGTCACCGTCCAGAGCGGGGATCGGCTCAACAACCTCATCCAGACCGACGCAGCCATCAATCCCGGCAACAGCGGCGGTCCGCTGCTCGATGCCATCGGAAACGTCATCGGGATCAATACCGCCGTAGCAACCGGCTCCAACGGGATCGGGTTCGCCATTCCGATCGACATCGCCCGCCCGATCATGCAGCAAGCGCTTGCCGGACAGCCGCTCGCTCGTCCGTACATCGGGATCCGCTATGAGCCGATCACGCCGCAGGTCCAGGCGCGGGACAAGTTGTCCCAGGATCACGGGGCATTGGTCAGCCGGGCGCAGGATTCCACCGGAGCTTCGCAACCCGCCGTCGTGGCCGGTGGACCGGCCGAGAAGGCCGGCGTCAAGGAGGGCGACGTCATCATCGCCGTCGGTGATCAGACCGTCGACACCGAGCATCCGCTGGACCTGGTCCTCGCGGGCTTCTCGCCTGGCCAGACCGTCGATCTCAAGATCATCCGAGGTGCAAGCACGATCTCGGTGTCCGTGATCCTGGGGACGCGACCCGCGAAGCTCTGACCGGCGCGGCGGCCGCTCGGGCGGCTCAGCCTGAGCGGCGCCGGTGGATCTGAACACCCGCGTGGGCGAGCGGTCCGCCGAGCTGCACCTGGGGCTTCCGAACCCGCAGGACAACCTCCTCGAGCGCAGGAAAGTCGGACAGCAGCTCGTGGGCAATCGCTTCGGCCAGTGCCTCGATGAGGTTGAAGGTCGTCGATTCGACGATCGTCCTGACGGTCTCGTAGACGCGGCTGTAGTCGAGCGTCCGCGCAAGATCGTCCTCGAGCCCGGCGGGCTGGAGGTCCATGAACAACTCAGCGTCCACCTCGAACTGCTGGAGGGTCGTCTTCTCGTGATCGTGAACGCCATGGCGTGCTTGGAAGATCATGTCGGTGAGCAGGATTCGGTCGGACGTCATCGAGGCTCCTCCTGCCAGGTTCCGCGGACGACGGCGTCGGCCATACGAGCTGTGCGGACGTTCTCGCGAACGTCATGGACCCGGACGATATCCGCTCCTCCGGCGATGCCGAGCGCCGTCGTAGCGAGCGTCGCCTCGAGGCGTTGATCGACAGGCAGATCGAGCACCTTTCCGAGGGTCGACTTCCGCGACGTGCCGAGCAGGATCGGCCGGCCCAGCACGGCCAGTTGGGGCAGCTCGCGCAGGATCGCGAGGTTGTGCTCCGGTGTCTTGCCGAAGCCGAAGCCAGGGTCGATGAGGATGTCCTTTCGTGCGATGCCGGCACTGAGCGCCCGGTCGATGGCGCCCTCAAGGTCGGCGATGACCTCCGCCACCAGGTCGGTATACCGAGCTTCTTTCCGGTTGTGCATCAGGACGATCGGGACCCGGTGTCGGGCCGCCAGCTGGACCATCGAATCGTCGTCGGCCACGCCCCAGATGTCGTTGATCAGGTCCGCTCCAGCCTCAAGCGCCGCCGCCGCGACCTCCGGTTTCGTCGTGTCGATGGAGATGGGCGTGTTGGGCAGCGCGCTCCGGACCGCCCGGATCAATGGGACAACTCGGTCGACCTCATCGGGCACGTCGATCTCAGCATGGCCGGGCCGCGTCGACTCACCACCGATGTCGACGATGGCGGCTCCGGCCGCGACCATCGAGATGGCCAGGCCGACCCCGCCCGCAATGGCTGCCGACGCCGGATCACCGGCACGGGAACCGGCCGCGTCGAGCAGGCCATCGCCCGAAAAGGAGTCGGGCGTCGCGTTGATGATGCCCATGACAAACGTCTGCGATCCCCACGCGAATTCGCGCCGGCCGATGCGCGTCGTTCCGAGGTGCCCGGCCGTGGAGCCAACGGGCCAAAGGACCGAGTGCAGCGCGTCGGTGGATCGGGTCAAGGGCGCGGATCCTCCGGATCGCGGTCGGGCCGATCCTCAACGAGATGGCCGCGCGCGTCACCGACAAGGTACAGCGAGCCGGCGACCACCACCGGCCCAGGCGCCTCTCGAAGCGCCGCATCGAGTGCCCGACGAGCCGGTTCGATCGCAGTCATGGCCAGATCCGGGGCGATGGCCCGCCAACGACCGGCGAGCGCGTCCGCCGACATGGCGCGGGGCACGTCCACCGAAGTACAGATGATCCTCGCACCGCGCAGTGCGTGGGACGCCACGAGTGCCGAGATGATCCCGTCGGCGTCCTTGTCAGCCATCGCCGCGATGACGAGGGTGAGCGGCGGTGCGTCAGCGGCGGTGCCGCCGCCGAGGTGGGGCCGCAGATCCTCGAGGGCGATCGCGAGTGTGGCCGCCCCGGCCGGGTTGTGTGCCCCATCGAGCAGGACATCGCGGTCGTGGGCGCGGATCAGCTCCAGCCGCCCTGGCCACGTTGCCGTGGCGTACCCGCGTCGGCGGGCTTCCGATGGAACCGAAGCGATCCCCGCTGCATCCAGCGCGTCAAGTGTTGCGTCAGCCACGGCGACGTTGGCGGCCTGGTGGCGCCCGCGCAGGGCCACCTGGGTCCGACCGAGGCTCGGCAGGTCCACGTCGATGCCGTCCCGACCAGAGTCGATGAGCCGAGCCGGGGCAACCTCGCGCAGCGGCACGCCCATGCGTCGCGATCGTCGCCGAATGACGCCGAGCGCCGGCGGCTCGGCTCCGGTCACGGCAAGATCGCCACGCTCGATGATTGCGGCCTTCTCGCGAGCGATCAGGGGAACCGTGGAACCGAGGCGATCCATATGGTCGAGCGACACATTCGTGATCACTGCGACTCCGCCATCCCAGGCGTGGGTCGCGTCGAGTCGGCCACCCAGGCCAACCTCGACCAGGGCCATGTCGATCCCGGACTCCGCGAACCATCGAAAGATGATCGCGGTCAGGAGCTCGAACTCCGTGGGTTCGCCATGGCGACGAGCCACGCCCGCCACGAGCGGCAGCACCTCGTTGACCAGCCGCGTGAACGTGGCCGGATCAACAGGCCGCCCGTCGATCTGAAGGCGTTCCCGATACGAGATCAGGTGCGGCTTCGGGGTCTCGCCGACCTTGATGCCAGCTGCCCGGAGCGCACTCCCGGCCAGCGCGATGACGCTGCCCTTGCCGTTGGTACCCGCCACCAGGGCGCCGCGAAACGCGAGTTGCGGATCGCCCATCGCGTGCAGGAGCGCCCGGGTCCGGCCAAGGCCGAGCCGAATACCGAACCGACCCCGCTCGCTGAGGGCGCGGACCGCGGCGTGGTAGGCGCGGGCATCGGCGGTGTCGTTCAAGGGTCGAGGTCAGTCACGGGTCGAGGTCAGTCACGAGCGACGATCAACTGGCGGACAGGTCTTCCTCGTAGAACACGCACTGATTGAAGCGCGGCGAGAGGCAGACATCACCGACGTAGTTCTGCTCAAGATGGACGCCCCCGCGCAGCTGGCAGCGTGACGTCGTGGCATCCTGCCGCACGAGCCCCTTGAGCAGGTGCGGTGCGTGGATCGGGATGGCGCCACGCATGCCGGTCATGTAGAAATGCGGACAGACGTTGCGCCGGAGATTCGGGAGGCCGAAGGCGCGGGCACGGGCCAGATCCGCACCCATTCCGGGGACTCCTCGATCGGTCGGTCGCCCGACCGGCATGCCGACTGCGCTGTCCGAACGGGGACCCGGTCCCACGGCCCGCCCCGTCCCGTTGAGGGCCGCGAGCGTGGGAACACGGGCAATCGGACCGATGCCGAATGCGGGTCGCCCGTCGGGACGCCGAGTCTCGTGTTGTGCGACACGGCCCGATCGTTCCGAACGCTGATCGCGTCCGTCCAATTGCTCCCTCCACTGCCCAAGGCGAACGTCCGACCTGCCCGGATGGCATCAGCGTACACCGCTCTGGACCAGCGACGCCGGGCGACGGGCCATCCGTGCGACCATACGCACCGATGCCGACCAATCGTGGAAGCCGATCGTCGCACGTCCGGCCCCGCGCTCCGAGTACCGGCCGCCCCAAGCCCCAGCGCATTCGCGTGCCTGCGCCCGACGCCTACCGGCTCAAGCAGGCCAGGGGCCTGGATCGCCGACGACGAGGGCTTGCCCTTCCCGCGCGCATGGTCCTGGTCGTAGCCCTTGTTGCGCTGGGTGGCGCCGTGTTCATGACGGCCACCGGTGGAGTCGGCACCATCATCGGTTCACTTTCGACATCGCTGGGCGGATTCGTCGACAGGATCGTCGCGACCCCAGAGCCATCCGCGACGGCGCTCCTTGCCACGGACGCACCGGTCGTCGCCGCGCCCAGCGAGCCGTATACGAACCAGGCGACAGTCGATCTGGTGATCACTGTTCCCGCCATTGCCGTCGGGAACAGTGCAGCCCGCTTGCGGGTCTACCTCACGCTCGAGGGCCAGGAGCCGGCACCGATCGCCGAGGTCCCCATCGGCAACCTCATCCGGATGATCGTGCCGGTGGACCTGACCCCTGGCCGCAATGACTTCCACGCCACCATTGCCGAGGGCACGGTGGAGTCGGAGCCGTCGCCGGTCGTGACCTTCATTCTGGATACGGACCCGCCCAAGATCGTGCTGACGTCACCGAAGGACGGCGGCACCGTCAACCGCCCGACGGCCATTCTGATCGGGACGACTCAACCACGGACGACCCTGCTCGCCAAGAACACCACCAACGGTCAATCGTTCTCCGGGGTGGCCGGCAGTGACGGTGCGTTCTCGTTGACCCTCCCGCTGGAGGCCGGTGCGAACGCGATCACGATCGCGGGTCGCGATCCTGCCGGCAACACCGGTGAACTCGTCGTCTCGCTCGTCCGTGGCAACGGCAAGCTGACCGCGACCCTCACGTCATCGGCCTATCGGATCGCAACCACTTCGCTGCCCGTGGCCATCCAACTCTCGGTCCTCGTGGTCGATCCGGACGGACAACCCGTCAGCGGCGCTTCTGTCACCTTCACCGTGACGGTCCCGGGCATCCCGCCGGTCGCGAAGGACACGGTCACAGGCTCCGACGGCCGCGCGACCTTCAGCACCACCCTGCCGAAGAGCGTCACGACCGGCAACGGGATTGCGACCGCCTTCGTGTCGACGTCCCAGTACGGCACGACGTCCGTGGCCAAGACCATCAACGTCGTCAAGTAGCGCCGCGGCGCACCTGAGCGCGTGAGCGCCTGAGCGCGTGAGCGCCCGAGCGCGCCGCCTCGACGGGACTTGCGTCGGCAGCTACCATGCGGCCATGTCGATGTGGCGGTGCCCCAACTGCGGCACTCCCCAGGCGGAGACGGCCCGCTGCTGGGTGTGTCATCGATCCTCGACCACCTGTTCTACTTGCCAGCACTTCCGGCGCAGCGTTGCCGCCCAGGTCGGCTACTGCGGTCTCGATCGTCGACGATTGCCGCTGATGGGCACGGAGCATCGTGGATGCTGGGAAGGTGCGGCTCCGAGACGGGCCGAATCGAGATCGTCCGCGCGGTCGACGTCGGAACCGCGCCCCGACGAGGAGCCGGCTCGGAACTTCGTTCCGGTTGAGCTCGTTCGCGACCGCGTGGCGCCGTCGGCGAGTGCCGGCTCGAAGGCGTCACGTTCGATGGTTCGAGCTGAACGCGAGGCCACCATGACGCCCCCATCCGAGGCTCCGCTCGCCGATCCCTGGGCGGCCCGGGTCACGCTGTTCAACGATCTCGAGACCTAGCGGCGCTCCGAGCGCCGACTTTCAGGTCGGCGTTGGCGTTCCTGGCGATGCGGTCGGAGCTGCGGTCGGCGTCGGCGGTGCGGTCGGCGTCGGAGTTGGTGTCGGCGAGGGAGTCGGCGAGGGAGTCGGCGATGGGCTGGGCGACGGGCTCGGCGAGGGCGACGGGGTGGGCTCGGGCCCCTTGGAGATCACGTAGTTGACGGCGAGACCCTGAATCACGAGCTGGCCCGGCCCAGGGTCCTGGCTCACCACGGAACCGATCGGAATAAAGTCGTCGAAGACTTCCGTACGCGTGCCGATCAGCAGCTTTGCGCCGGCGATGAGGTTGAGCGCCTCGGACTCCACCCTGCCGCGGAGATCGGGCACAGCGACCGGTTGATCGCCCAGCACAAGCGTCAGCAGGATCGTGGTTCCGGAAGGAACCCTGTCACCGGAGGAGGGAGACTGCTTCAGCACCGTGTTGACGGGCTGGGTGCTCGCCTCGAACGCGGACTGGGCGACGCTCAAACCCACCTTCTCGGCTGCGATCTTGGCATCGTCGTAGGTCAGGCCCACGAGGCTGGGCACGGAGATCAGTTCCGGTCCGGGCGTTGGCGAACTGTTGATCAGGCGGAAGACGAGGAAGGCGGCAAGTCCAAGGATCACGATCGCCAGGAGGCCGGAAATCCACAGCCACGGGCTTGTCCCACCACCGTTGCCGTCGGAGTCATCGTCGTCCTCGTCGGGACGGCGCCGTCCGGCACCCACCGGGCGAGGTCGCGGCCGATCGTCAGCACCGGCATACGCATCCGGAGCGTAGGGCAGGCGCACGCCCGGATTGGGGCGGGCCGTTCCGGCCATCGTCGCCTCGGAATCAGGCGTGGCCCCGGCTGCACGCATGCCAGCCCCGGCCGCAGCGGCGCCCTGGCCGGCCGCGGCGCCCAGGCCGGCGGCACCCGCGAGCGTAGCGGCGGAGCCGGATGGTGCGGCCAGCCCGCCCGCAGCCCCAGCGGCAGCTGCCGGGGTCGCCCCGGCGGACTGCTCCGCGAGGAACCGGTCGAGGGCGTCGGCCATGGCCTCGGCTGAAACAAAGCGATCGACAGGATCGGTGGCCATGGCCTTTCGGGCAATGGCCTCGAGGATCGGGGGGACGCCGCTGCGAATCGCGCTCGGGCTCGGGACCGGCCCGGTCAGGCGGGCCGTCGCGATTGCCGCTGCCGAGTCGCCCTCCCAGGGCCGTCGGCCCGTGAGGAGCTCATAGAGCACGATGCCCAAGCTGTAGATGTCGGAGGCGGGCGTGGCCATCTCGCCACGTGCCTGTTCGGGACTGAAGTAATGGACCGATCCGAGCGTCGTTCCGGGAAGGGTCAGAGCTGCCTCCGCGATGGCGCGGGCAATGCCGAAATCGGTGACCTTCACCTTGCCCTCGCTCGTCACGAGCACGTTGCTGGGCTTGATGTCCCGATGCACAAAGCCGCTCGTATGGGCCGCGGCGATGGCCCTCGCGATCTGGGCGGTCAGGCGCGCGGCCTGCTTCGGCGGAAGCGCGCCGCTTCGCCGGATGATCGACGACAGGTCCTCGCCGTCAACCAGCTCCATGATGATGAACGGGCCAGCAGGATCCGTGCCGTAGTCGTAGACCGCCACGACGCCCGGGTGATTGAGCGAGGCGGCGGACTGCGCTTCCTGACGGAAGCGAGCGAAGAAGTCAGGATCGCGGCCGTATTCGGGGCGCAGGACCTTGACCGCGACATCGCGCTCCAGCTGGGCGTCGCGTGCGCGGTAGATCGTCGCCATGCCGCCCTGGCCGAGCAATTCGAGCAGTCGATATCGACCGCCGAGGACGGTGCCGATCTCAGCCAAGGGATCCTCCGAATGACGACGCCGGGCGCACCACGCACCCGGATCGTAGCGTACGACGCCGGGATGTCCGGCACGGTGACGACACGTCAGCCCTGAAGCTCGAGGCCTCGAAGGTGGGCTCGAAGCTCCGCGGCGAGGTCGGGTCGCTCCAGCGCGAGGTCGACGGTGGCCTTGAGCCAACCCATCGTGGTCCCCGCGTCGTAGCGTGCGCCCTCGAACTCGTAGGCATAGACAGACTGCTCGGCCATCAGCGCCTCGATGGCGTCAGTCAGCTGGATCTCACCGCCCGAGCCTCGCTGGGTCTGCTCGAGCTTGTCGAAGATCTTGGGTGTCAGCACGTAGCGACCGATGATCGCGTAGTTGGACGGGGCGGTACCGGGCTCGGGCTTCTCAACCACGGACGTGACCTGTCGCAGTCGCGGATCGAGATCATCCGGGCCCGGAATCGTGCCGACGATTCCATAGCGGTATGTGTCCTCCGGCGGCACCTCCGCCACGGCAAGGACCGAACAATGGGTCTGCTGATAGGCGTGAATGAGCTGCCCGATTGCCGGGCGCTCGCCCACCACCACGTCATCCGGAAGCAGGACGGCGAATGGCTCGTGGCCGATCAGGTCCTTGGCCGTCAGGACGGCATGACCGAGCCCGAGCTGCTCCTTCTGACGGACGTAGGCGATCTGGGCGAGATCGCTGATGTGGCGCACCTGGCGGAGCTTCTCGATCTCCCCTTTTTCCTCAAGGAGGTGTTCGAGCTCATAGGACAGGTCGAAGTGATCCTCGATCGCCCGCTTCTGGCTCGAGGTGACGATGATCACCTGCTCGATGCCGGCCGCGACGGCCTCTTCGACCGCGTACTGGATGATCGGCTTGTCAACGAGCGGCAGCATTTCCTTCGGCTGCGCCTTGGTCGCTGGAAGGAACCTGGTACCCCAGCCGGCTGCCGGGAACACTGCTTTTCGGACGCGCATGACACCCCTTGGGCGGTTGATGGGCAGCCCCGAGGATACCACCCGGGTGATCCCCGACCGGTGCGACGGTCAGATCGAGGTGTCGCTCGCGAACGTTCGGACGGCCGCCGCGAAGGCCTCCGGGCTGTCCAGGGGCGTCAGATGCGCAGCCAGGGGGATAACGCGTTTGGTCACGTTCGGGATGCCCTTGAGGAACGATCGCTCGCCCAGCCTGAAGACAACATCCAGCCCGCCGTTGATCACGAGCGTCGGCCCCCCGAATGCCTCCAGGCGGTCGTGGAAGGTGGTCTCGGTGAGGGACCGGACGGCTTCAGCGCCACCGCGCGTCCAGTACCCGGCTGCGATGATGGGCTCGGCGATGTCCGACGGATAGCGCCGCCGAAACAGCCACGAGTTGAGGCCGTCCAGCATCCGCTCCGGCGCCGCGACCAATGCCCAGGCGAACACGCGGAATGCCCGGCCGGTGGCCCCCGATGGCTCCGCACTCGAACCGGCAAGCACGAGCCCCCGGACTCTATCCGGTGAGCGGGCTGCCACGATCATCGCGACGTACCCGCCGAGGGACAATCCAACGAGGATGGCCGGACCGTCGCGGGCGTCGTCGATGGCCGCCTCCACGGTCGCGGCGGCAGCATCCAGCGAGAACGGATGATCGGCGAGATCCCCGTGACCCGGCAGGTCCACGCTTACGCAGCGATGATCCTCCTCGAGTCTTGCGATGACACCTCGCCACGAGACGCGCGTCAGCCGACTGCCATGGACCAGGACGATGAGTGGTCCGTCGACCGGGCCGACGTCGTCACGTCCGATGTCGGTCATATCGTCGCGGCGCGGGCTACCTCGTCCTCGGCGGCGGGCGCCGGCACCGGGGATCCATCGGCGAGTTCGGGTTCCGGCTCCGCGGCGGGCAGCATCGCGGGCTCAGCCGGATGCGAGCGCTGGATCATGACTGCGGCCCCGAGGATCGCGAACCCGCCGAGGGCCTGGAGCGGCCCGATGGCCTCCTGGAGGAACAGCGCCGCAAGGAGGACCCCAACAACCGGCTCGAAGAGCATCAGGATCCCGGCCCGGACCGGTCCGATCCAGCGGATCCCGGCGAGAAACATGGTGCTCGGAACGGCAGCGGAGAAGATGCCGGCGAAGATCAGCAGGGCGAGCAGGCCCGGCAGCGCGAGGGGCAGGCCCAGGGACGACGGCCCGTCGCCGACGACCGCGAGCACGCCGGCGATGACGGCCGCACCGGCGAGGATGAAGCCCATCGCCTGATTCGTTGGAACCTCGCGGTAGCCGTGCCGGCTGATCAGCACGAACACAGCCTGGCTGGCTGCTGCCGACAAGGCGAGCAGGACACCGACTGGATCGAGACCGCCGGTTGTCGCCAGACCAGGCCCACCGATGACCACCGCGACCATGCCGGCGAGCGCGATGATCAGTGCCGTGCCCCGATGCCGGTCCATCCGCTCCCAGCCGAGCACCGCGGACCCGGCCGTGACGATCGCGGGGTACAGGTAGAAGCACAGCAGCACGATCGCGACGGGAATGCGCGCGAAGGCAAGGAACATGGCCACATTCAGAGTCGTTCCCATCAGCATGGCGATCCCGATCGAAGCGCGGCCGCGGGTATCGAGCGATCGCCAGCCCACGAGACGTCCACCACGCCGCAGCGTGTAGCCGATCATGACCGCCATGACCGCGGCGCCGATGGCGGCCCGCCAGGTCACGAACCCGAACGGCGTCATCCCGAAGCCATAGGCATTACGCGAGAGCACCCCGAGCATGCCGAACATGCTCGCGGCGAGGGCGACCGTCAGGCTTCCGAGGAGCGGGCTCCGCTGCTGTTCCACGGCCTCATGGTACGAGTCGATCCGGCCTCGAGTCGGCCACGGTCATTCGGGCAGCGACGGGCAGCGGAACCCCGATCCGTCAGTGCGAGCCGGCGCCGCGCTCCCGACGGGCCACGCCGAGACGGATCTTCGTGAACGGGACGCGGAATTCGCGAAACACCTCGATCGATACCAGGAAACCCGCGAGCAGCAGGACAACCGCGATGAGCTTGGCAATCGCGAACGGGGCGGTGACACCAAACCGATTGAGCGTGTCGCCGGCCGACGCCACGAACGCCCCGATGGCAATGAGGAGGGTTGCCGGCACGCGACTGTTCAGGCGCCCAATGGCGAGGTCCCGCGCGGCTCCCGGGATGGATGCCGCGAGGTTGACGATGATCGCAACCGGAGCGATGAGCAGGTTGAACAGAAACTGGTCGCCTGATTGGCGTGGGTCGAGCGAGTACGCGAGCACGCGACGCTTGGTCATGAACGTGTAGGCCGAGAACAGGGCCCCGAACGCCAGGCTGAGCGCTCCTGTGAAGTTGAGCACCGGGGTCAGCAATCGCAGGTAGCCGGGCATCAGGGTCGCCACGGGCTGGCCCGTCGCCGGGTCAACGGCGTAGCCCGGCGCGGCGAGCGTGGTCGCGACCATCAGGCCAACGGAAAGGAGGGTGGTCCCGATGACCGCTGCGGCGGCGAATTCGGTCCAGCGGGCGTTCTGGAAGTACGTCTCGATTCCGATCGCGAGGGCCAGGATGAGCGCCACGATGAGGTACAGGATCGGGAGTGGGCCAGCGCCGGCGTAGGCAGGAGCGTTCCTGATCACCAGCGCGATGAGCCCGGCGCCGACGAGCAGGAAGGCGTAGGTGTACCCGAAGCGTGTCTTGCTCAGAAGGAACGCCGTGCCGAGCCCAAGCCAGGCGGGCGTCCAGGCGGCGCCGGTGAGGTACCAGATCCGGTAGAGCGGCTCGGACCAGCCGGCGAACGACGCGACGGCCTCGGCCGCGGATCCGATCCCGAAGAAGGTCATGCCGACGGCCCAGACCAGCTGGAATGCGTGACGGCGCTCCCGCCATTGGTCGAGGAGGGCGATGGCGAAACCGAGGGCGAGGACTGCCGTGAGCGCAGGAATCATCGAACGACCTCGTGTCGGGGGTGATGGGCAAGCGATGCCGCATGGACGTTGACCAGATGGAGCAGGAGTCGATCCAGAAGGCCGACCGCCTGTTCGAACAGGGATGCGAGCTGGGTCACGTCGAGCGCCCGCCGGCGCCCGAGCGACGCGATCTCGGTGAGGAATGGCTGCCGTGCCCGGATGTAGACCGCAACGACCTCAGAGCCACTCGCCCCGGCCTCTGCGAGGCGACGGGCGGTTCCCCCGATCAGACCGAGCGCTTCGGCTTCCCATCGTTCGCGGTCCGTTGGATCGGCCGCATCGAGGTAGGCGAGCAGCACCGCCACGAGGCGACGGCCCTCCGTTCGAAACGCCGCCCGTGCTTCCCCCTCGATCCGATCGATGGACGACGGCGCGTCATCGGAGCGATACGAGCGTCCATAGGCTCGGTTGACGCGATCGGATGTTGCTCCGAGCACGGCGAGCGGACGGCGGACGGGCCGTCGGTTGGCAGCGACTCGGGCCAGATCGGCGTTCGAGAACCGGCGATGACCACCGGGTGTCGAATAGGCACGCACCCGCCCCTCGTCGGCCCAGCGACGGAGGGTGTCGGGGTCCACGCCCAGAATCCGGCTCGCCGGTCCGAGGGCCAGCCAATCGCCCGGGACACCGACGGGGAATTGCGCCACGCGGACCATGCCGGGACGACCTCCGGACCAACGAAGAGCGACGAGCGCAGTCGGCGCCAGCGAGCCAAAACCCGGGTAAATCTCGGTATCGAGGTTGGTCCGGGAACCGGGGCAGGATACGAACGGCCCGACGGACTGTCAACCGGCGATC
This sequence comes from Chloroflexota bacterium, assembly GCA_039933295.1. Classification (GTDB taxonomy): domain Bacteria; phylum Chloroflexota; class Limnocylindria; order Limnocylindrales; family CSP1-4; genus UBA5189. The sequence goes on from JBDTOJ010000148.1 coordinate 18,472, forward strand.
TGCAGACTTCGTCGACTCGGCGCCGAGCCGTCGGATCAGGCCGGAACGAACTCGTGATCGTCGCGATGCATGCCGTCGCACAGGCCCCACCGGACCTCGTCGCCGGGAATGGAGATCGGGCGCATGATCTCGCGGACCTCGCCGCGCCGACAGAACAGCCAGCCACGCGCGCGCATCCAGTTCCGGACGTGAGCCGGGTCTCGGTGAAACTCGAATGGACCAGGATTGAGGACCGGACGTCCCGCCCATGACACGGGCGTCTCGCTCGCGACCGCGTCGAGCACGTTGATCCGCCAGGGAGTTCCGTCGATCACCTCGAGGCAGTCTTCGCAGCGCAGTGCGACGTTGTCCGAGACGACCGTCGGGATCCGGATGCCCATGATCTCCATCGGCCCGATCGTATCACCACGATCCGGGTGACGGCTGAGCACATCGAGCTCCGCCCAGAGTCCAATGGCGCAGCGAGCCTCGCCACGCGGTGCCGCCATGGTTCTGGTACCCCCAAGGGGATTCGAACCCCTGATCTCCACCTTGAAAGGGTGGCGTCCTAGGCCTCTAGACGATGGGGGCCGGGAGTTGGGCGAGTCTACCAGAGGGTTTTCGCCGGGCTCCTGCACGCGCGTCGGACGGTTCAGGCGCCCATCAGGAGCGAGAAGACGAGGACGCCGGCAAAACAGCCAATCGCGAGCATGCCGGCGATGCCGCCGAATATCGCCCACAGGATGGTCGGCGTCTGGAGGCCCAGCTTCCATGCCTGCCACATGCGGACGGCGCCGCCGGCCGAAGTTGCGGTGAGTGCAAAGCCGAGGACGCCGAGACCGGTCATGACCATGCCGATCTGGGACGAATCGCGCACCTTCAGGACCGCATAGATGACGTAGGCGATAGATCCGACATAGGCGAGGACCACGATCACCCGGAATGGGGTGATCGCAAAAGGCCCGATATGCGGCCCTCTCAACGGGCTATCGCGGTGGGCGCCGGATCGGGAGGTGTCTGCGGATCGCTGGGGATGCTGAGTCATCGGACGCAATGTACCAGCGCATGCCGGGTCGGTCGCCGATCGGCGAGCGCGATCACACGACGATCGCCTGGACACGAGGTGCTTCCGGTCAGGGCGCGGGCGTTGATTCGCCGCCTCGGGTCCGGTGGTAGATCGCGACGTTGTAGGACAGACGGGGCCGCTTGAGGGTCGCGGCAACATCGGCGCCGGCAGACCCGAACGCGGACTCCAGGAAGGTCGTCGTCGCTTCCTGACGCTCGAAGGTCCAGAAGCAATGCAGGACGCGAACGCGAAAACCGGCGGCCAGGAACGGGCCGTTGCGACGGGTCCACGCACCGAACTCCTCGCGATCGGGCTGCAGGCGCGAAACGTCGTCGCGACCGTAGTCATGGACCACGAGCAGCCTGCCGCCAGGCCGGAGGACGCGATCGGCGGCCGCGAGATCCTCGGCGGTCACACCCCGGAACAGCGACCAGAGACCAACGATGACATCGACCGATTCGTCGGCGACAGAGGGCCGAAACGGCGCGGTCATGGCCTCGTGCTGCACGCGGGCGCCGAGGCCGATGAGACCATCGGCCAGCGGGGATGTCGCGGCGTCGACGAGCAGCACGTCCCGACCCGCGACTGGCCCGAGAGCCTCGAGAGCTCGAAGAATCTTCCCTTCGACGTCGAGGACGGACGTCAGTTCACGAGCAGCTTCCGGCGCAAGTTGGAACGGAAGGTCCGACACGAGGAACGGAGTATAGGTCCGCGCAGTGCTCGCGAGAGGGCATCAGGTCCGGCACCGTCGGGCGCCAGTTCCGGCATCATCAGCAAATGGAGATCTCCTTCCGCGGGATGCCCTGGCCGATCCGCCTCTTTCTGGTCTATGCGTTCCTCATCCTCGCCGGGATCGGGCTGTCTCTGCGCTACGTGGTGGACCTCGCGATCGCCGCGCCGGTGAGCCCGATCGGCGTCGTGGTCATGGTCCTGCTCGCCTACACGATCTTCACGACCACGCTGGTTCTGCAGCGCAAGGCCGCCTCGCGCATGCTCGCCATCGGGCTGTCGTCGCTCACGATCCCGACAATCCTGTGGGCACTCAACCTGGGGCTGCTCCCGATCGCCGTGTTCTTCGGGGCACTGGGGGCGCTGCTGATCCGCGGCCTGCGCAGCTCGGCCGCCGAGGCGTGGCTCGCTGAACCGTGACCCGGCGGGGAGAGATTCGGCCGACGCGGCCCGAGACGTCCCTCGCGCGCGAGCGCGCCGGGCACGCTACCCTTGCGCACGCACAGCCACCCGTCTGATCGCCGGCCAATCGCCGCCCGTTCGACGATGAACACCGCATCACGAGGCCGTTTGTGAACACAGCGAATCAACTGACGACGCCGACCAAGTCCACGAGCCGGCGCACCGGTAGTCGCCGTTCTGTGCCCCAGGAGTCCTTCCTCGCTCGCAACCGGGGCCGGCTGCTGTGGGGCCTCGCGGCGCTGGCGCTGGTCGGTATCGCCTCGCTGGCTTTCCTCAATGCCACCTCACCCGCCTACGCCTGCGCGACCGAATGGGACCCGGCACCGACGTCGGCGCCGGGACCGGACGCGACGCAGCGGCTCGGCATCACGCAGACCGACCTCGGGCGGGACCACGTATCGCTGGGTGCGTTCGTGAAGTACGCCCTGTGCCCGCCGGCAACCGGCAATCACTACAACGCCACGGGCGATGGCCCGATCCGACCGGGCGTCTACGGCCCGGATGACCAGGCCACCCCCCAGGGCTGGATCCACAACCTCGAGCACGGCGGACTCGTCCTGCTGTATCGATGCGGAAGTGGTGACACGGCTTGCTCAGAAAGTGGCCAGGCCGCGCTGAACCAGTTCAACGCCTCGTTCCCCAACAGCCCGATCTGCGACATCCCGAAGGGTGGCGTGGGACCGATCGTCGCCCGATTCGACCAGATGAAGTGGCCGTATGTCGCCATGGTCTGGGGTATCGTGCTGCCACTCGATACCCTCGACGTGAACCAGGTCTACGCGTTCTTCGCCCGGGAGGGCGAGCGGACCAACCCGGAACCCCTGTGTGCCAAACCGACTGCCACGCCCGCGCCCACGGGTACCCCGGCGCCGACGGACACGGCCGCGCCGTCCGTTGATGCGTCCGCGAGCCCGTCGCCGGCGGCGAGCTGAGGCCGGTCGAAACCGGTGCGGTTCTTCGCCTTCCTCGCTGACGACGGTCCTGCCGTCGGGCTGCTGACGGGCGACGACACCGTCATCCGGTTGGGCAGCGTGGACGGTGGGCTCGACCTCGCCATCGCCGAGGACCGCCTCCGGGCGCTCGTCGAGGCAGCCGCCACGCTCGGTTCCGGAATCTCGCCGGCCAAGGGGCGCCACCGTGCCATCCCCGTCGGCGATCTTGAGCCGCTCCCGGCGATCGAATTCCCGGGCAAGATCGTGTGCGTCGGCCTCAACTACGCCGAGCATGTCGCCGAGGGCGGCCGCGCAGCGCCGGAACGGCCGCTCCTCTTCGCGAAGTTCAGCAATACCGTCGTCGGTGATGGCGAACCGATCATTCGGCCCGAGGGCACCCACGCGCTGGATCTCGAGGTCGAGTTGGGCGTTGTCATCGGACGACGGGCACGTCGTGTCGCGGCGGCCGACGCGATCTCCCACGTCGCGGGCTATGTCGTGGTGAATGACGTCAGCGCCCGCGACTGGCAGGGCAACCCGCAGGCGTTGCGAGCGGGCGAGAAGGGCGACGGCCAGTGGCTTCGGGCCAAGGGCTCGGACACGTTCCTGCCGGTGGGCCCGGTCATGACGACCGTCGATGCCTTCGATCCCGCAGCGGGCCATGGGATCCGGAGCTGGCGGATCCCCGGAGCCGGCTCGGCCAGTGCTGACCCGGCCAGCCCAGCGACCCCTTCCGCGACCCCCATCCTCATGCAGGACGGCACCACCGCGGATCTCGTCCGCAGCGTGCCGGAGCTGATCGAATTCATCACTCGATACATCACGCTCGAGCCGGGCGACCTGATCGCCACCGGGACGCCGTCCGGCGTGGGGGTGTTTCGAATTCCACCCGTCTTCCTCGAGCCCGGCGATCGCATCCGTTGCGAGATCGATGGCATCGGGGCCGTCGAGAATCCCGTCATCGACTGGTCCGACGCCCCGAGCGAGACCGTGACCCGCGACTGAGGACCGGCCCGGGCCGGACGTCTACCATCGAGCAGCGACCGACGACCATCGAGGAGAGGTGACATGCGCGCACTGGTGAAGACCGAGGCAGGCCCCGGACTCACCCTGCTCGACGTCCCCGAACCCGAGATCGGGATTAACGATGTCCTTGTCCGCGTCCGCAAGACGGGGATCTGCGGGACCGACCTCCACATCGAATCATGGGATCCGTGGGCCGCGAAGAACATCACGGCGCCGCTGGTCGTCGGGCATGAGTTCGTGGGCGACATCGTCCGCGTTGGCAGCAACGTGGCGGATCTTACGGTCGGTGATCTGGTGAGCGGCGAGGGCCACGTCGTCTGTGGTCGATGTCGGCATTGCCTCGCCGGGCGACGCCATCTGTGTGCCAACACGATCGGTCTGGGCGTGGGGCGGGACGGTGCTTTCGCCGAATTCGTGTCCCTCCCGATGGCCAACGTCTGGCACCACTGGCCGGGCATCGATGAGGAGGTCGCCGCGATCTTCGATCCGTTCGGCAATGCCGTTCATACGGCCCTCGCGTTCCCGGTTCTCGGCGAGGACGTCCTGGTATCGGGCGCCGGACCGATCGGCCTGATGGCGATTGCCGTGGCTCGCCATGCCGGGGCACGGCACATCGTGGTCTCGGAGCCGAATGCGTATCGGCGCGGACTCGCAGAGCGCATGGGGGCGACCATCGCCGTCGATCCGCGGGAACGAGACCTTCACGACGTCCAGACCGAACTCGGCATGGTCGAGGGCTTCGATGTCGCCATGGAGATGTCCGGCAACGCTGTCGCGCTTCGGACGGCGATCAGCACCATGGCCCACGGTGGCGCCGTCGCCATCCTTGGGATCCCGACCGCCGAGATCTCGATCGACATCAACGAGATCGTCTTCAACCAGCTGACACTGCGCGGGATCTATGGCCGGGAGATGTACGAGACCTGGTACAAGATGACGGTCATGCTCCAGTCGGGCCTCGTTATCAAGCCCGCGATCACCCATCGATTCTCGTTCATTGAGCATGTGGATGCCTTCGCCGCGGCCAGGTCCGGCGACTCGGGCAAGGTCATCATGGACTGGACGACATGACGCCTCGACGGCTCGGAGGTTCGATTCGATGACCACAACGGCACGCCCGGATCCGTTGGCGCACCTCGCCGAGGAGCTCGCCGAACTCCACGCCAAGCACCTGTATCGCCCGCTCCGGGTCATGTCCACCGAGCAGGGACCTGTCGCCACGGTCGATGGCCGCGAGGTCATCAGCCTGTCGTCGAACGACTATCTCGGGCTGACCCACCACCCGCGTCTCAAGGCCGCAGCGGTCGAGGCAGTCCGCGAATACGGGGCGGGATCGGGTGCCGTCCGCACGATCGCCGGCACGATGAACATCCACGAAGCGCTCGAATCGGAGCTCGCCGCGTTCAAGGGCACCGAGGCGGTGCTCACATTCCAGAGCGGCTTCACGGCCAATACGGGCGTCATTCCGACCATCACCGGCGAGGCCGACCTGATCGTGTCCGACGCCCTCAACCACGCCTCGATCATCGATGGCATGCGCCTCTCGAAGGCGCCCCGAAAGGTCTATCCCCACGCGGACGTCGCCGGGCTCGAGGCCGTGCTCAAGGAGGCTCGTGAGAAGGGCCGGGCCGATGGTAGCGGGCCGTACCGCCTGATCCTCGTCGTCACCGACAGCGTGTTTTCGATGGATGGGGATATTGCGCCGCTGCCCGCGATTGTCGAGGTTGCCGAGCGCTACGGCGCCGCGGTCTTCGTGGATGACGCGCACGCTTCAGGAGTTCTGGGGCGGAACGGCCGTGGATCCGTGGATCATTTCGGCCTGACGGGTCGGGTCGCCATCCAGGTCGGGACGATGTCCAAGGCAATGGGCGTCCTCGGCGGCTACGTTGCGGGTTCGCAAAACCTGCGCGACATCCTGGTCCAGCGCGCGCGGCCGTTCCTGTTCTCGACCTCGCACCCGCCAGCTGTGGCCGCCGCGTGTCGAGAGGCGATCGCCGTGATGGAGGAAGAGACCTGGCGGATGGACCGACTGTGGGCGAGCACCAAGCGATTCAAGGCCGAACTGGCGCGCCTCGGGTTCGATACGGGGCGATCGCAGACGCCGATCACCCCGGTCATCGTGGGCGATTCGGAGCTGGCCAACCGGTTTTCATCGGAACTCTTCGCAGCGGGCGTCTTCGCGACGTCCGTCGTCTTCCCCACGGTCAGCCTGGACCAGGCCCGTCTGCGCACCATCGTGACGGCCGCGCTGAGCGATGAGCATCTCGACCGTGCGCTCGAGGCGTTCTCGACCGTTGGCAGGCGGCTCGGGCTGATCAGCGGGTGAGCGACAACTCCACGACGGCGACCGGCGCCGTAGGGCCCGACGATGTAGGGCCCGGCGACCCGCAGGGCCGGAATCTGCCGCTCGACGCACATCTCCATACCGACCAGTCGCCCGACAGCAACGTTCCGGTCGATGTCTACGCTGCGCTGGCGCTCGAGCGTGGGATCAAGGAGCTGGCGATCACCGATCACGTCGATTTCGATCGGCGGGATCCTGCGTTTGAGTACGTGGCGTTCTCGGAACGCGAGCGCGTGGTGCGCGCTGCCGCCGAGCGATGGGCACCGCGCGGGGTGGTCATCCGGTTCGGGGCAGAACTGACCTACAACCGATCCTGGGAACCAGAGCTCCGCGAGCACCTCAAGCGCCATCGCTACGACTACACGATCGGGTCGGTCCACGACTGGCCGGATTCGCCCTACATCCCGAGCCGGATCGGCACGTGGGCAACGAGCCGGCCGATCGACGAAGTCGTCGCGCCGTACTTCGACGAGATCATCGCCGCAGCGCGGTCCGGCCTGTTCGACACGATCGGTCACCTCGATGTCGTGAAGCGGTACCTCTACCCGCTGGTCCGGCCGGCCGACTTCGCCGCGCGTCCCGAGCTGCTCGATCCTGCCCTTGCGGCCATCGCCGAGTCAGGCGTAGCCCTCGAGATCAATACGAGCGGACTTCGTCATCGGGTCGCCGAAACCTACCCGGCTCCGTGGGCGCTCGCCCGCTACCGGGAACTCGGGGGGGTGCATGCTGTCACCGGTTCTGACGCGCATCGAGCAGATTGGTTCGCATGGGGCCTTGCTGACGGGTATCGTGCTCTGACCGAGGCGGGATTCCCGTCGCTGGCCTTTCGTCGCGGGATGGATCGGGTCCTGATCGATCTCCCCTGACGGTGGAGCATTGCCGGCGTGGAGGGGGAATCCGCCTAACGAGGGGCGGTTTGGTTCGTTGTGACAATCGACGAAGAGGCGCTGGAGCGACTCATCCGTGATGCCAAGGCGGGTAACGCCTGGGCATTCGGGCGGATCTTTGACGAGTTCCACCAGCCGGTCTATCGCTTCATCGCCAGCCGCGTCCATCGCCCGAGCGACGCGGAGGACCTGACGCAGCTCGTCTTCGTCAAGGCCCTGGAAGCGCTCCCGCGCTACGAGCAACGGGGCATTCCCTTCGGGGGCTGGCTCTTTCGTCTGGCCCGGAACACGATCATCGATCACATCAGGACCCGCCACGATCACGCCGAACTGGATGCAATCTCGGAGCACGCGTCGACCGACGCGGGTCCCGAGCAGCTCGCATCGGTGCGACACGATCTGGACGCCGTATCACGAGCGCTCGCCGGCCTGACCGATGAGCAGCGCGAGGCCATCGAACTTCGGTTCTTCGCCGGGCTCTCCGCCCGCGAAGCCGCGGAGGTGATGGGAAAACAGGAAGGAACGGTCCGAGGGCTCCAGTTCCGGGCAATCGCGTCACTGAGAAGGACGCTCGGGATGGATCTGGACATCGAGGAGCGAGTCGAAGGACTCCTCCCCGGTGTGGCCGACCGATATGGATGAGGTGACCGTGCACGAAGAGCATCCGGGGACGGACGAACTGGAGCGACGGCTGGGCGCCTATGCGTCAGCACGGCTCGCTCCGGATCGGATCGCCGTGACGCGGATGCGGTCCAGCGTCATCGAAGAAGCCCGCATGCACGTGCTGGATTCGCGACTGTCCCGGCGTCGCAATGGTCGACGCCGCCTGACGGCCTTCGCCCTGGCAGCCACGCTGACCGTCGGCGGAGCAGCAAGCGTGGCCGCCGCCTCGAACGCCGGAGGTCCGCTGTATCCCGCCCGGATCTGGCTCGAGACCGCCGCGATGTCACCGGACCAGAGCACTCGGGCGCTCGAGCGCCTTCACCAGGTGGATGCTCGGGTGCTTGATCTGGAACGCGCTGCCTCTGCGGGGGACCAGAATGCGGTCGCCGCAGCGATCAACGCGTACCGCGACGCGGTGGCCACGGCAGTCGATGAGGCCGAATCAGGACCGGACAACGATCGTCTCGAGACGCTCAAGGCCGCGCTGGGACTGCATCTGGCTGTCCTCGAGCGCCTCTGGCATCGCGTTCCCGACAAGGACATGGAGGCCATTGGGCACGCGATCGATGCGAGCAACAAGGCTGTGGATCGGATCAACGCACCAAAGCGCAACAACGATCACGGTGGCGGAGGAACGACCAAGGGTGGCGCCGGACGTACTGGCGCGCCATCGTTCCAGCGGTTTGCCCGGCCAACCGCAAGCCCCTCGGCGACATCGCCGTCGGGGTCTCAGGACCAGGGTGGCCAGGATCACTGATTTCGCCGGACCCGTAGCTCCAGGAATCCAAACGACCGGGAGGGGCACCTCCCGGTCGTAAGGTTTGCTCGGGGACAGCGAGCGCCGTCTAGGCGACGTCGTCGGACGCGCGGCGGCGAGTTGGGGCGAAGAGGACGCCGGCGCAGACCATCAGGCCGAGCCCGGCGAGCATGAGGTAGGACGAGGACGGTCCCGAACCGGTCAGGGTATCGGTGGCCGGCAGCTGAATGTTCGATCCGCCATCGGTCGTGCCCAGGATGTCCTGAGTCGGGCCGGTGTCACCGGTGTTGTCGGTGTTGTCGGTGTTGTCGGTCTCGTCACCGGCCGTGTCACCGGTGTTGTCGGTGTTGTCGGTCTCGTCACCGGCCGTGTCACCGGTGTTGTCGGTGTTGTCGGTCTCGTCACCGGCCGTGTCACCGGTGTTGTCGGTGTTGTCGGTCTCGTCACCGGCCGTGTCACCGGTGTTGTCGGT